>CALFDL010000175.1 GCA_937950415.1 uncultured Collinsella sp. | reverse complement strand
AGGCTTTTTTGAGCGATATGGGGCCGTCTGTTGATTGGGGACAGACTTAAATGAGCGTTTTCACGCATTTAAGTCTGTCCCCAATCAACATTGCTGCGGCACTTTGCTCGGCTAAAGCGTACAATAGCGCCTATGCGAAAGGGGAACAGATGATCAACGAAACTATGTATGCTCGCGGTGCGGAAAGCTCCATCATCCGCGAGATCTTTAGCTATGGCCTTGAGCGCAAGGCGCAAATCGGCGCGGAAAACGTATTCGATTTTTCGCTGGGCAACCCGAGCGTTCCGGCGCCCGCTGCTGTGGCTGAGTCCATTAAGAAGGCCTTGGAGCTGCCGAGCGACCAGCTGCACGGCTACACCCCCGCTCCGGGCCTGCCGCAGTGCCGTATCGCCGTTGCCGAATCGCTCAACCGCCGCTTTGGCACGAGCTATGAGGGCAAGGACGTCTTTATGACGGTGGGCGCCGCGGCATCGCTCACCTGCACACTCAATGCCGTTACGAACCCGGGCGACGAGGTTATTGTTATCGCCCCGTACTTTCCGGAGTATCGCGTTTGGATTGAGAAGGCCGGCTGTACGTGTGTTGAGGCGCCTGCTGATGAAGACACGTTCCAGCTGAGCGTGGACAACGTGCTCAAGGCGATCACCGATAAGACGACTGCCGTTATCATCGACTCGCCCAACAATCCGACTGGTGCCGTATATACACGCGACACGCTGACGCGACTGGCCAATGCTCTGCGCGAGGCCAACGCTCAGCGCGATCCCGAGAATCCGATCATGCTCATCTCGGATGAGCCGTACCGCGAGATCGTGTACGGTGCCGAGGTGCCTTGGGTGCCCTCGATCTACGAGAACACCGTGGTGTGCTACTCGTATTCTAAGTCGCTGTCGCTGCCTGGTGAGCGCGTGGGTTGGATCTTGGTTCCCAACACCAATTCGCAGGCTGCCCGTCTGATGCCGGCTGTTGCGGGTGCTGCCCGTACGCTGGGTTTTGTGTGCGCACCGGCACTCTTCCAGCGCGTGATCATCGATTGCATCGATGAGCCGAGTGGCGTTGAGGCCTATGCACGCAACCGCACGGCGCTTACCGACGCCTTGGCGGAGTACGGCTACACGTATGTTGAGCCGGATGGCGCGTTCTACCTATGGGTGAAAGCGTTGGAGCCCGATGCGAATGCGTTTTGCGAGCGCGCAAAGAAGTATGAGTTGCTTGCGGTTCCCTCGGACAGCTTTGGTATGCCGGGCTGGTTCCGCTTGGGCTACTGCGTGAGTTACGAGACGATTATCAATTCGCTACCCGCTTGGAAACAGTTGGCGGACGAGTATCGTTAAAAGTAAAGCGCTCTGCCTACAATGTTTTACGTGAAACGGGGTTTGGTGTTAAGCCGGACCCCGTTGTCATGGACGTTGTGTCTTTGGGATGGAGTGGTTTTACGACTATCGAAGGCTATGCGTACAATGAATATAAGCGACGGCCGTGCCAGATAAGGAGACCTGATGCCCTACCTGCTTTCTTGTGACATTCATACCCATACGATGTTCTCTGCTCATGCATATTCGACCATTGAGGAGAATGTGTACTGGGCGGCAGAGCGTGGTCTGCAGGTACTCGGATCTGCCGACCATTTGAGCTCTATGGTTACGCCTTGCCCCAATGACCTGCGCAGTTTCCAGTTCTTTATTAACCAGGATATCTGGC
>CALFDL010000174.1 GCA_937950415.1 uncultured Collinsella sp. | reverse complement strand
GCCATAGTTGGCCTTTCGCATCACGAATCGAACAAACGCCATTGTGTCACAACGCAGCCCCCGCAGCACGCCTGGTGCAAAGGGGACAGGTTAATCTGCACCATTTTGGTGCAAAGGGGACAAGCCTAACTGCCACCTTAGAAGTGGCGGCGGATGGCGTCGACCATACCCTGGGGCGTAGTCTGGCCGAGCACATCGGCTGCGGCGTCGGCATCCATAAAGATGTTCATGAGCGCCTGCAGGGCCTCGACCTGGCCGCCCGGCTCGGAAATACCCAGGTTGACGATGATCTGCGCCGGCACCGGAGCGCCCATGCCCGCCATCGCGTTAAACGTCACAGGCGCGGCAGGCTTTACCACGGCAATATAGGGCTTAGCCACAAACCCCGGGTCGGTATGCGGGATAGCGATGTTAGCCGCCGGCATGGCAAGCCCCGTGGGATAGGCGCCCTCGCGTGTGCGGACGGCGTCAAGCCAGCCCTCGGCAATGTAGCCGCGCGGGGCAAGCTCGTCCTCGAGCAGCGCAAACACCTCATCCGGCGACGCACACTCCCAATCAAAAAACACCAGCTCAGGCGTAAAAAGAGCTTCGTTATCCGCCATGCGCTCACCTCTCTCACCTAGTCACCTGCGACGTTCTTGAATGACTAGTCGTTTAAGAACGTCGCAGGTGACTACTAAAACAAAGGGTGGCCACTTGCGCCTTGGCGCCAATGACCACCCTGACTACTCGGCTAAATTGTACTGTGCGACGCTAGCCGCGAGGCGCATCAATTGCGACCTTGCCGCTGTCCAGCACGTGGACGCGACCGTCGGCGAGCATCTGCACGACCTCGGGATACAGCACATGCTCGATCGCGTGGATGTGCTCCTCGAGCGTATCGACATCCCAGCCCTCCTCGACAGCCAGCGCACGCTGGGCGATGATGGGGCCGTTGTCGTAGATCTCGTTGGCAAAGTGCACGGTCACGCCGGTCACCTTGACGCCACGAGCAAACGCGTCGTCAATCGCATGGGCGCCAGTAAAGCTCGGCAGCAGCGCTGGATGCAGATTGACCACACGATTGGGGAACGCCGCCAGCAGCGGTGTGTGAACCATGCGCATGTAGCCGGCCATGACCACATACTCGCAGCCGCGCTCGAGAAGCTCGTGCGCGATGATCTCGTCGGCGGCAATAGGGTCGGCGTAGACATCCTTGGACAGCGTGAGCGTCTGGATACCCGCGTGCTCGGCACGCTGCAAGCCCTTGGCCGAGGGACGGCTCGACACCACAAGCTCAATCGAGGCGTTGAGCTTGCCGGCGGCGATCAGGTCGATCAGCGCCTGCAGGTTGGTGCCCGAACCGCTGATGAGCACACCGATTTTGAGCGGCTCGGCCGTGTCGGTGCCGGTCGGGCGGGTGTAGGGCACAAAACCCAGGCCCTCGACAGCAGTCGTCTGCTCGTTAGCGCTCATCGGAGTACACGACCTTACCGGAACCCTCGACGCACT
>CALFDL010000173.1 GCA_937950415.1 uncultured Collinsella sp. | reverse complement strand
CAGGACTTTACGGAGCTGTGCAAGGCGGCCGAGAAGCTCGGCATTTCTATCATCCTGGACGGCGTCTTCAACCACACGGGCGACGATTCGATCTACTTTAACCGCTACGGCAATTATCCCGGCGTCGGTGCTTGGCAGAACGAGGACTCGCCGTGGCGCGATGCGTTTTACTTCCATGAAGACGGTTCGTATGACTGCTGGTGGGGCGTGGGCAACATGCCCGCCATCAACGAGAGCTCCGAACTGGTGCGCGAGCGGCTCCTGGGCAAGGACGGCGTGATCCGCAAATGGCTGCGCGCCGGTGCCCATGGTTGGCGCCTGGACGTGGCCGACGAGCTTTCCGACGACTTCCTTGCCGAAATCAAAAAGGCCGTGCTCGCCGAGAAGCCCGACGCGCTGCTGCTCGGCGAGGTCTGGGAAGACGCCTCCAACAAGATCAGCTATGGCCACCTGCGCCGCTACCTGCAGGGCTCTGAGCTCGACTCCGCTATGGACTACCCCTTCCGCGACATGGTCATCGGTTTTTTGATGGGCTACAAGAACGCCTATCAGGCTGCCGAGGACATCGAGACCCTCCGCGAGAACTACCCGCGTGAGGCATTGTCCTGCGCGCTCAATCTGCTTTCGAGCCACGACCGCCCGCGCATTATCTCGGTACTCGGCGGTGGCCCCGACGAGTCGCAGCTGCCCGAGAGCGAGCGCAGCAAATGGCGCCTGGACGATAACTCCATGGGCCTGGCCAAGAGCCGCTTTTGGTTGGCGACGCTCATGCAGATGACCTTCCCGGGTGTGCCCTCGATTTATTACGGCGATGAATACGGCCTGGAGGGCCTCACCGATCCGGGCAACCGCCGCACCCTGCCGACCAAGGACCAGCTCCACGACTTCGATACGCTGGCCATTGTTAAGAACGCGTCTGCCATTCGCCGCGCGTTACCGTTTATGGTCGATGGCGAGATCAAGGCCTTTGCGCTCAACGACGACGTCTTGGCCTACACCCGCACGGGCAAAGACGGCGAGGCCGCGACGGTTATCATCAACCGCAGCCTGCGCAATTCGCACTGTGTGACGATTCCGGCGCTCGGCGAATGCGCAAGCGACGTGATCAGCGGCCACGAGTGCGAAATCCACAACGGTACCGTCACGCTCGACCTGTACCCGCTGGGCTCTTCGATCATCTATCACCATGCCGAGAAGCGCCTGCAGGAGCCGCTCGGCCACGGCGCGGGCGTCGTATGCCACATCACCTCGGTGCCGACCGATGACGGCAAGCCCGGCACAATCGGTGCGCCCACGCGTCGTTTTATCGACCACCTGGCCGCCATGGGCATGCGCTACTGGCAGGTCCTTCCCGTCAACCCGACGGACTTCTTCCGCTCCCCCTACGCCGGTCCTTCGGCCTTTGCAGGCAATATCGACCTGCTGCCCGAGAGCCACGAGGAGCTGGCCGCCGACTTCGTCACCTGGAAGACCCGCGGCGGCGAGG
>CALFDL010000172.1 GCA_937950415.1 uncultured Collinsella sp. | reverse complement strand
GGAGCCGCCGCGACCGGTGCCGCCGTGGGCCTAGGCGCCGCAACCGGCATCGCCTCCAACATGGCGAGCACTCGCGCCCCGCAGCGCCCGCTCGCCCAGCTCGTCGACGTCGTGAGCGGCGAGAGCCATAGCATCACCTCCGCACAGGTGACCATCGGTCGCGAGCGCTCAGTTTCCGACATTGCCCTGCGCGACCCCAACGTGTCGCGCCGCCACGCCCAGCTCACCTTTACGGGCTCGGATTGGTCGATCGAGGACCTCAATTCCACCAACGGCACACTCGTCAACAACCGCCGCATTACGCGCTGCCCGCTGCGCAACGGCGATCTGCTGACGTTTGGCCTGAGCACCTTTGAATTTAGGGGATAGTCGCTTATGAACATCGATATCGTCCTTTTTGCAGGCCGCATCGTCCTGGTCGCCCTGCTCTATATCTTCCTGTTCGCCGTCATGAAGACCGGCGTGGGACTTGTGCGCGGGCAGCGCCGCGACTCGGCTATCTGGACGATCGATGTGGACAAGGGTCCGCGCGGTATCCGCGGCATCCACGTAGATATGCTCGGCCCCGTCATCGTCGGTCGCTCGCCATCTTCGGACATCTGCATCAACGAACCATTCGTCTCGGCCTCGCATGCGCGCTTTTCGCTGCAGGGCCCGGCGCTCATCATCGAGGACCTCAACTCGCTTAACGGCACGCTCGTCAACGGCCGCCAGCTTGTGGAGCCCGCAACGCTGCGCGAGGGCGACGAAGTCCAGATCGGCGATGTGGTCATGAAGGTGAACCGTCGATGATCGACGAGGAGAACAAGTCCGCGACTATGACCGAGGCACCGGCTGCCGCCGTAGCTGCACCGGCCCACGCCGCTCCGGCGGACTCCACACCCGTGGAGCCCGAGGACACCGTGTTCTCCCTGCCTCTTTCGCATGTAACGCATGATATTTCGGATCTCGCCGATAACGAGGACGAAGAGGATGCCGTAGCGGCGCCCATCGGCGCACATGCTGCGGAACAGCCCACAGCGCCCGAAGCAACCTCGGCGCCAGCTCACTTTGCAGAGCCCGTCGCCGCGGCAATCAACGAGAGCGCTGCGGTGTTTGCGGCACCCGAGCCCGCCGCGCCGGCGTTTCCCATAGCTCCGGCATCCGAAGTTGCGCCCGTGTCTACGCCGGCGCCCGAAGCGGGGCCATCCCCCGAGGACGGCCCTGCACCCAAGACCCCGCAGCCTGCGCCCGCAAGCGAGTCCGATGCCGTGACCGAGCCCGCCGCCCAGTCGCAAAGCATGCCCGCGCCGTCGCACTTTGCGACGCCCGAGCCTATAGACGTCAGCCCGCAAGACGACGAGTCGACCGCCCGCGTGTTCGAGGAGCCCGGCTCCCCGGACACCGGCGATTCCGAATCAAACGCCGAGACAAACACCGTCTCTCCCGGTGACACAGCAGAGATCGACGTTGCCGCCGTTGAGGCCAAGCTCAAAGACCCCGGCTCGACCATGAGCTTTGAGCCCCTGACCGAGGAGCGCATCGAGACCGACTCGACCTCTGATGCCGGCACCACCACGCAACTCATGTGGGGCGCCCGCTCCGACGTTGGCTGCGTACGCCCGCACAATGAGGATTCCTACCTGGTGCAGTCGCCGCTCTTTTGCGTATGCGACGGCATGGGCGGTCACGCCGCCGGCGAGGTAGCCTCTTCCATCGCCGTCGAGACTATTGCCAAGACGGCCCCGCAGTCCGCCGACGCAGCACGCCTGGCCGCAGCCGTCGAGGCAGCCAACGCCGCCGTAATCGAGGCGGCCCTGAACGGCCTGGGCAAGCCCGGCATGGGCTGCACAGCCACTTGCGCCTATATCGAAAACGACACGCTCGCCATCGCCCACGTGGGTGACTCTCGCGCCTACCTGCTCCACGAGGGCACGCTCATCCGCGTGACCCGCGACCACTCCTACGTGGAGGAGCTCGTGGACGCCGGCGAGATTACGGCAGACGAGGCTCGCGTCCACCCCAACCGTTCGGTCATCACCCGCGCACTGGGCTCGGACCCCGCCATGTATGCCGACCACTTCACTCTGCATATTGAGGAAGGCGACCGCCTGATCCTGTGCTCCGACGGCCTTTCGAGCATGATTCCCGATAGCGATATCGAGAACATCGCCACGCAGTCCTCAACCGCGCAAATCTGCGTCGACAACCTAGTGGACGCGGCGCTTGCCGCCGGCGGCCACGACAACGTGACCGTAGTAGTCGTTGACCTGGTTGACGATGGCGTCATGCGCGAGGCGCAACGCGTGCGTCGCCGCAACGTTACTATCGCCGCCATCCTGGCCCTCGTCTTTGTGCTGGCAGCTGGCATCTGGGCCTACACGGGTGTCACCGGCTCGTACTACCTGGGTACCTACCAGGGCAATGTCGCCGTCTGGCGCGGCCTGCCCGGCAAGCCGCTCGGACTCAAGCTCCACTGGCTCGAAAGCGAAACCAGCATCAAGCTGTCCGACCTGCCCGAAGACACGCAAAACCGCCTCAAGGCGGGCATTCCGCAAACAAGTGTCGACGATGCGCAGGACACGATATCCAAGTACCGCCACCAGATCGACGAGGAGCAGACCCGCCAGGTGATCGACGCGCAAACGATTCGCGACAACACCAATCAGGGATCGACCTCCGAATCAGATTCCGAGAAAACCGCCGAACAGTCCGCCGAGGCCGAAGCCTCCGATAAGAATTAGAAAGGGAGTGCCGCTTATGAGTCGCCGCAACACCGAGCTGCTCTTGCTCATCGCCTCGGCGTTCCCCGTCATCCTGCTGTATGCGATGTACGTGCTCACCGCGGGCGCCGCCATCTCCTTTGAGACGCTCGCCGTGCCGATCGGCCTCTTTGCCGCCTTCGCTGCGGCACATATCGCCGTGCGCATCTTGGCGCCCGGTGCCGACCCCGCTATCCTGCCCATTGTCTTTGTGCTTTCGGGCATCGGCATCACGTTCGTGACGCGTCTCGCCCCCGCTCTCGCCATCTCACAGCTCATCATCCTGTTTGTCTCGGTGGCCCTGATGGTGGGAACGCTCGCGTTGGTTAAGAATCTCGACGTGGTCATGCGCTACAAGTACACCTTTGGCATTATCGGCATCATTCTGCTGATGCTACCTATCTTTATCGGCACCACGATCTCGGGCTCCAAGCTGTGGATTCGCATCGCAGGCTTTACCATCCAGCCCGGCGAGTTCGCCAAGGTCTTTATCGTGCTGTTCCTGGCCGGGTACCTGGCCGAGAACCGCGAGCTGCTCTCCATCTCCAACCGCAAGATCCTGGGCTTTAAGATCCCTCGCCTGCGACTGCTGCTGCCGCTGTTTGCCGTGTGGGGTGTGTGTCTGCTCGTCGTCGTCTTCGAACGCGACCTGGGTTCGGCCGTGCTGTTCTACACCATCTTCTTGCTGATGCTCTACGTTGCCACGGGACGCTTCTCGTACGTCATCATCGGCCTCGCACTTTTGGCCGTGGGAGCCGTGGGCGCCTACAAGTTCCTGTCGCACGTTCAGGTGCGTTTCCAGGTTTGGGTCGATCCGTTTAAGGACGCCCAGGGGCAGGGCTACCAGATCGTCCAGTCGCTCTTCTCGCTCGCCGACGGCGGCCTAGTCGGCGTTGGTATCGGCAACGGCATGGCCAACAACATCCCCGTCGTCGAGTCCGACTTTATCTTCTCGGCCATCGGCGAGGAAATGGGCCTTTTGGGCGGCGGCGCCGTACTCATCCTGTTTATGCTCTTTGCCGTGCGCGGCCTGACCACGGCCGCCCGCGCCAAGTCCGACCTTGCCGCCTTTAGCGCGACCGGCCTTACGGCCGCCATCAGCTTCCAGGCTTTCTTGATCGTTGGCGGCGTGACCCGCCTGATCCCGCTGACCGGCGTTACCCTGCCCTTTATGAGCCAGGGCGGCTCCTCGCTGCTGGCGAGCTTTATCATCGTCGCGCTCCTGCTGCGCGCCGGTGACGAGGCTACCGGACGCGAGGCCGAGCTTACCGGCACCGGCACCATGGCCGCCATCACCGATGATCAGGTCGCATCTGCCGCCGCCCCGACGGGCACGCGCTTTGCCACCTCGTCTTCCTACGGCAGCGGCAGCCATTCCGTCGGCTCGCGCATGCGACGTCGCCTGCTCGACACGCCTGAATCCGGTGTGCTCGGCCGCGTTGCGCTCGCCAACCGTCTAACCCGCGCGGTGCTCGCCTTTACGGCGCTGTTCGCCATCCTTATCGGCAACCTCACCTATGTCCAGGTCATTAAGGCCAAGGACTATCAGGACATGCCGACCAACAACCACACCATCGCCCGCTCCAAGTACATCCAGCGCGGCTCCATCATCACGTCCGACGGCGTGACGCTGGCCGAGTCGCTGCAGCAGGAGGACGGCACCTACGTACGCTCCTACCCCAACGGTAACCTGGCAGCGCACGTGGTTGGCTACGTGAGCCAGCAGTATGGCACCACCGCCATCGAGAGCGTCATGAACGACACGCTCACCGGTTCTAAGGACTACTCCAGCTGGAACAACGCTATCGCGTCGCTTGCAGGTCAGACCCAGCCGGGCAACACCGCCAAGCTCACCATCGACTCGCGCATCCAGACGGCTGCCGAGCAGGCGCTCAAGGGCTTTAAGGGCGCCGTGGTGGTCTTGGATCCGCGCACCGGCGCGGTCCTCGCATGCGCCAGCTCGCCCACCTACGACAACACCAACATCGATGCCCTGCTGCAGACGGGCGGCGGCGAGGACGGCTCCATGTACAATCGCGCCATGGACGCGCTGTACACGCCGGGCTCCACGTTTAAGGTCGTTACGCTTTCCGCGGCACTCGAGACCGGTACCGCCAGCCTGACCAGCACCTACCAGGCTCCCGGCTCCATGGACATCGGCAACGCACCGGTCACCAACTCTGCCAACGAGAGCTACGGCACCATCAGCCTGCAGCAGGCCTTTGCCGTGTCCTCCAACGTCGTCTTCGGCCAGGTGGCAAACGAAGTTGGCGCAAACACGCTCGTACAGTTTGCCAACGCCTTTGGCTACGGCCAAAAGCTCGGCCAGGACCTGACCTCCACGGCCTCCATCATGGCCGACCCATCGCTCATGACCGAGTGGGAGACCGCTTGGGCAGGCGCCGGCCAGCCTGTCGGCATGGATCACACGCCCGGCCCGCAGACCACCGTTATGCAGAATTGCGTGATCGCTGCGGCCATCGCCAACAGCGGCGTGGTCATGGACCCGTTCTTTGTATCCCAGATACTCGCCCCGGACGGAACCGTGGTTAAGACCACGCAGTCCCGCTCGCTTGGTCAGGCCGTCAGTGCCACTACGGCCGACCAGGTCAAGCAGGCCATGCTCGCCGTCGTACAGTCCGGTACCGGCACCGATGCCCAGATTCCGGGCGTCAAGGTTGCCGGCAAGACCGGTTCGGCCGAGACCGGCGGCACCAACGTCAACTCTATGTTTGTTGGCTTTGCACCTTATGATTCACCCACGGTTGCCATCTCGGTGGCCTTGGAGGATTACGACAAACACGACGTCGAGGCGGCCAAGATTGCCGGCATCGTCCTGACCGCGGCGCTCGCCGCACAGGGAGCGTGATGCCCGTGATCAAAGCGGATACTTGGGACGCGCCGCGGCCGATGAGCTAGCGGCAACGCGCCACACGGCCCCGGCGGCCACACATTTGGTACTACACACATCGTTGAGCGAATAGTTATGTTAGGAGCAGGAATGGAACAGAGGGTCCTCGGGGGAAGATACCTCCTCAAGGATAAGGTGGGAACGGGCGGCATGGCGACCGTCTTCCGTGCGCAGGATCAGGTCCTCGACCGCACGGTTGCCGTCAAGATCATGCTGCCGCAGTATGCCGGCGACGCCACCTTCGCCGCCCGCTTTAAGCAGGAGGCCCAGGCAGCGGCCGGCCTGTCCTCCCCCTATATCGTGGGCGTCTACGACTGGGGCAAGGACGGCGACACCTATTACATCGTCATGGAGTACCTGCGCGGTACCGACCTTAAGAGCGGCATCAAGAGCCACGGCGCCCTCGATCCCAAGAAGGTCGCGCAGATCGGTTCGCAGATCAGCTCCGCGCTTTCGGTCGCACACAAGCACGAGATCATCCACCGCGACATTAAGCCGCAGAACATCATGGTGCTGCCCGACGGCAACATCAAGGTAATGGACTTTGGCATCGCGCGTGCCAAGAACAGCCACCTCACGCAGGACAACAACGTGTTGGGCACCGCCCACTATGTTAGCCCCGAGCAGACCCGCGGCCAGGACCTCGGCCCCACCTCGGATATCTACTCGCTGGGTGTCGTCATGTACGAGTGTGCCACCGGCCGCGTACCCTTTGACGGCGACGACGCCATCTCGGTCGCGCTCAAGCAGGTCAACGAGCTTCCCATTCCGCCGAGCCAGATCAACTCCGGCGTCGATGCCGACCTGGAGCGCATTATCCTCAAGTGCATGGAGAAGGACCCGGCAAACCGCTTCCAGACGGCCGACGAGCTGCGCCAGGTACTCAACAGCTACCTGTCCGGCCGTGCCGTCAATGTCTCGGAGCCCACGCGCATCATCGGTGCCGCCGGCGACCTGGGCGCCACCAAGACGCGCGAGCTTTCCGACTCCACGCGCGCCATGGTTCGTCCCGTCTCGGGCGTGAGCGGCCAGAACACCGCCCGTAGCGCCGTCTCGGGCTCCACGGGTTCCTACGAGGTCGAGAAGCCCAAGTCCAACAAGAACAAGGTCATCGCCGCCGTGGTTGCCGCCGTTGCCGTCATCGGCATCGTGGTGGCCTTTGCCACGGGGCTCTTTGGCGGCGAGCAGGTCACGGTGCCCGACGTACTGGGCAAGGACCAGCAGACTGCCGTGGAGCTGATCAAGGAGGCCGGCCTCGAGGTTGGCACCGTCGATCAGAGCTACAACGACGACGTCGACGAGGGCAAGGTCGCCGAGCAGACGCCCAACGGCAACACCAAGAAGGCCAAGGGCACCAAGGTGAACCTGGTGATCTCCAAGGGCCCCAAGCCTTCCGAGAAGGTTGAGGTTCCGCAGCTCGTCGGCCTGACCAAGGACCAGGCCGAGGCCGCACTGGCAAGCGTGGGCCTGAAGGGCAGCGCTTCGGAGGAAGCCAATGAGGCCGAAGAGGGCCAGGTCTTTGAGCAGGGCACCGAAGCCGGCAAGGAAGTCGAGAAGGGCACGACCATCTCGTACAAGGTCTCTGGCGGCCCGGACACCACCTCGGTGCCCGATCTGACCGACATGACCGAGGCCCAGGCGCGCAACGCTCTCGACATGGCTGGCTTTGGCGTCGACGTGAGTTACCAGGAAAACGACTCGGTTACCGAGGGCACCGTAATTAGCTGGAACCCCAGCGGCAAGCAGAAGCCCGGTGCCACGATCACCGTCGTCATCGCCAAGAAGTCCGGCAAGGCCAGCGTCCCGGGCAACCTGTACGGCAAGAGCATCTCCGCCGCCGTCACCGCGCTCAACAACGCCGGGTTCTACAACATCGCCTTCTGCGATCAGAACGGCAACCCCGTGAGCGGCAACGAGAACGCCACCGTTACGGGCGTCTCCCCCACCGGCAAGCAGTCGACCGACAATACGATCACGCTGACGGTCGCACTTTCTGGTTCGGGCTCGGGCTCGGGCACGAGCACGGGCGACGATTCCGGTACGACCAACTAGTCGCCACCCCACCGCTCATCGCGGCTTTCGCCGCAAACATATTCGCTCACAGGCGCCCGCTTGCTCCCCCAGCAAGCGGGCGCTTTCTTTATCTGAAGCAGCGAATACTACGGCATGCCTTAAACCAAAAGAGCCCGGCACCGTAACGGTACCGGGCTCGATATTCCTCTGGTGCCCCCGGGCGGATTCGAAAACTCCCCCGCGGGGAAATGAGTGACGCGGGTGCCGACGGTCCGAATCCGCCGGCAGCTCCCACAAACCAGAAACGGCGCCGCTCTCGCGACGCCGTCATAATCTTCTGGTGCCCCCGGGCGGATTCGAACCGTCGACACCCGCTTTAGGAGATATGATTTAATGCTACCCCCTACCATTCATCAAGCATCATTGAACATCATATAACCGCAGATAAACATAGCAGTTTGTGTCTTTTGCCTCCGGTAGCTGCGCCTACGCTTTTACAAACATATTACTAACAGCTTTAGCTAAACTGCACTCAATGAATTGTTGAAAACTATTCAAAGAAACGGAGCGCAAAGATGTCAGAACAGCCACTAATTAGCGGAAGAGGCACGTGTTGGAAAGACAAGAGATCACCTAACACCTATCGCTATTATTTTTCCCTTGGAGTCAAGGACCCTAAGACGGGGCGCTACAAACGATCCCCAACTTATACAGTTCGTTGCAAGACTAAAACAGAAGCTAAGGCTGCAATGCAGGCCAAGCTGGCTGAAATCAACTCCTCTGGCACGATCACTAAAACTAAAAAGCCCACTTTGCTTGCGTCCTACTGCTGGGCCTTTCATGAAAATAGGGACACCGAGCTTGCGCCAACGAGCTATGAAAGAGAAGCGTACGATTGCAGGCATATCGAAGACCTATTCGGTGCGTTTCAGACAATTGAGGGGCTAACTCCCGATCTAATCGAAGAAACATATGCCGAAGCTCGTCGTACGGGAAAATACAAACCATCAGAGCTTGTACGAATCAATGCGAAACTGCGTCAGATTTTGTCGAATGCGGTCGCAAAGAGAATAATTGACCGAAACCCCTGCGCTACCGTTCATGTTCGCAGACCACGCAACAAAAGAGAATCACTGACAATCGACCAAGTAGCTACCCTATGCACACGTCTTCAACACATTGAGCTCACCGCCGAAGCTGTTGGTACACTAGTACTAGTGTATACGGGTATGCGGAAAGGCGAGATGCTGGGCCTCGAATGGCGCGATTGGGACCCTGCCAATAAAACCTTGAAAATTGACAGGCAGTACACCAACGACCATGAACTGAGGGCACCCAAGTCACAAGAAAGCCAACGCAAAATCCCCGTTGGAGAAACCTTGGCCGAACGTCTTCAATCATGGTCAGCCATACAAAAAGAGCTCCTGGCCTCTCTGGGGCTGTCCCAGACTGGCAGCACTCCCATCATTAGCGATATTGCTGTCGAGCAAGGGATCCCTACTGTCTGTCACATGAAAAACTACATCTTCAACCATTGGTTTCGCGATTTCGCAGTTAGCTGCAATCTTGGAATCTATGAGCCGAACAATTCGACTGGCGGAAAACTATATAAGGGCATCTGCCCGCATCAGCTCAGGCATTGTGTAAGCACTTTTATGCTGGCGAACGGATCGGACGTTAGAAGCGTGCAAGGTATTCTTGGCCACGCGGACCCCAATATCACGCTCAAAACGTATACAAGCCTCGTTCAACAATCAGAAATAAAAGCAGTTAAAGGCTACGAAGCCTTCATCAACGCCTATATACAGAGAAGCGAGAAATAGCATGTTTTTCATTCATCGTTTATTTCATAATATTACGGTACTATAATACCGTTTCCGCAGGTAGATGCTTTATTTGATTGACATCTAATGAGTTTTAATACATGCTAAAGCTGTCAGATGGCTACGCATGTAGTCATAGAAACCGGCCCCCCAAGTGCTTATGAACCTGGTACGTCTTACAAGCACAGGGAGGGCCCTCATTGAAAGGATAGCTCATCATGGCTACTCCAAAGATTAGCACTCAGGCGTCCACACCGACTTTCCCCACTGGTGCCGCTCAGTGCGATCGGTTGCTCCGCGTTAACGATATCCGCGAACTCACTGGCTGGAGCGAAAACACCGCACGCAAGTTTATGCGAGAGTCCGGCAAGCTCATCCAGATCCATCGCTCTAATTACATGTTTGAAAGCTCGTTCTACGAGCTTTTCAAGCAGCTTGAAGGTCGTACCGCCCACCTTGATTAGGTGGTAAACATGAGCGAGCTTCCGTCGATTTCCGGCATATTTAGCGATGATGCTACTGAGCAACGAGAGATTACGGGGAAAATGGATAAGGCTATTTTTATTTCAGTGCCCGAGTGGGCGTGCTGCGTCACCACCGTTGCCGCCGAGCGTCTCATCCTCGGCCTTGTATGGAAGTTTGGAAAACCTTCCAAAAACAAACGGCCCATGGGCTTCTGCGCTAAAAGCAAATGGATTGAGGATCACTACCGCCTGAGTAAGAACACTATATCCCGGGCCTATACCTCTCTGAAGGATAAGGGGTATATTCAAAAAGTTGGTGATGGCAGCTGGATGCTTAATTACGCCGCAATCTACCGCGCCGCGATTGAAAACGCTTGGGAGCCTCCGAAACTTTAAGCCCACAAACCGACTATCGAGGTCGTGAGAGTCGGTCACCGTCAGGATGCCCACAAGAACATGCCGCGGATGTAAAATGAAGCAGGGTCGAACCGAAACAGTTCCCGGACAATTGGCGTCCGGCCAGACACTTCGATTCGACCCTTTCTCATGCCTGTATCTAAAATACTCCCACAATCATTCTCGACATCTTTAACGCCCTCACCTCCTGCCACCAACACGCCGTAGACGCTATTTACAACGAATCGATATGGCCGCCCGTTCTTTAAGGCACGTGTTACCATGAAAACGTGCGGTATTTCTCCAACCGAAAACCTGCGTGAACGCATGACTTGAGACGCCTTTTAGAACTCACCGATCGCAGGGCGAACACAAATCAACAGCGGCCGTGCATTGTTCCCAGCCGTTTGGCATGGCGGAGCCATGCCGTTGTTGATTGGAGTGCCACACCATGGCAGACGAGAGAAAAATCAGGGAGATCTACGGCGTGAAGAGCGTCCTAGATGAGGCCGCCGAGCGGATCGAGGCGACGTGGCGGGAGAAGCTGCTGCGCGAGACTGCCGACCTCAGGAGCGAGAACGCGCTGCTCAGGGTCCAGCTCGACGAATTCAACCGCAAGCTCGGCGAGGCGAGAGACCGGAACGAAAGACTTGAGGCCGACTGCAATGAGAGGGTCGCTTTCATCGAGGAGAAGTTCGAGCTCGATACCGCGAGCCTCGAGCTCGAGAACAACGAGCTCCACGCCGCGAGCGTCAGATATCTCACCGATGCCAGGGAGCTCGACAGGCAGGTCGTCCAGCTCCACGCTGAGGCTGAGGCCATG
>CALFDL010000171.1 GCA_937950415.1 uncultured Collinsella sp. | reverse complement strand
CAATGGCGTGGTGTGCCCCGGCGACCGCGTGGTCACGACGGTGCTCGAGCACAACTCCGTGCTACGTCCGCTCAACCGCTTGGCGGCAGAGCAGGGCGTGACCGTTGAGCATGCGGGCTGCGACGCGAATGGCGCGCTCGACTACGACGAGCTCGAGCAGCTGGTCACGCAGGGCACGCGTGCCGTGGTGGTGACGCATGCCTCCAATGTGACCGGCAACGCGGTCGACATCGCACGCGTTGCCGCCATGGCCCATGCGGCCGGCGCGCTCGTGATCGTCGACGCCTCGCAGTCTGCCGGTACGGCGAAGATTGACATGGATGCCATGGGGCTTGACGTGGTGTGCTTTACCGGCCACAAGGGGCTCATGGGACCTCAAGGCACCGGCGGTCTGGCCGTGGCGGAAGGCATTGACGTGGCTCCGTGGGCCATGGGTGGCACCGGTGTTCACAGCTTCGATGAGCTGCAGCCGCTTGAGTGGCCCACGCGCCTTGAGGCGGGCACGCTCAACGGTCACGGTATCGCAGGCCTTTCCGCCGGTCTCGACTTTATCGAGGCACAAGGCGGGGTCGAGGCGATTGCGGCGCATGAGCGCTCGCTTGCAGAGCGCTTCCTCGACGGCGTTCGCGAAATCCCCGGCATTGCGCTCTACGGTGCGTTTGACCAACCCACGCGCTCGGCGATCGTCTCACTCAACGTGGGTGATATCGATTCGGCCGAGATCTCGGACGCGCTCATGCAAGGGTGGGGGATTGCGACGCGCCCCGGCGCCCATTGCGCTCCGCTCATGCACCGTGCGCTGGGGACCGAGCGCCAAGGTGTCGTTCGCTTCTCGTTTGGCTATTTCAACACGGTCGGGGAAGTCGACACCGCGATTGACGCTTTGCGCGATTTAGCCTGCTAAAGCTGCTAGACCGTTTATACTTGCGGGACGGGTGTTTTTGCCCGTCCCATTTTTTTTGTTTCGACCCGAAAGGTGTGTCTATGGCCTCATCCGCTCCGCGCGGTTTGCGCTCCGACCATGTCGTTACCGTCGGCATTGCGCTGTTCTCGATGCTCTTTGGCGCCGGTAACCTCATCATTCCGCCATTGCTGGCACTTCAGGCCGGCACGGCCACGCCGCTTGCCATGATTGGCTTTTTGATTGCCGCTATCGGTCTGCCCGTCATGGGCTTTATCGCCGTGGCGCTTGCTGGAACGGCGCGCGAGCTTGCCGGCCGCGTGCACCCCAAGTTTGGCGAATTCTTTGTTGCGGCGGTCTACCTGGCCATCGGTCCGTGCCTGGCCATTCCGCGCACAAGCTCCACGGCGTTCGAAATGCTGGTGCCGCTGCTACCCGAGGGTGTTTCGCTCGGCACGGCACGTCTGGTGTTTGCCATCGGATTCTTCGTCGTCGCGTTTGCGCTCACGCTGCGCCCGGGTGTCATCACACGCGTGCTCGGCCGCATTACGGGCCCCGCGCTCATTGCGCTCATCGTGCTCGTCGTGGGTGCTGCCGTGATCTCGCCGCTGGGACCGGCTGCCGCGCCTCAGGCTCCCTACGATGCAGGCGCCGCCGTGCAGGGCTTTCTGACTGGCTATCAGACCATGGACCTGCTCGCGTCGCTCGCCTTCGGCATCATTATCGCCGAGACTATCCATGAGCTGGGCGTTACCGATGACAAGCGCGTGGCCTTCGAGATCTCGCGTTCCGGTGTGATCGCCGGCGTGCTCATGGCCATCATCTACTGCGGCTTGGGCCTTGCCGGTATGCAGCTCGGCACCGTGATGCCCGACGCTACCAACGGCGCCGCCATCCTTGCGCGTTCGGCCTCCATGCACTTTGGTCTTGCTGGCACGGTTGTCGTCTTTGCGATTTTCTTCCTAGCCTGCATGAACGTGTGCATTGGCCTTATCAGCTGCTGCTCGCGTTACTTCTGCGAGACGTATGTGGTCGAAGGGGGAGCGGAGGCCTCCGAGGAGGCCATGCGCCGTCCCTTTGCGATTCTCGCCTTTGTGTTCGCAGCGTTTTCGTGCGTGCTCTCCAACGTGGGCCTCGACGTGATTCTTATGTTCTCGGTGCCTATGCTCAACGCCTTGTATCCCGTTGCCATTGTGCTGGTGCTTATGGGCCTGGTGCACGGCTTTTGTGACGCGCATCCGCAGGTGTGGGTTTGGGTTGGCGGCGTTGTCGCGGTCCAGAGCGTGATCACTTCGATCCGTGACGCGTTCTTTGCGGGTACGTGGCTGCCGTTCGATGCTTTGCCCCTGGCAGACATCGGTGCCGCGTGGGCGCCGGTTGCCGTGGTCGCGTTTGCAATCGGCCTGGTTCATAGCTGGTTTGTCGCACATTCGAGGAGCTAGGGTTTCTGCGCTTGCACAGGCGGGGAGTCTCCCCTATAATTTCCTTCGCTTTGGGACACGCAAGGTTTAGACCTTAGCTGCTCAACACCTTCGGGACGTGGCGCAGTTTGGTAGCGCGCCTGCTTTGGGAGCAGGATGTCGCAGGTTCAAATCCTGTCGTCCCGACCATATCTTGCGGGCGTAGTTCAATGGTAGAACCCCAGCCTTCCAAGCTGATGACGCGGGTTCGATTCCCGTCGCCCGCTCCATAAGATAGATGAATGGCTCTGATTCCTTTTGGGACCAGAGTCATTTTCATATACATGTCGGGACCCCACATCCCCTCTTGAGTTGCGGTGAAATACGGACTGTTTTTTGGCTTTTATGGCCCATGTAGTCCGTATTTCACCGCAACTATTTGTAAGGTTGGATTTTGATGCCGTTGGGAGGGTCGTAGTGACCGTCTACCGAGAGTGGAAATATTTTCTGAAGCTCTGACCTGCGACGTCAAGTTTTTGGTCAGCTTTTGGCAAGGCCTGCGGACGGAAGCATACGATAGCGTAATGGTATTCTCTCCGCCGTGATGGTTATGGGGTTGGCCATGCTCGATAAAGGCAAACATTTTCCTCAGTCATATGCAAGGATGCTATTCTCGGTCCTTGGAATTCATCAAGATGGACAGCTGCTTATAACAATTGATCCTTGGGATGAACGCCGTGCTCGCGAGCTTATGCAGGAAGAGCTCATGCTTCGTCTTTACAACCATGTGTATGCGGATCCGGTCTATTGGAATAATCTTGGGGTTGAAGATCGCATCTTTCAGTTGGCATCCGCTATTGCGGTCGTTGAACCGGATGCTGTGTTTTGCGGATCGACGGCAGCGCTGCTCTACGGCATCGGCTCGGCGTATACGCTTCTGGATAAAGTGCAAGTGCTGCTGCCACGGTCTTCAAGGCGCGATACATATGAGTTCGTTGAGTATCGTCGATGGCGCCCGGGCGAGGTATGGCGTCTCGGCCCGTTTACGCTTACAGACCCCTATCGGACGGTGGTCGATATTGCCCGCACGAGTGCATTTCGGTATGCGCTTGGCTACGTCGATGGATTGGCTCGTGGGTACGATGTTGACCGCGAGGAGCTGCGTGCGTATGCACAGGCCAATTGTCGCGGTTTGCATGGCATCTCCCGTGCGTTTGGCGTGTTCGAATATATGGACGGAAGGTCGGATAACGGGGGAGAGTCCGAGGCGCGAGCGGCAATGATCCTTGCAGGCGTCGTTGCGCCCGAGCTTCAGGTTGAGATTGATCGGCCAGGAAACGCCTGCTATTATCTGGCAGATTATGGTTGGCAGATGCCAGATGGGTCATGGATGTTGGCAGAGCTTCATGGTTTGGGTAAGTTTGAGGATGAAACTCAAAAAGATTCGGAACATGCTGCGGCAAAAACCTATCGAGCCGCCTTATTGCGCGATGCGAACTTGCGTGCCATGGGTCATAACGTCATTCATTTCAAGCTATCGGACACCTACGACGTAGAATCGTTCGGTGCCATGATGCGCGGTTATGGCATTCCGACAACAAAACCCTACGCCGACTCCCGATAGCGAAATCGTTCGCAGCCAACCTTCAATATGTTGCGGTGAAATACGGACTGTTGAGGCCTTTAAAGGCATAAAACAGTCCGTATTTCACCGCAACTTAGGAGAGGATGGGGTTAGCTGCGGGGTTGGTGGCGGAGCTTGTCGATGGTGGAGTCGGTGCTTCGGCTGCGGGCTTCGGCGGCGCGGTCGCGGACTTCGGCAGCGGTTTGGCTCTTGCGGCGGTAATCGATCATGCCTTGAATGATGGGCTTGCCAAAGCTCACGACATCATCGTTGTAGATGGCGGTTCGGGCTGCGAGGAGGCAGTCGGTAAAGTCCATATGGGTCTTGCCAAAGAGTTTGACGGCAAGGGCGACAACGGTGGGCTCGTCGACCATGACGTCATCGAGCAGCCTTCTCATGGCCGTAGCAATCTCAGCGCGGGGAACCTTATAGACGTCGCGCAGCGTGACCACGACGCGCGTGATGATCTTGGGGTAGACGCGAGCGGTGCGCGTGGCGATGACCTTGGCGGCGCGCGGTGACAGAACTTCGTCGTCGTCAAGCAGGTAGCGTAGGATGACGGTCTCGTCGATGATGGTGCTACTCATGGATATCTACTTCCTCGGGACCCAAAATCGAATCGTCGCTTTCCGTGGCAAGGTATTCAATCCAGGCATTGCGCTCCTCGGCGCGGCGATTGGGGTCACCATATGCTTTGAGCGATCCATAGGCGGCGGTGCCGTCCTTTGAGCGCACGGCGACCGGCTGAAAGGGAAGCTTGCGCATCAAAATGCTCTGCGCGACAAAAAGGCGGACAGCCTCGGCGAGCGATGTGCCCATGGCGTCGTAGAGACGCTCGGCATGCTGCTTGTCTTCCTCGCGAATGCGCACCTGCAGGATGGCTCTTTTTTGAGTCGATGACATCACTGGCCCCCTTAATGAGCGTGCAATATAGTCGGTCAAATGCGGCATGTGCCGATACTTTAGCATCTTATAACGATTACTTTATTTCGCTCAAGTAAATAACCATTAACACAAATACAAGCGTAGTACATCCAAAATGAGAGCGCGTAAAAATCTCAGAGGTGTACGCATGTAATACACTCACCTTTATAGCTTCTAGAGAATAATTCCAACCTGCCAAAACCCCTGCAATACACCCGTATTGCAGGGCCTATGCTCAAGTTTGCCACCTGCAACTGCGTATATTTAGCCTGTATATCGTTGGAGGAACTCTATCGAAGTGCCTGTTTCGCCGCATGCACTCGATACGCCGATGCCGGACCACGGGCGGTCCGGGGCAACGTCGACAGGGTCTCTCCGGCATGGGATTCAGGAGGGAGTGAACAACATGGGCAATAAACGAGTCGTGGCTGATTCCTCGCGCTGCATTGGGTGCCAAACCTGTATGGCGGCGTGCATTGAGGCACACGATATCCCCGGCAACATCGCCGCGCCGCGCCTGCGCGTGACGCGTACGTACGAGATCTCCG
>CALFDL010000170.1 GCA_937950415.1 uncultured Collinsella sp. | reverse complement strand
CGATCGTAAAAACGAGGAGGTTCAGCATGCCTAGCGCTTCCGACCCGCGCCAGCCGAATCGCCAGGGGCAGCCCGTGTCGCGCCCTGTCCAGGCAGGCCAGCGCCCGGTGCAGCCGACACAGCGTCCGGCTCAGCCTGTTGCACGTCCGGCGCAGCCCTCTTCGCATGCGGCCCGCCCCGCCCATCGAACGACTCAGCAGCCAACTGCTCGTACGGCGCAGCCCACTGGCGGCACTCGTTTTAAGCAGCAGGCTCCTACGCAACGCGCGCAGGTACCTCAATCGCAATCTCATGCGCATCGCGCCCATGGCTCGCACGGTGTGGCTCCCGCGACGCGTTCGAGCTACAACACGCATGCCCGCCGCGGTGTCCAAAAGAAAAGCTCCCCGGTGACCATGATTATCGGCGCCGTGGTGGCGGTGCTCGTCCTTGTCGCGATCGTCTTCTTTGTCGTGCCAGCCGTCAAAGGCTTCTTTACCGGTGGGGATACGAAGGTCACGGCTGGTCAGCAGGTCACCATTACGATTCCCGATGGCGCCTCGGGTGATACGATCGCCTCGATTCTCTCCGAGAATCATATCGTCGAGAACCCCAAGGATTACTACGCGGCGGTCAAAAAACTCAACGCCGATATGTCGCTCAAGCCCGGCACCTATTCATTTACCACGCTCATGGATGCGACGAAGGTCGTCCAACAGCTGATGGAAGGCCCCAACGCCGGATCCAATACGCTTACGATTCCAGAGGGTTTGACCGTTGACCAGGTAGCCGACCGTGTGGCACAGGCTTATGACAGCATTTCTAAGGAAGATTTCCTTAATCAGGCCAAGGCATCCTACTACGTAAATGACTATGGCTTCCTGAAAGATGCTGCAAATGATTCGCTTGAGGGCTTCCTGTTCCCCAAGACGTATTCGTTGGGCGATTCGCCCACGGCAGATGATGTGATTCGCGCGATGCTCGACCAGTTTAAGGCCGAGTACAAGTCGCTCGATTTTGCCGGCTGCGAGGCCAAGATCAAGGAACGCTACGGCGTGGAGATGTCAGACTACGACATCGTCAACCTTGCCTCCATCGTCGAGCGTGAGGGTCTCAACGCCGATCAGCGCGCACATGTGGCCTCGGTGTTCTACAACCGCTTGGCGGGCAAGCTCGATGGCCTGCGTTATCTCAACAGCGATGCGACCATGATGTATGTCACTGGCGGCGAGGTTACCGCCGACGACCTGCAGAGCGATAGCCCCTACAACACCTACAAGCACGAGGGCCTTCCGCCCACGCCCATCTGCTCTCCGTCACTCGAGGCGCTCAAGGCCACGCTTGAGCCGACCGACTCCGATGACCTGTATTTCTACATTACGCAGGACGAGGAGTATTTCTCGCAGACCTACGAAGAGCACCAACAGTCTTGGAATTGATCATGAGGATTTTTAGCCCCAAACGATATGTTGCCTCGGTTGACCGCATCGACCTCGATACCCTGTGGGCCGACGGCAAGCGAGCCATTTTGCTCGACCGTGATAACACTCTGGTTCCGCGCGATACCGAGCAGGTTCCCGCCGCGGTTTCCGCTTGGCTCAAAGCCGCCCATGCCAAGGGCTTTAAGCTGTGCATGGTGTCCAACAACTGGCATCGCGACCAGGTCATGAGCTCTGCACGCGAGCTGGGACTCGAGGCCATCAGCCACGCCATGAAGCCCGCCCCGTTTGCCTTGAAGGCGGGTCTTAAGCGCCTCGGCGCCACGGCAGACGAGGCGGTGCTGATCGGCGATCAGCTGTACACAGACGTGTGGAGCGGTAATTTTGCCGGTGTTGACACTATTCTGGTCAAGCCGCAGGCAACCCAGGACCTGTGGTACACGCAGATCTTCCGTATCTTTGAGCGCCGGGCCCTGCGCGACCTTCCCTGCGAGGAATAGGTTTCGCCATGTCTCAGCACATCAAACACGGCTGCGACCATATTTTCTTTATCGGCTTTTTGGGCGCGGGCAAGTCGACGCTTGCGCGCAACGTGGGCACCATGTTCAAGCGGCGTTTTATCGATACCGACCGCCTAGTCGTCCGCCGTTGCGGCAAGTCGGTAACCGAGATTTTTGAGACCGAGGGTGAGGATCGTTTTCGCGAGCTCGAGACCTCGGCGCTCCGTTCGCTCCAAAGCGAGCGCAGTCTGTTGGTTTCGTGCGGTGGCGGTATCGTCGAGACGCCGGTGAATATTGAGCTGATGCACGAGATGGGTACGTGCGTGTATCTCGAGGGCGACTTTGAGGATTCGATGCGCCAGATTCGCCGCTCCGATACCCGGCCCGATTTCCGTTCGCCCGAGCACGCGGCGCGCCTGTTTGAGCACCGTCGTCCGCTGTATCGCCAAGCCGCCGACATTACCCTTGATATTCGCAACAAGTCCTTCGAGGACGTTTCCTACCTTTGTGCCGAGATGCTTTTGGAGCGTGGACTGCTATGATTCGCCGTCAACTTATCAATTTCCAAAACCGCAGTGTCGATGTCCGCGTCGGATTGGGCGCGTTCGAGGAGCTGCCGCGCATGTTTGCCTCGGCTGTGGGCAAGCCTAAGCGTGCGATGGTGGTTTGGGGCGACGTCACATCCGAGCGTTTTGGCGAGGTTGTTGAGCATGCGCTGGTCGACGCCGGTTTTGCCGTGTCGCAACTCATCCTCGAGGTTTCGCCTGCCGGTGCTACGCTGGCCGATGCCGATGTCGTTTTTGGTGCTCTGTCGGCAAACGGCATTACCTGCGATGATCTTGTCGTTGCCGTCGGTGATGCGGCGACCTGCTCGGTCGTTTGCTGGTGTGCCAACCAGTGGTGTGGTCGCACCGAGTGCGCCCTGCTGCCGACCACATTCGATGCCATGCTCGCGGTCGCGACGACGATGGAGCCGCTCGTGGCATCCGCGGCGAATGCGCTTCCCGCCATCGCGTTCCGTCCCGAGCCGGGCTTGGTCGTGTGCGACCTCGACCTTGTTCGTGAGGCCGACCCCGAGGACCTCAAGCGTGGCTATGCCGTGCTCGTGGGCACCATGCTTTCGAGCAGTAAATCTCGCTGGAACCAGTTTACCGAGACGGTTCCCGAGATTCTCGCGGGCGAGGAGGTCGCGCTCGTCAATGCCGTGCAGTGGTCCCAGACCGCGCGCAAGGACGTACTGATGGCCACGAACCCGAGCGCCCGCCATGCACTCGATTTTGGCAAGACGGGGGAGCGCACGCTGCGCGCCTGCCTGGGCGATGCCGCGGCGCAGGTCCCCGCGTACCAGCTGCTGTCCGAGGGTATGCGCTTTGAGGCGCGCCTCGCCCATGATGCCTGCGATTTCGATATCGATTACGTTTATGAGGTCGATGACTGCCTGGAGGACTTTGGTATCGAGGAACTTGCCTTCGATCTGGAGTCTGCCGCATATATCGAGGAGTTCCGCAAGCAGCAGTTTGCACGCTCGAACCGCAGCATGTTGCCGCTGCCCGCGGCACTCGGCGCCATTCGCCTAACGAACGTTGAGGACGAGGTTCTTAAGCGCCATGCTCACGCCTACTTGGCTTCTCGTAAAGAACTTCTCTAAGATTTATTGACTTCCATCCTCTTTCGTATCATGTTGAGGGGCGGGTTTCCAATCGGTTGCGGATCGCATGCGATTCCGTCGTTCGGTTGAGACCCGTCCCGTCTATATAGAGACAACAAGAAAGGAATCTGCATGTCTGAGTTTGCTGCCGGTCCTGCCGGTCGTATCGAACGTGTCCGTGCCCTTATGGTCGAGCGTGGCTACGACGCCATCGTGGTGCGCGACGAGGCCAACCTTCGTTGGCTTACGGGCGTTAAGGGTGTCTTCGACTACACCTTCGAGTTCCCGCACGCGGCGTTTATTACGGCTGACCAGTGCCTGTTCCATACCGACTCGCGCTACCTCAACAGCTTTGAGGAGAACACGCCCGCCGGCAGCCCTTGGGTCTACGACATGGACGAGGGCACCATCCCTGGTTGGGTCGCCGGTAAGATCGCAGCCAATAAGTGCCGCGTCTGTGCTGTCGAGGACGACATGCAGATCAACTTCTACCAGGGCATCCAGCGTGGCCTCGAGGATCGCTCCGTCGCCTGCATGCTGCCGCTGATGCATGACGACATCCGCAAGATGCGCGCCATCAAGGACGCTGAGGAGATCGAGCTCATGCGCCATGCGCAGTCGATCACCGATGCCGCCTTCCAGCATATGCTCGGCTTTATTAAGCCCGGTATGACCGAGAAGCAGGTTCGCAACGAGCTCGAGAACTTTATGTTCGCCAACGGCGCCGACAGCCTGGCCTTCGGCTCCATTGTGGCGAGCGGCCCCAACACCGCCAACCCGCATGCCGTGCCGAGTGACCGTGTCATCGAGAAGGGCGACTTCGTCCTCATGGATTACGGCGCGGGCTACTGCGATTATCGTTCCGACATGACGCGCACCGTCGTGATGGGCGAGCCTACCCAGGAGCAGCTTGACCTGTACGCGCTCGTGCGCCGTACGCACGAGGAGTGCGTCGCTGCCATCCATCCGGGCGTCGAGGGCAACGACATTTTTAAGCTTTCCAAGAAGATCATCGGCGATGCCGGTTATGGCGATTACTACAACCATGGCCTGGGCCACGGCGTGGGCATCGACATCCACGAGCTGCCCAACTTCAACCGCAGCAAGAACACCATCGAGGTCGGCTCGGTTATCACCATGGAGCCCGGCGTGTATCTGCCCGGTGTGGGCGGCGTGCGCCTGGAGGACTACGGTGTCGTCACCGAGAACGGCTACGAGCCCTTCACCAAGACCCCGCATGACCTTCACGTCATTGATTGCTAGGCTACTTCGGTAGATAGTTTGGGGCGGGGCGTCCGGAATGATTCGGGCGCCCCGCGTTCTCTTTTTATGCGCTCGCTGCAGGCGCCGTCTGCAAGTGTATAATTTCGGTCGTATGTAATTTGGACGCTTGTGCGTTCTGCCCATAACAAGAAAGGTCGCTATGCCTACCATTTCTACCGCCGACTTCAAGAACGGCCTCGGTCTCCGCATTAAGGACAAGGTCTACACCATCGTCGAGTTCCAGCACGTCAAGCCGGGCAAGGGCGGCGCCTTCGTGCGCTACAAGACCCGCGACATCAAGAGCGGCCGCGTCGTCGAGAACACCTGCAACGCCGGCACCAAGTTCGAGAGCGTCATGCTCACCACTCGTGAGTTCCAGTACCTCTACAACGACGGTTCCGACTACATCTTCATGGACAACGAGTCCTATGAGCAGGTTCCCGTTCCCGAGGATATGGTAGGCGAGAACTCCAAGTGGCTGCGTGAGAACGATACCTGCCAGCTTCTCTTCGCCGACGACGAGCTCATGGGCGTGACTCCGCCGATGTTCATCGAGACCACCATCGTCCAGACCGACCCGGGCTTTAAGGGCGACACCGTCCAGGGTTCCACCAAGCCGGCCACCATCGATACCGGCGCTGTCATCCAGGTCCCCATGTACCTCAACGAGGGCGAGGTCATCAAGGTTGACACCCGCGACGGCAAGTTCGTCTCCCGCGTCTAGCAACCAATTCTTCTAGGAGGACTCATGCCCCAGGAAATCAAGATTGACGGCATCGGCATTTCGCCCGATGTTCTGACCGCCATCGTCTCGCGCGCCGTGTCGGATGTCGAGGGCATCGCCTCCGTGGGCGTCAAGGACCTTGCCACTAACCTTGTCTCCATGATGCTCTCGTCCAAGGCTCCGGCTTCCGAGCCGGCGGTCGAGGCCGAGGTCGTCGGCGACAAGCTCGCACTCACCGTGCGCGTTGTGGTGTTCTTTGGCTATCCGTTCAAGAAACTCGCCGAGGCTGTTCGCGCCGCTGTGGTCGCCGCCATCGATGCCCAGGTGGGCGTTGAGGTCGAGCGCGTCGACGTTTGCATCGACGGCCTCGTTTTCCCCAAGGAGTAACCTTTGAGCCTTAAGGTTTATCGCGGGCGTACGCTTGCCCGCAGTCAGGCGCTGCAGCTGCTGTTCCAGGCCGAGGCCACGGACAGCCCGCTCGAGCGCGTCCTCGAGGGTGATTTCCTGATCTCGAAGGGTCCCCTCGACCCCTATGCGCTGGAGCTGTGCCGCGGTGCCTACGAGCATATCGACCGCATCGACTGCGCTCTGCGCTCCGTTGCCAAGAACTGGGATCTTATGCGCATGCCCGGCGCTGACCGCAATCTGCTGCGTATCGCCGTTTTCGAGATGCGTTTCCTCACCGACGAGGAGGTCTCGGACGCCATCGTGATCAACGAGGCCGTCGAGCTTGCTAAGGCCTATGGCACCGACCAGTCCGCGTCGTTCGTCAACGGCGTGCTGGGAAAGATCGCTCGCAGCGAGGAGCTGCCGGGCGAGGACCTGTACCAAGAACTGCTGGCCGAAGATCGCGCTCGCGAGGAGGCGCAGGCTGCCGAGGCTGCCGCCAAGGTTGCGGTTGCTCAGGCTGAGGCTGGCGTGCTGGCCGAGGATGCGGACGCCGCCGAGGCTGACATCGACTCCGTCGAGGAGTAGCCATGCCAGAGGGTTCTGTCCGTAACTTTGATGAGATTTCGGACCGTCTGGATCAGATCATCGCTACCGTTCGCTCCAAGGATACCTCCTTGGAGCGTTCGCTCGATTTGTTTGACGAAGCGATTGAGCTGGGCTCCCGCGCGGTCGATATGGTCGACAAGTTTGAGCTGACGCCGCGTGAGGCCGACAAGCTCGAGCAGGAATACGATGAGGATGCGGCAAACGAATCCCAGGATAGCTAGGCCGCATCTCCGGATACGAATGGTTGATGGCATTCATGAAACGTGTGCGTCTCGATGACGAACTGATTTCACAGGGCATCTGCGCCGATCGCGCGGATGCCCTTCGCACTCTTATGGCCGGCTTGGTCTCGAGTGGCGGCGAGCGCTTGACTTCGCCGGGCCTTAAGGTGACCCCGGGCCTGCCGTTGCACGTGAAGGGGCGCATTCCATATGTTGGCCGCGGCGGTCTTAAGCTCGAAGGCGCGCTTGATGCGTTTGGTATCAATCCGACGGGCCTTGCCTGTCTGGATGTGGGCTGCTCTACCGGCGGCTTTACCGATTGCCTGCTCAAGCGCGGAGCTGCGACCGTTGTCTCGGTGGACGTGGGCCGTGCCCAGTTTGATTGGTCGCTGCGCCAGGACGATCGCGTGACGCTCCACGAGCGCACCAACGTGACGCAGCTGCCCGAGCTGGGCTATGCGAGTGTCATTGACCTGGCTGTTTGCGACGTTTCGTTTACCAGTATCGCAAATATTATCGATGCGGTGCTGGCGTGCCTAACGCCTGCCGGCTCGTTCTGCACACTGGTGAAGCCGCAATTTGAGGCTCCGGCGGCACTGGTGGGCGAGGGCGGCATCGTGACGGAACCTGCCGTGCGCGTTGAGACGCTCGTGGCGGCGATCGAGCTTTTTGCCGCCAAGGGCCTGTTTCCGGTCGATGTGTGCGTGTCGCCTATCCATGGCGCTAAGGGCAACGTGGAGTTTTTCCTGTACGGCACGAGGTTTGCTGCGGGCGAGCGCTCCGATGACGAGCTTCTATCCCAGGTATCGGTTTTGAGCGAGAAAGCTGCAACGCTATGAAGGTCTTTCTGGTTCCCAATTATTACAAGCAAGAGGCGGTCGAGAGCGGTCTGATGCTCGAGCTTTGGCTGACGCGCCAGGGTTACGAGGTCGCATGGGCGGCCGACCAGCGCTCCAAGATTCAGAGCACGCCCGACGTGGACGATGCCGACCTGGTCATCACACTCGGTGGCGATGGCACGCTACTGCGCGCCGCTCGAATTCTCAACTACCGCGAGATTCCCATCCTGGGACTTTCCTATGGTCACCTTGGCTTTCTGACGGCGGCCAGTCCTGAGGAGCGCGATATTTTACAGGTCGTGAGCGACGCCCTGTCCGGCGAGCTCCATGTGAGTCGCCGTGCCACCATCGCCGCGGATATCGTGTCCGTACGCGACGACGGTACGAAGGACGTCGTGCGTGCCTTTGCCCTCAATGACATGGCGCTTACACGCGGCCCGCTGTCGGATATGGTTGAGTTCGACATCACCGTGTCGGGCCATCATATCGATCGCCTGCGCGGCGACGGCGTGGTCGTGTCCACGGCGACCGGCTCTACGGGCTATGCGCTCAGTGCCGGCGGCCCTATCGTGAGTCCCGATTACGCGGGCATGGTTTGCGTGCCCATCGCGCCGCATACCATTCAGGCCCGCGCTTTCTTGACCTCGCCGAGCGATGTCGTCGAGATTTTTATGTCCGATGATCGCCCGAGTGTGCCTGCCATTGCTATCGACGGCCAGTTCATTACCTGCGACGGCACCGTCGAGAGCGTGGCTGTGCGCCGTGGTCCCGGCGACGTGCTGCTGCTCGACTACGGCCCCGAGAGCTTCTACAACTCGGTGAGCCGTGTTTTCTACGGAGTCCGTCATGATCGATGAGCTGCAGGTTTCTAACATTGCACTCATTCGCGAGGCGACGCTGGTGCCGAGTGCCGGCCTGACTGTCCTGACCGGTGAGACCGGCGCCGGCAAGACTGCGCTGCTCTCGGCGCTCAAGCTTATTTTGGGTGAGCGCGCGGATTCGTCGACGGTGCGCGAGGGCGAGGCGCTGGCGAGCGTCGAGGCGCGGCTGTTTGACGGCCCGCACGACACGGAAGGCTTCACGGTCCAGCGCAGCCTTTCTGCCGAGGGCCGCAGCCGCGTGAAGATTGACGGCCGCATCGCCAGTGTGCGCGAGCTTTCGGAGCGCGTTGGTGTGATGATGGATCTGTGCGGCCAGCACGAGCACCAGCGCTTGCTCGATCCGGCGCATCACGTTGCGATGGTCGATGCCTGGGCGGGGCGCTCTGCGCTTGAGGCGCTGGATGTGTACCGCGCCTGTTTTAAAGCCTCGCGCGCGGCTGCCAAGGAGGTCCGTCGCGTCGAAGAGACCTCGCGTGCGCAGGGGAGCCGCGTCGAGGAAGCGCGTTTTGCCCTCGAGCGCATCGGCGAGGTCGACCCCAAGCCAGGCGAGTATGAGGAACTCGAGGAACTGCTGCCGCGCTCCGAACATGCCGAGGTACTGGTTGCCACGGCTAACGATGCCCATGCATCGCTTGCCGCCGAAGGGGGAGCGCTCGATGCCGTGAACAGTGCCGTGGCGGAGCTTTCCCGAATGGCTACCGTCGATCGCAAACTGGGCGACATTGCCGATGCGCTTTCGGATGCCTGTATCTCACTTGAGGATTGCGCGAACGAGCTTCGTGCCTATCGCGATGGCGTCGCCTTCGACCCGCGCGAGCTCGCTCGCATGCGCGAGCGGTATTCCGACCTCAAGGGCCTGTTGCGTCAGTGGGGTCCCACCATGGACGATGTTTTTGCCATGCGCGATCGCTCGCAAGAGCTGCTGTCCCTGGTCGATGATGGCGATGAACAGATCAAAAAGGCGCGTGAGGCACTCGGGAGCGCCGAGCGCGAGTTGTTTGCCGCTGCCAAGGCACTTAAGCGCGCCCGCAATACGGCGGCCCCGCGCTTCTGCCACGAGGTCGGCCGCCAGATGGCTCGCTTGGAGATGGGCGGTGCCGAGCTCGTCTGGGAGTCGCGCGATCTTCCCCGTGCTGAGTGGACGCCCGTTGGTCCTTCGAGCTACGAGCTGCTATACCGCAGCGGTGCCGGCTTGACGCCACGTCCCCTGCGCCGCATTGCGTCGGGCGGCGAGTTAAGTCGCGTCATGCTGGCAAGCAAGGTTGTCCTCGGTAACGCGGACGGTGTCGATACACTGGTGTTCGATGAGGTCGATGCAGGTGTCGGCGGCTCTACCGCACGTGCCCTCGCGAGCGTGCTGGCAGATCTCGCCGCTACGCATCAGGTGATTGTCGTAACCCACTTGGCGCAGGTCGCCGTCATGGCTGACAAGCATTATGTCGTCAGCAAGGAACCGGGCGATGTTCCCCAGACGCATTTGGACGAGGTAACCGGCGAAACGCGTACCGCCGAGATCGCCCGCATGTTGAGCGGCGATCAGTCCGAGGCAAGCCTGGCGCACGCCAAGCAGATGCTTGCGGAGGCGCGTGCCTAGGCCGAGCCGCCACAAGCATGTCCAACCCGGCCGCCACGAAACGGGTCCATCTACTACGTTTGGTAGGGCATCGGCAACCATGCCAAGAATTGCAAAAAGAAAACCGCAGGTAGAACACCTGCGGTTTTCTCTATTTTGGGTGTATGGTTGGCAGTTGCGGTTAAAACGTAGTAGATGGGCGGGTTTCGTGACGAGAGGCGTCTATCGGCTCTCCAATCTACCTACTCAACGACCTTATCCGGCTGGATGAGCTCCTCGTAGTAGCTGATATGCTCACGTGCGTCTTCAATCTCGGGCAGCAGGAAGTTGTAGATGACTTCGATGATCATCGTGGCGCTGATCTTAGAGAACGCAAAGTCGCCCGTCGTCAGCAGCGCTTCGTGGTTGACGGTATTAAAAGTGTAGTCTGCCAGGCGCGCGAGCGGGGATTTGCTGTCGCTGCTGATGACGACTACGGTTGCGCCGCAGTCGCGAGCCGCTTTTGCCATGCGATTCAGTCGGCGCGATTTGCCGGAGTTTGAGATTAGCACGATGACGTCACCCGGGCGCAACGTGAGCGCAAAGCCGATTGATGTCTCGCTAATGGTGCTCGCCATGCAGCGCAGGCCCAGCTGCGAAAACTTAAACGTCGCATCGAGTGCGACCGCGTTCGTATTGCCCACAGCTGCAAACTCAATAACCCCTGCATGCTTAAGGGCATGCACAACAGCCGCCAGCGTATCGTGGTCGATCCCGTCGATGGTCGCATTAAGCTCGCTCACCTTGGCAGCCAGGATGTTCTTGAGGCTCTGCTCCATATTGTCGAGCGAGACCTCGTCGGTCAGGCCCTCGTTGCGCTGGCTTTCCAAATCCCTCGCCAACGAAAACTGAAAGCTGCGGAAGCTACCAAAGCCCAGCTTGCGGCAGAAGCGCGAAACGGTCGCTTCGGACGTGGTGGCGGCGCGTGAGAGCTGAGCCGCCGTGAGGCGTGGAGCCTCGGACTGGTGCTCCAATATATAGTCGACAATGCGCTGCTCGGATTCGCTGTATCCCTGATGGGTGCTAATGAGGGAAAGTGCGCTCTTGCTACTATCGGTCATGGATGGCTCCTGGTTGGCATGAAAATCTAATTTGATTCGCAATGCCATAGTATACGGGCATTTTCAATTACAAGATACACCTTGCCGTTTCAAGTGTTGATGGTAAACTTTCACTTACCGTTTACGGTTATGAAAGAACCTTTCACCGGAGAATTGCACCTTGTCTCTTCTCACGCGGACGGTAGGTTGGTATCTTTCAGTTGTGGAAAAACGCGCATCGAAGCGCGTGTAGGGGAGCGCCCGCGGGCGCTGTACTCAAGAAGGAGGGACACATGGCTAAGTTTGACATCATCGCCGCGACCGGTTGCCCGACCGGCATTGCGCACACCTTCATGGCGAAGGAGGCGCTGGAGAAGGCAGCTGCCGAGCGCGGTCTGATCATTAAGGTCGAGACTCATGGCCAGGTCGGTGTCGAGAACGAGCTCACCAAGAGTGAGATCGCTGGTGCCAAGGCCGTCGTCGTCGCAGCAGACAAGGATGTCCAGGCTGAGCGTTTCGCCGGTAAGCCCATGGTTTCCGTTGGTGTTTCCAAGGCCCTGTCCGTTGAGGCCGCCGGTAAGTTGATTGACCGCGCGCTCGCCGCCAAGGGCGACGACACGGTTGCCGCTGCCGCCGATGTCGAGGACGAGGTCGAGGAGAAGGAGTCCATCGGTCACGTCATCTACAAGCACCTCATGAACGGCGTCAGCCACATGCTGGTCTTCGTCGTTGCCGGTGGTGTTCTGACCGCCATTTCGTTCCTGTGGGGCATCACGTCCTTTGATTCGACGGCTGCCGACTACAACAGCTTTGCCGCGATGCTCAAGATTATCGGCGGTATCGCCATGAACCTCATGGTTCCGGTGCTCTCCGCTTACATCGCCGAGTCCATCGGCAAGCGCCCGGCGCTCGTCCCCGGTTTCGTCGCCGGTATGATTGCCATCCAGGGCTTGCCTGTTAACGCCGATACCGGCATGATCGACGCCGGTGGCGCAGGTGTGGGCTTTGGCTTCCTAGGCGGCATCGTCGGCGGCTTCCTCGCTGGCTATGTCATCCTGCTGCTCGAGAAGGTCTTTGCCGGTCTGCCCAAGAATCTGGACGGCCTCAAGGCTATCTTCCTGTACCCGCTGTTCTCGACTGCTATCGTCGGCCTGGTCATGCTCGGCATCTCCGGCCCCATGGCTGCCATCAACACCGCCATGATGGACTTCCTCAAGGGCCTGTCCGCCTCTGGCGCCGTTGTACTGGGTCTTGCCATTGGCTGCATGTGCGCCTTTGACATGGGCGGCCCGGTCAACAAGGCTGCTTACGTCACCGGTACTGCTATGCTCACCGAGGCTTTGGCCGCCGGTGTTGGCACCGATACCTACAACTTCGGCACCAACTTCATGGCTGCCGTCTCCGCCGCCTGCATCGTTCCGCCGCTGATCACCACCTTCGCCGTCGTCGTCGGCAAGAAGTACTTCAGCCAGGAGGATCATGACGCCGGTATCGTCAACCTCATCCTTGGTTGCACCCACATCACCGAGGGCGCCATTCCGTTCATGACCAAGAACATCTGGCCCGTCATGCCCATCATGATGCTCGGTTCCTCCATCGCTTCGATCCTGACCATCATGTTCAACGTTCACGATCCGGCGCCCCACGGTGGCTTCCTGGTCCTGCCCGTTGTCGAGAACGGTCCGCTGTGGGTCCTCGCGATCCTCATCGGCGCCGTGGTCGGTGGCATCCTGTTCGTCGCCTTCAAGAAGTATGACTTCGAGAAGAACCAGAAGGCTGCTCCCGCCGCCAAGCCGGTTGAGGCTCCCAAGGCCGCTGCCGTCGAGGCCCCCAAGGCCGAGGCTTCCGACTTCGTCAAGGTCGAGAACGTCTTTGTCGCCGAGGACTTCGCTTCTCGTGACGAGGCCCTGAGCTTTGTCTCCAACCAGGCTGTCAAGGCCGGTCTCGCCAACGATGCTGACGCCGTTATGAACGCCTTCCTGGCTCGCGAGGCCGAGGGCACCACGGGCATGATGGAGGGCTTCGCCATCCCGCATGCCAAGTCCGACGCCATCACCGAGGCCGCCGTCATCGTCGTCAAGGACGAGTCCGGCGTGACCGGTTGGGACACCATGGACGGCGCTCCCGTCAACGTGGCTATTGCTCTGCTCATCCCGGGCGCCCAGGCTGGTACCACGCACCTCAAGATTCTGTCCAAGGTCGCCGAGGCGCTCATGGACGAGGACTTCCGTGCCACCGTCAAGGGTTCCACCAACGCCGCCGAGATCGCCAAGACGATCAACGCCCGCCTGGTCTAATCCCACAGCTAGCGATTAACACCGCCCCCTGTACAAAAGGCGAGGACTCCACCAGGAGCCCCCGCCTTTTTTCCTGCCACCCGGCACTTAGGGACGTTCCTTTCCTGCCGGCAGCTTGGGACACTCCCCAGTTCCCAGGAGGGCATAGGGGGACTATCTACCGAGTCATTAGTGCGAACAAATCATCAGCCAGAATTCCGTTCGCACGATATTGCTCTGGACCGACCAAGTTTCCGCTGCTTGCTCGCCGGGCGGGGCGATTAAGTTTGTCGCGAGTTCCGCACGCAAAGGAAAGCACTTAATGTGCTTTCCGTCTTGCGCAGGACTGTAGAGCAGCAAACTTAACGCCCCGCCCGGCAGGCGAGCGGACAGCGAACGACATCTGTCCAACAATTCGTGCGAAACACAATGAAAAACCGTTTGATGTGAGTTAATATAAACAACGTCGTGAATCTGACTCCTGCCACATGCATGACAGGGGTTAAACACAAAAAAGGAGTCAACTATGGTTTCTGAGAAGGCTACCCTCGTTAATCCTCAGGGTCTGCACATGCGTCCGGCTGGTCTGTTCGCCTCCACCATGGGCAAGTACGCCTGTGACGTGACGGTCGTCACCCCCGAGAAGGAGGTCAACGGCAAGTCCCCGATGGCCCTCATGGCTGCTGGTATCCCCTGCGGCACCGAGGTCGAGGTCAAGTGCGACGGCGCTGACGAGGCCGAGGCTCTGGCTGCTGCCATCGAGCTCATCAAGAGCGGTCTTGGCGAGTAGAACTCAAACGGGTCGCATGTTGAACAACTAAGTTCATATTTGGGGGCGCAGTGACCTGTCTTAAGGTAGCTGCGCTCTTTTGTCATGGATATGGCAAAACGCTTTATCACATGACACGGAGAGAGGAATGGGAATGTATCAGGGAGTCAACGCTTCCGAGGGCATCGGTATCGGCACCGTCATGGTCGCCGTCGATCCCGACTTGACGTTTGAGCCGCACGAGGTTGCTGATTCGGCAGCAGAGAAGGAGCGCTATCAGACCGCTCTTTCGGTCTTCTGCGAGAAGACTCAGGCTCAGGCCGACCACATGAAGGAGACGGTGGGCGAGGCCGAGGCCGAGATCATGAGCGGACACATTGTCCTGGCTCAGGACCCGGGCATGACCGACGCCATTAACGCCGCCATTGACGGCGGCACCTGCGCCGAGCAGGCGCTCATGGACACCTCGACCATGTTCGAAAACATGTTCCTGTCCATGGACGATGAGATGTTCCGTCTGCGCGCGGCCGACATCGCCGACATCCGTACCGGCATTCTGGCCGAGTTGCTGGGCAAGGAGGTCGTCGACCTCTCCGTCCTGCCCGAGAACACCGTCGTTGTCGTGCACGACCTCACGCCGTCCATGACCGCCACGATCGATAAGGCGCACGTTGCCGGTATCGTCACCGAGACTGGTGGCCGCACGTCGCACTCCGCAATCATTGCGCGCGCCCTCGAGATCCCGGCTGTCCTTTCGGTTTCCAACAGCTGCACCGCGTTGCGCAACGGTATGACCGTTGTCGTCGACGGTGGCAAGGGTATCGTCGAGGCCGATCCCGATGAGGAGACGCTCGCCGCTTACACTGCCAAGGCCGAGGCTTTCGCTGCCGAGAAGGCGGCTCTCGAGGCCTTCCGCGGCAAGCCGTCCGTGACTGCCGACGGCATCAAGAAGATCATTGCCTGCAACATCGGCAACCCCGATGACGTGCCCAACGCGCTCGATCACGACGCCGAGGCTATTGGCCTGTTCCGTTCCGAGTTCCTGTTCATGGACTCTGCTGAGCTTCCTTCCGAGGAGGAGCAGTTCAACGCCTACCGTAAGGTCGCCAGCGCGCTCAAGGGCGCTCCGGTCATCATCCGCACGCTCGATGTGGGTGGCGACAAGGAGATTCCGTACCTGCACATGGTCAAGGAAGAGAACCCCTTCATGGGCTTCCGCGCCGTGCGTTACTGCCTGGCCAATCCCGACCAGTACAAGGTCCAGCTCCGCGCTCTGCTGCGCGCTAGCGCCTTCGGCGACGTCAAGATCATGATCCCGCTCGTCACCTGCGTCGAGGAGGTCTTGGCTGTCAAGGAGCTCGTCGAGCAGTGCAAGGCCGAGCTGACCGAAGAGGGTCGCAAGTTCAACGAGAACATCGAGGTCGGCATCATGGTCGAGACGCCTGCCGCCTCGCTACTCGCTGACCGCCTGGCCGAGGTCGCCGACTTCTTCTCCATTGGCACCAACGACCTGATCGGCTACACCATGTGCGCCGACCGTGGTAACGACACCATTTCCAACCTGTACCAGGTGTACTATCCCGCCGTGCTCCGCTCGCTCAAGAACATCATCGAGAGCGGCGTGAAGGCCGGCATCATGGTCGGTATGTGCGGCGAGGCCGCTGCCGATCCGTTGCTCGAGCCGCTGCTGATCAGCTGGGGCCTGGAGGAGTTCTCGATGAGCGCTCCGTCCATCCTGCGCGCCCGCAAGACCATCAGCCAGTGGACCAAGGCCGAGTGCGACGAGCTCGCCGAGAAGGCGCTCGCCTGCAACACCGCTGCCGAGGTCAAGGCACTGCTCGAGTCCGCAGCTCGCTAATTTGGTATCAGAGGTAACCGCGTGGTTGGAATGGGCCGGCCACGCGGCCCTCACATATACAGGGGGTACTGTAAATGTTCTACACGCTAACCGCTAACCCGGCTGTCGACATGACGGTTTCGAGCTCTCCGCTCGAGCCCGACGAGAACGTCCGCACCGGCTCGGCCAGCTACACGGCTAACGGCAAGGGCCTCGACGTGTCCTTCGCCTTTAAGAAGATGGGCGTCGACACCGTCGCGCTCGGTTTCTTCGCCGGCTTCACGGGCAAGTTCATCGTCGAGGAGGTCATGAACCTGGGTTGCCTCTGCCGCCCGGTCTGGACCGACGGTATCACGCGCATTAACACCTACGTCAACGATGGCCAGCACGAGTACGGCATCCTGAACCCCGGTGCTCCGATCACGCCGCAGCATCAGGAGGAGCTCTACAACATCCTGGACACCGCGGGCGACCTTGAGTGCCTGATCGTCTCCGGCTCCGTGCCTCCCAAAGCTACGCCCGACTTCCTGGCTCAGGTCATGGAGCACGCTCAGGCTCGTGGCGCTGACGTCGTCCTGGACCTGTCCTCCGACAAGCTCAAGGAGCTCGCTCACAAGAAGCCGCTGCTCATCAAGCCGAACCATCACGAGATGAAGGCCATCTTCGGCGTGCCGGTCGACACCGACGACGAGGTTCGTGTCGCCATGAAGATGGCTCACGACGCTGGCGTTCAGAACGTGCTGCTCACCCGTGGTAGCCGCGGTGACGCCTACTTCTCCAACGGCGAGGACATCTGGTATGCCAAGCGTGAGTTCAACATCAAGCTTGTCTCTTCCGTCTGCGCCGGCGACTGCACCCTCGCTGCGTTCCTGCACAAGTGGTACAGGGATCGCGACAACGTCGAGGAGGCCATGAAGCTCGCTATGGCCACTGGCGCCAACGTTGCCGAGTCCGTCGGCATCGGCGACTTCGGTCACGTCGATGAGTATAGCAAGCGCGTTGCCGTCCGCAAGCTCGATCGCAAGTAAGCGAAACGCGACAAACTCGTGCGCATACGGCGTCCCGGTTTCGACCGGGGCGCCGTTTTTTTGTCCCACTCGAACCTCGGAGCCGCGCTTCACGCGTTCCACACCGTTCACCGAGTTGTTGTAGCCTTTTGCCGATGCGTGGAATATACTTTCATTAACACGTTGCTTCGTGAAAGGAACATTCATGATTTACACGCTTACTGCAAATCCCGCTATTGACTACAACATCTCCTGCGATGGCCTGTCCGCCAACACCGTTACCCGCACCCGTAACGCTGTCTACACCCCCAACGGCAAGGGTCTCAACGTTTCGTTTACGCTCGACCACTACGGCGTCGACACCACGATCCTGGGCTTCTTCGCCGGCTTCTCGGGTGAGTTCATCGTTAAGGGCGCCGAGGCCCTGGGCGTGCCCGTCAAGCCCGTGTGGACCGACGGCATCACGCGCGTCAACGTGTTCCTCAATGCCGGCCCCGACACCGAGTACAACATGGTCAACGCCGGTGCCGCCATCAACGAGGCCAACGAGCAGGAGATGTTTGAGCTTATCGATTCGCTCGATGACATGACCTGCCTGGTCATCAGCGGTTCGCTGCCCCCCAACACCTCCGAGGGTTTCCTTGCCGAGGTGCTTCGCCGCGTTAAGGCAAAGGGCGCCGAGTTCGTGCTCGATATCTCGAGCCATCAGCTGGCCGACCTCATTGCTATGGAGCCGTTGCTCATTAAGCCCAACGACGACGAGCTGCTCGACATCTTTGGCATTAAGGTGAGCAGTGGCGACGACGAGTCTGTCAAGGGCGCGATGGCCGAGCTGCATGCCAAGGGCGCCAAGAACGTCCTGCTGACCCTCGGCGGTGCCGGTGCATACTTCTCCAACGGGGAGCACATCTGGTTTGCCAACCGTACCTTCGACGTCAAGCTGCTGTCGACGGTCTGCGCCGGCGATTCTTCGCTGGCCGCCTTCCTGTCCGTGTGGCACGACGCCCCGGAGCGCGTCGAGGACGCCCTGCGTCTCTCGATGGCCACCGGCGCCAACGTGGTCGAGTGCCCCGGTCTGGGCGACTTTGCCAAGGTCGATGAGTATCAGAAGGGTATAGCCATTCGTCAGGTCTGCTAGCGTGGCGTACGGGCCTTGGTTTCGTGCTTTGTTGAGCACCCGTCTCGGATTGCCGAGGCGGGTGCTTTTTCATTTCGGTGGCAGAGCTCTTGGGATTCAATCGTGCTTGAAACGCGTTTGCGTGTGCGCCCGCTCTCGTTTCTTGCTAGACTTCTTGGAAACCGTCAATCGATATACCCGCAATCGCAGGAGGCCACAGGAATGTGCAATGTTTCGCTCAACGCCACGCAGCCGTCAGCCGCCTCTCTGCGCGTGTTGCGAGCCCTCGAGGATGCCGGTCTTG
>CALFDL010000169.1 GCA_937950415.1 uncultured Collinsella sp. | reverse complement strand
AGGTCCCCTGCGAGCTTTCGGGCGGTCAGCAGCAGCGCGTGAGTATCGCCCGCGCCCTTGCGCTCGATCCGGAAATCTTGTTCTTTGACGAACCGACCTCGGCACTCGATCCCGAGCTGACGGCCGAGGTGCTGCGCGTCATCAAGGACCTCGCGGCGCAGAATATGACGATGGTGATCGTGACGCACGCGATGCAGTTCGCCCGCGACGTTGCCGACCGCGTGGTCTTTATGGACGGCGGTCGCATTGTCGAGGAGGGCCCTGCCGAGCAGGTTATCGACCATCCGCGCGAGCGGCGCACCCGTGAGTTCTTGAGCCGTATCGAAGGATAGGTTCAGATATCTACTCAACTATTAATTGAGGCGAAGCCGCCGCAGGTCTTATGGTCTGCGGCGGCTTTTATTTGCGCCGATGGGGGTTCAATAATCGCCTCACAAGCTTGTCTCTTCCTCTCACCGCCTGTATTCATACGTGCGCCGAAAGGTGTGCATGGACGGTCACCCGTGAGGGTAGGGTGGTGGCATAGGACATTTGGAGGGTGAGTCGGCTCGGCTGCCGACCATGCTGCTCCCGGGACGGCACCGACCGCGAACTCTCCCCGTTGGCGTCGCGCATTGCGCGCGGCCCTGCAAGGAGGTCATCATGGGTGCTCCCAAGACTGGCAATGTAAGGAACGTGGTGCTCGTAGGCCAAGGCGGGGTGGGCAAGACTTCACTCGCCGAGGCCATGCTCCACCTTTCCGGTAAGACCGCCCGCCTGGGCGGCCACGACGGCACCAAGCCCACGCTCGACTATGATCCCGAAGAGGTCAAGCGTGCATTTTCCATCTCGACGACCATCGCACCGATCGACTGGAAGGGCGCCCGCATCAACGTGCTCGATGCCCCGTGCTACCCCGATTTTATCGGCGACGCCTTTGCCGCGATGAGCGTCTGCGAGACTGCTCTGTTTGTGGTCGACGCCGAAGCCGGCCCGCAGCCTACGACCGTCAAGCTTTGGTATGCGGCGGAGGATCTGCGTCTGGCGCGTGCGGTGTTCGTGAACCGTCTGTCGCGCCCCGAGGCCAGCTTTACGACCACAATGGACCTGCTGCAGGAGCGCTTTGGCACGCGCTTGGGCGCCGTGACCCTTCCCTGGGGCGAGGGCGAGGACTTTGACGGCATCATCGACCTGGTGCGCATGAAGGCGCGCCATTGCAACGGTACCGAAGCCGTTGAGTCGGAGATTCCCGAGGAGTATCGTGTCCAGGCTGAGGAGGCCCATGACCATCTGTGCGAACTGGTGGCCGAGGCTGACGACGAGCTGATGATGAAGTACTTGGAAGGCGAGGAGACGCTGACGCAGGAGGAGCTTGAAGGCCTGCTGTCGAAGGCGATCGCCGAGCGCATCTTTGTGCCGGTCTTTGCGGGCGATTGCATTAAGGAGCAGGGCGTTAACTCGCTGATGGACGACATCGCCACATACTTCCCGGCGCCGACCGACTATGGCGAGATGCCGCTCATCGACGGTGATTCGCTCAAGATTTCGAGCGACGATGACCGCCCGGTGGCCTTTGTGTTTAAGACCCTGGCCGATCCGCAGCAGGGCCGCATCAGCTTTATCAAGGTGCTGACGGGCACGCTTGAGCCGGGCCTTGAGCTGGTCAACGCGCGTACCCGCAAGAGCGATCGTCTGGCTCATCTGTATGTGATGTGCGGCCGCGACATGACCGAGGTCGGTCACGCCTATGCCGGCGACATTATCGTGGCGCCCAAGTTGGCGGCAGAGACGGGTGACACGCTCTCCATTACCGGTAAGGTCGAGGCGGCGGCGTTTAAGTTCCCCAACTCGCAGTACCGCATTGCCATCGAGGCCGAGAACCGCGGTGACGAGGAGAAGCTCTACACGTTTATCGAGAAGGCGTGCAAGGCCGATCCGACCATGAGCATCGATCGTGACGAGGAGACCGGCCAGACTATCATCTCCGCCGTGGGTGAGGCGCAGGTTTCGGTCCTGCTCAACCGTTTGGAGGATCGCACCAAGGTCGTGGCCAAAAGCGTGCCAATCCGCATTCCGTATCGCGAGACTATCCGCCGCACGGCGAGCGCACAGGGCCGCCACAAGAAGCAGACTGGCGGTGCCGGTCAGTATGGCGACTGCTGGCTGCGCGTTGAGCCGCTCATCGGGCCCGACGGCACGAGCGATGGCTATGAGTTTGTGGACGAGGTCGTGGGCGGCCGTATTCCGCGCTCGCTGATTCCCGCGGTGGACAAGGGTGTCCAGGAGACCATGAAGGACGGCATCATTGCCGGCTACCCGCTCACGGGCATTCGCGTGGCTGTGTACGACGGCTCGTATCACAGCGTCGACTCCAACGAGATGGCGTTCCGCGCGGCGGCACGCATCGGCCTGCGCAAGGCATGCGCCGATGCCGACCCGGTGGTGCTGGAGCCCATCGAGGAAATCACGGTGACTATCCCCGAGAGCTATGCCGGCGCCGTGATGGGCGACATCTCGGCATCGCGCGGTCGCGTGACGGGCATGGAGACCGATGAGCGCGGCGACACCGTGGTTATCGCACAGGCGCCTCTCGCCGAACTAACGGATTATTCGACGCGCCTGCGCTCTATCACGCGCGGCACGGGCGACTTTACCATGAAGCCCGCGGGCTATGAGCAGGTGCCTTATGACGTTCAGGCCAAGCTGGTTGAGCGCTATGAGGAGGGCCGCGCCAAGTAGCGTGTGGCTGTCTAGCATGGTATAAATGCTGGTCAATGGGCCGTCCCGCCGAGTGCCGGGGCGGCCCATTTTGAGCTGTTGGGGACGGAAGGGCTCGGATCGTTTTGGATTCGTGGGCGGTGGAGTCTACTCTCCGGAGGCCTGGTTTTTGCCGGTTGCGTAATCGATCATGACGTGCGGCTGCAGGTTGTAGCAGTACACGTGGAAGCAAAGCGTCTTGCCGTGATCCTCAACAGATTGAGCCTCTAGACGAACGCCGCGGCAGACGAGCTCTTCCTCGTTGTACATGGGCGTGACGCGGTAGAGCACATGGTTGCCTGTGTCGCGAATATAGTTGAGAATCTGCTCCTCAAAGGGCAACATACCGGTTTCGTTGAGATAGCGCGTGCCGGTGAGCAGGTTCTTGCGGTTGGCGTTTTCGCCACAGAGCGACCAAGCGACCAGGTGGCAGCGGTTGTAGAGGCTCTCGCCCGGAATAAAGTCGTAACGCTGCTGGTGCCAGCCGGCGGGGTGGATGCGCGAGATGTCGCCGCGCTTGCCCTGGCCAAGTGATTCGGGACCCACGCAGGCGAGCGCCTTGCGAGTGCGACCGAGGCTGTCGAGTTTGGAGAACTTCTTAAAGCAGCCCTCTTCGGTCGCCCGTTCGTATTCGGTGAGCGTAAACGACGGCGTGCCCAACGGATGCATGCTGTTGGCACGCAAGGCAACGTAAGGGTTGCCGGCGTAGTCGGGAATGCTGCTGAGATATACGCCGCGTGCGCGGTTGAGGTCGGGGTTTTCGACCTCGTCGATGGGGGTGACGGAGCCGTTCGGGTCGGTGTCGCCGCCGGTGTCGGTTGTGGTGGCCTCGGAGCCATCACCGGCGTCCGGGCCGCCTTCGGAGTCCGCGGAGCTCGCCGTCCCCGATTCGAGTCGGGCGACCAGATCGGCCTCGTCTTCGGTGCGGCTAGGGCTTTCATTTTGCTTTTCGGCTAGAGCCGCCGCCTGCTCGTCACTTTGCGGTGATAGCAGTTTGGGTGCGCCGTCGAGCGATCCCGTAAACAGCGCAAACCCCAGCACCACGGCGGTGCCGATGGAAAGTACTTGCTTGTAGGCGGACTTGCGCGACATTGCGGCTCCTGGATAGTCGGTTGGGAATCTACCAGTCTAGCAGGTGCCATCGCAGGTCATTCGATCGAACAAATACTTAAGATTTGGGACAAACGCTCCTGATTACTTTGTCCCGCGGTCTAGATCGAGGTGGAGTCGAGCCAGTTGAGCTTGCACTCGAGGATGCGCTGCTCGCCGGGTTCACTGCTGCCGTCAAGTAAGGCGAGCAGCATCTCGGCCGCCTCGCGGCCTTCCTGGTCGACGGGCTCGATGATGGTGGAGACCGTCGGCGTGGTGAGGTTAGTCCAGTCTTCGCAGTTGAGTCCCAAAAGGCCAATCTGCTGCGGAAGCAGATGCGCCATAGGCTGAAGCGCCTTGTAGACGCGGGGAAGTGCCCATTGGTTTTGCACGAAGATGAGCGTGCGTTTGGCGGGATTGAACTTGTACTTAAAGTACTCGGTGAGTTCGCTGATTGACGGCTTGTTGTGGTCGATGGGGATGGCTTTGTAGAGCTGCCCGTTTGCGGCCAGCGCCTCGGCATAGCCCTGGAAACGCTCCATGCGGGTGCGCATTTCGGTCATATTGGCGGCGATGGAAAAGAAATCTTCGTAGCCGGCATCGAGAAGCGCCTGCGTGGCGTTGTACACGCCGTCGTAGAGGTTGGTTTTGATCCAGCTGGTGCCCGGGCTATAGATGGCCGCATCGAAGAAGACGACCGGCTTGCCGGCGCGCCTAATGCGGTCGTGGACGGCTTTGAAGTTTGCCGTGGGCTGGATGATAAAGCCATCGACGCCCAACGAGAGCATCTTTTCGACGTACATGAGCTCGGTGTCGGGATCGAAGTTGCTCGTGCAAACGACCGTCTGGTAGCCCGCAGGGAGCATGACCTGTTCCATGCCGTTGAGGACAAGTCCTGCCCACTTGTTGGTGTTATCCAAAATGATAATGGCGATGACGTGGGTTTGTTTGCCGGTGAGCGTCTGTGCCTGAGCGTTGGGAACGTATCCCAATTCCTTGATGACGCGCGCAATCTTCGCCTGCGTTTTCTCGCTGAGCTTATCCCGTTTGTCGTTGAGGTAGTACGAGACGCTTGCCGTTGAGGTCCCTGCCTCGCGAGCGACGTCTGCAATCGTAACGCGCTGTTTTGCCACAGCGACTCCTTCCGGCATGCTGACATGTCTCAAGATAATGGCTTTAGATCACGGTGGGGATGTGAGCTCTGATAGGTGTGTCCCGCCACCTAAGAGTATGCAACAAATGCGGTGCATGCGTGTGGCCGAAATCCATGACTGGCATACGGATTTGCCGTCCACCGAGAAAAACAAATACTTCTTGACTTTTTAAATCGAGGTTAAAAACGCAGGATTCAATTTTGGTTAAACGCATAACCAAAGAGCATAACCAACGCTCTGACCTGCGCGTTTACCGAAATGAGCTGGCATTAAGAAAAGTGAGCACCTATATTGGTCTTGTCGAAAAGACAGCAAGTCCAAACGGCAGGGGATGCTCCGGAGGCCTCCGCAAACGGTGTCTTGCGCACGCAACTCTATGAAAAGAGGGAAGCAATGAAGATCGTAGGCGTTGCCGCCTGTACCGTGGGAATCGCCCACACGTATATGGCCCAGAAGGCGATTCAGGATGAATGCGCCGCTCGTGGCATCGAGTGCAAGGTCGAGGCTCAGGGTGGTCTGGGCATCGAGAATGAGCTCACGCAGGAAGACGTGGACTCCGCCGACCTGGTCCTTGAGTCCGTCGATGTGGGCGTCGAGAACGAAGATCGCTTTGAGCAGAAGATGGCCGAGGGCAAGTTCCTGAAGGTCGGCACTTCCGACGTGATTGCCGATCCGGTCAAGATCATCGACCAGGCTGTCGAGATCATCAAGGCGACGGGTGGCGCCGTTGACGCGCCCAAGGCCGAGGCCAAGGCAGAGAAGAAGGCCGTCTCCGCTGCCCCGCAGGCCCCGACACCGGCGTCCAAGCAGTCCATCTTTGCCGATCCTGGCAAGACGCTGCTCAATGCATTCAATACCGGCGTTTCCTATTTTATCCCCATCGTCGTTATCGGTGGCGTGTTCCTTGCATTCTCGTTGGCATCCGGCACCGCCGGCGCCAGCGGCATGGAGGTCACCAACCCGCTGATGGTGAGCCTTAACACCATCGGCATGGCCGGTATCTCCATGATGATCCCGGTGCTTGCGGCATACATCGCCTACTCGATGGCCGGCAAGCCCGCACTTGCCCCCGGTTTTGTCCTGGGCTATCTGGTCAACAATGCCGTCGTCACTCCCAGCGGCAACAGCGTCTCGACCGGTTTCTTGGGCGCCATGATCATGGCTGTCATCTGCGGCTACTTTGTCCGCTGGATGAAAACCTGGAAGGTCAACAACACCATCCAGACCATCATGCCGATCCTGATCATCCCGATTCTGACCTCGCTCGTCCTGGGCATGGCATACATCTACATCTTGGCCACGCCGCTTGGCTTTGTGATGGACTGGCTCACCAGCGTGCTCGGTAGCCTGCAGGGCGGCTCTGCCGTCGTCCTGGGCCTGGTCATCGGCGTTATGACCGCCTTCGATATGGGTGGCCCCATCAACAAGACCGCCTCGACCTTTACCATGGCCATTATGGCCTCCGGCATCTATGGCCCCAACGGCATGTTCCGCGTCGCCGTCGCCATTCCCCCGATCGCTTGCGGTCTTGCCGCGCTCATCGCCAAGAACAAGTTCGATGACGCTGACCGCCAGATGGGTATCTCCGCACTGTTCATGGGCTGCATCGGTATTACCGAGGGCGCTATTCCCTTCGCGGTCAAGGATCTTGGCCACACCCTGCCCGGCATCTGCATCGGCTCTGCCGTGGGCGCCGCTCTCGCCGCCTTCCAGGGCATCGACTGCTACGTTCCGCACGGTGGCTTTATCGTCGCCCTGGCCACGAACAACGTCGCGCTGTTCTGCCTGGACATCGTGATCGGCTCCGTGGTCGCCGCCGCGATCCTGATTGCCATGAAGCCCAAGCTTGACAAGCAGGCTAAGTAAACCTTAAAGGACTCCGGTTGCGCGGAGGGCTGGATTTGACTCCGCGCAACCGCCCCTAAACAACAAAATCCATCCGCACTGAAAGGGCTCGAACCCGGGCCCCAGGGAACTTTTGTCAATAATCCTCTGGAGAAGGAGAACAAAATGTCCAATCTCACCATCCGCCAGGCCGTTCAGGGCATGCTCAAGCTGCAGGACAGCGGCGATCACGCAACCATGGTCGGCATTGGCCCCATGAGCCCCAATCTGATCCAGGCCGTGTTCGAGCTTGCCCGCGACGAGGACTTTCCGCCCATGTTCATCGCCAGCCGCAACCAGGTCGATATGGACGAGATGGGCGCCGGCTACGTGAACGGTTGGGACCAGACGCGCTTTGCCGCCGACATCAAGAAGGTCGCCGACGAGGTTGGCTACACCGGCCCGTACTACCTGTGCCGCGACCACGGCGGCCCGTGGCAGCGCGACGAGGAGCGCAACGCCCACCTGCCCGAGGATGAGGCTATGGAGCTCGCTCGCAAGTCCTTTGTCGCCGACATGGAGGCCGGTTTCGACCTGCTGATGGTGGATCCGACCAAGGACCCCTATCAGATCGGTAAGGTCATCCCGCTCGACGTGGTGCTTCGCCGCACGATCGACCTCATCGACTATCTTGAGCAGTATCGTCGCGAGCACAATCTGCCCGAGGTCGCATATGAGGTCGGCACCGAGGAGACCAACGGCGGCCTGACCTCCACCGACAAGTACGAGGAGTTCATCTCTCAGCTGCAGCCCGAGCTCGAGAAGCGCGGATGCCCCATGCCCACCTTCATCGTCGGCCAGACCGGCACCCTTACCCGCTGGACGGAGCAGGTTGGCCACTACAACTTCAAGAACGCTCGCGAGCTTGCCGATATGGCCAAGCGCTACGGCGTGGGCCTGAAGGAGCACAACGCCGACTACCTGGATGACGCGACGCTGCTCGAGCACATTCCGGCACACGTGACCGCCTCCAATGTTGCTCCGCAGTATGGCACCGAGGAGACCCGTGCCTACCTCAAGCTCTGCGCCACCGAGCAGATCCTGGTCGACAACGGTCTGTGCGATGACCCCTCCGACCTGTATCACACCCTGCTGGTCAAGGCCATCAAGACCGAGCGTTGGCGCAAGTGGATGACCGGCGACGACGTCAACCTGCAGGTCGACGACATCCTTGCCGACGATGAGCTCAGCCTGAAGATCCTGGATGTTTCCGGTCACTATGCGTTCAATGACCCCGAGGTCAAGGAGCAGGTCGAAAAGCTCTACCGCAACCTCGCCACTCAGGACATCGACGGCAAGCGCTTTGTGGTCGAGCACATCAAGCGCCCGATCAAGCAGTATGTCGTGGGTCTGAACCTTAAGGGCGTCACGACCCGCATCGAGAAGGCTCTCGAGGACTAAGTAGCTTTTCCTACGCGACGCCGGGTCTGGGGCAAGTCCCAGCTGCGGGCCCGGCACATGGGACAAAGGGACAGTCCCTTTGTCCCATTCTTTTGAGTTTTAGATTCCTTTGAAGGGGTTCACCATGAAGTTCTTTATCGATACCGCCAACCTGGACGAGATCGCCGAGGCCAAGAGCTGGGGCTGCCTGGCCGGCGTCACCACCAACCCGTCCCTGTACGCCAAGACCGGCGGCAAGCTCGCCGACTTCGAGCCGCATATGCTCAAGATCGCCGAGCTGTGCGAGGGCCTGCCCGTCTCCGCCGAGTCCACCGCCACCACGGCCGAGGGCATGATCGAGGAGGGCAAGCGCCTTGCCGCCCTCGCCCCCAACATCGTGGTCAAGCTCCCCGTGTGCGAGGCCGGCCTCGCCGCCTGCCGCGCGCTGGCCGACGCGGGCGTGCGCGTCAACATGACGCTCGTCTTCAGCCCGACGCAGGCCCTCATGGCCGCCAACGCCGGCGCCCGCTACATCAGCCCGTTCGTGGGCCGCTTCGACGACATCGCCGAGGACGGCATCTCGCAGCTCGACAACGTCGTGACCTGCATCAAGAACTACGACTGGACGGGCAAGAACGTCGACGACACCGTCGAGATCATTACCGCCTCGGTCCGCACGCCCAACCACGTGACCCAGGCCGCGCTGCTCGGCGCCGACATCGCGACCGTCCCCATGGCGGCCCTTAAGAAGTGCCTGCACCATCCGCTGACCGATCAGGGCCTCGCGAGCTTTGAGGCCGACTGGAAAAAGGTCACCGAGCAGGCGTAACGAGTGGATCGCCCCGGCATCGCGTCACCCGCTGCCGGGGCCGTTCTCAAGAGAGGAAATCCCCATGACCAATCAGGAGCTGGCGAAGGTCGCCAACGAGGTCAGGAAGGGTGTCGTGACGGCGGTTCATGCGGCCAAGTCGGGACATCCGGGCGGATCGCTTGGCGCTGCCGACATCATGACCTATCTCTACTTTGCAGAGATGGATGTCGACCCGGCGGATCCGCGTCGCGCCGACCGCGATCGCTTCGTGCTTTCCAAGGGCCACTGCGCCCCCGCCCTCTACGCCGTGCTTGCCGAGCGCGGGTTCTTTGGCAAGGAGGAGCTCGAGACGCTCCGTCATATCGGCAGCCGTCTGCAAGGCCACCCCAATATGAACGACACCCCGGGCGTTGACATGTCCACCGGCTCGCTCGGACAGGGCATTTCCGCTGCTGTTGGAATGGCACTTGCCGCCAAGCACTGGGGCGACAGCTACCGTGTCTACACGCTGCTGGGCGACGGCGAGTGCGAGGAGGGACAGGTGTGGGAAGCGGCCATGTTCGCCGGTAACCATGCGCTCGACAACCTTGTGGCGGTCGTTGACCACAACGGCTTGCAGATTGACGGAACGATCGACGAGGTCAACTCGGCGATGCCGCTCGCAGATAAGTTCCGCGCCTTTAAGTGGCATGTGATCGAGCTGGCCGACGGCAACGACATGGAGCAGGTTGCAACTGCTTTCGCCGAGGCCCGCAAGGTGAGTGGCGCGCCTGTGGCCATCATCGCCGAGACGGTGAAGGGCAAGGGCGTCTCCTTTATGGAGAATCAGGTAGGCTGGCATGGCAAGGCGCCCAATGACGAGCAGTTCGAGCAGGCTATGGCCGAGCTCGCGACAGCAGGGGAGGAGCTCTAATGGCAGAGGTCATAAAAGTCGCCACGCGCGTAAGCTACGGCGAGGCGCTTGTCGAGCTGGGCAACGAGCGCGATGACTTCGTGGTTCTCGATGCCGACCTGGCGGCCGCCACGCAGACCGGCAAGTTTAAGGCCGCCCATCCCGAGCGCTTCTATGATGCCGGCATCGCCGAGAGCAACCTGATGGGCCTTGCCGCCGGCATCGCGACCACGGGCCGCGTCGCCTTTGCGAGCACCTTTGCCATGTTTGCCGCCGGTCGCGCCTACGAACAGGTCCGCAACTCCATCGGCTACCCGCATCTCAACGTCAAGATCGGCGCTACCCACGCGGGCATCTCGGTGGGCGAGGACGGCGCCACGCACCAGTGCTGCGAGGACATCGCACTCATGCGCACGATTCCGGGCATGACCGTCATCGTTCCGGCCGACGATGTCGAGGCCCGCGCCTGCGTGCGCGCCGCCTACGAGTTTGAGGGACCGGTCTACATGCGCTTCGGCCGCCTGGCGACGCCGGTCATCAACGACCGCGAGGACTATGAGTTCAAGATTGGTCGCGGCGTGGTCGTGCGCGAGGGGTCCGATGTGACCATCGTCGCCTGCGGCCTTATGGTCGCCGAGGCGCTCGCCGCTGCCGAGGCGCTCGCCGCCGATGGCATCGATGCCGAGGTTATCAACATGCACACGATCAAGCCGCTCGACGAGCGTCTGGTTGTCGCCAGCGCAAAGAAGACCGGTCGCGTGGTCACCGCCGAGGAGCATTCGACTATCGGCGGTCTTGGCGAGGCGGTTGCCGGCGTGCTTGCCGAGCAGCATCCGGTGCCGATGCGTCGCGTCGGAGTGCGCGATGTGTACGGCGAGTCTGGCCCCGCGGTCGATTTGCTGCACAAGTACGGTTTGGATGCCGACGGCATCGAAGCCGCGGTCAGGTCCGTGCTGTAAGGAGGGTTTTCCATGGGATTTGTATCTGCCAATCAGGTGACGATCGGACACGCCGCCGCCTCGCGCGAGGATGCTCTGCATTATTTGTCCGAGCAGGCTGTCGAACTTGGCTTTGCCGATGACGCGTCTGCCGTAGAGTCCGCCTTTATTGCTCGCGAAAATGAGGCCGAGACCGGTCTTGTCGCTGGCTTTGCCGTTCCGCATGCCAAGAGCGATGCGATTCATACGCCGGGCGTGGCCGTGCTCAAGCTGACCGAGCCTGTTGAGTGGCCAAGCTTTGATGGCGTGCCCGTCGATGTGGCGCTCGCGCTGTATGTTCCTGCGGGCGAGGCTGGAACCACGCATCTGCGTCTGCTTTCCAAGGCAGCCGTGATGCTGATGGACGCCGGCTTCCGCGACAAGGTGCGCGAAAGCACTGACCCCGTAGAGATTGCCGAGCTTATCAACGCCGGGCTCGAGGGCTAGAACGGGTTCTCCGTTCCATTAATCGATCCTTCTCCAAGGAAAGGGGCCGCGATGCTACGAGCGTCGCGGCCCTGTTTGCGTTTGCCCAGATAAAACCGACCAAAATAAACCTATAGGTTACGCCGTTTTACAAACGGCGTAACTGCTTGGCGCTGCGCAGGCCCCGGGCACGGTAATCTGACGTTCAACTTCACGGGCGCGACCAAAAGGCCAGCGCCCGCTTGTTTCACGTCACCTTGCCGCACCCGGAACCTGCTCGCTCACTTATGCTCAACCTGAATTAACTAATTTGGGACGGGGCTTTTGGTAGCGCCACAAAAACGGCCTATCTACTACGTTTGACCCGCACCGGTCGACCATAGCCGTGTTTTCTGAAAAACGGCAAGCCGTCTACCTGCGGTTTTAATTTCGTGTTTTTCGGCATGGTCGAGGGTGGCCAGCGAAACGTAGTAAATAGGTCCATTTCGTGGCGAGCAGTCCGATTCACGGTTCAAGGCAACCGGCTTCGAATGATCATTTGGAAGTTGCGGTGGAATAGTTCCTGGTTAGCGCAAAAAGCCGTTATTCAGGAACTATTTCGCCGCAACTTATTGGGGCGTTGTTTATTGATTCATCGCGCCGTGGATGTAGGGGGTTACCTGGGGGGAGATGTCGCTGCAGCCTAGGTTGCGTAGGGCGGATTCGATGGCGGCGGGCAGCGGGGTTTTGCCTTCGGCGTCGACTGGGGTACCGCCGAGAGCGGCGATCTTGGCGACGTCGGACGGGGCGGCCTCGATATGCATGCAGCCGCCGACCAGGCGCGCGCGGACCTGCGAAAGGTCAAGGTCGTGCAGGTAATCCTCGCAGGCGCGAATCAGGTCGACCTTCTCGCGCGTAAGCTTCTCGCCCGTGGGGATGCGCGTGGCAAGGCAGGCGCCCGCGGGTAGGTTCCAAACGGGATAGCCCCATGCGCGCAGCAACTCACGCTCCTCGTCCTTGGTAAAGCCGACCTCCATAAGAGGCGAGCGTACGCCGAGTTCCTCAGCAGCGCGCATGCCGGGGCGGTAATCGCCACGGTCGCTTGCGTTGCTGCCGTCGATGACAGTGGGGAAGCCTAGCGATTTGGCGTGGTTGACGATGGCGGTGAAGCCGGCGCGCTTGCAGTGATAGCAGCGGTCGGCGTCATTGCAGGCAACCTGAGGAAGCTGGAGCTGGTCAACCGAAAGATTAAGCACCGGAAGCTTAAAATGCGGGCCCTCATCGGCTTGTCCGTCAACAGATCGCTCAAACGAAGCCTGCTCGGGCGTGCCGATGAGCGGCGTGGTGAGATGGACGAGAAGGGTGTTGGCGGGCATGATGCGGGAGCAAACGGCGGCCAAAAAGCTGCTGTCGACGCCGCCGGAAAAGCCGATGGCGACGCGTCCATATGCCAAAAGCAGCTGCTCGAGCGCTGCGAGTTTGTTCTGAAGCTCCTCTGCGGGTGCGGTGGTGTCTGAAAGCATGAAACGTTCCTTACAGTTAAAAGCTCGGACGAAACTATAATCCTACCGAGCCGCTCGCCATAAGACTTCTATCTATGTAACGAAAGTGCAATATGTATATAC
>CALFDL010000168.1 GCA_937950415.1 uncultured Collinsella sp. | reverse complement strand
GAGCGTCCGGCTGATAACCGGGAGGTCACAAGTTCGAATCTTGTCAGGTCCACCACTTTCTTTCGCAATAAACACCCCAGCGAGAGCCGAGTCGCCGCTGGGGTGTTTATTACTGTCTCCGTGGGGGTTTAGCTCAGCTGGGAGAGCGCGGGCTTTGCAAGCCTGAGGTCAGGGGTTCGATCCCCCTAACCTCCACCATGATGGACCTGTAGCTCAGTTGGTTAGAGCGTCCGGCTGATAACCGGGAGGTCACAAGTTCGAATCTTGTCAGGTCCACCATCAAAACCGTGAAGAGCCCTGGGGCGTTGCCTCGGGGCTTTTTTCTTACCTACTGAAAGTAGTCAAAAAAGCCCCGTCCCAAATTAACTACTTTGATTTTGTGTGCTGTGCGAAAGATTGGGTAGTATAGCTATTCAATGCGGCGGGCTGCCGCGTGTTAACCGCTACGTACCGGAGGTGTTCCATGGTTCGCGTCGACATAGAGACCATCGTCATGGCCGCCGGTCCCGTGCCATCGCTTATCGTACTTCGTGAGCGCAGCAGCAAATCGGACTCGCCCGCGCCGCTGCGTTCCCTTTCCATTCAGACTGGTTCGTTTGAAGCTGCTGCCATCAGCCGCGGCATCGATAGCGGCCGCGCCGAGCGCCCGATTACCCATGACCTGCTGCTCGATACCGTTGACGCCCTGGGCGCCAAGCTCGAGCGCATCGAGATCGTTCGCGCCGAGCCGCCGGTGTTCTACGCGACGATCGTCGTACTGGCCGATGGCGAGGAGCGCAAGATCGACGCCCGCCCCAGTGACGCCATTGCCCTTGCCGTGCGCAGCAATGCCCCCATGTTTGTGGAGGACGACATCATGAATCGCCTGGGCACTGTTTCCACCCATGCCGAGGAAGTCGACGACGAGCAGGAGTTCGAGAAGTTCGACGAGTTCGTCCATACGCTCTCCCCCGATGACTTCTAAATGCGGGGCGGCAGAGTTGCGGAGTGTTCGCTGATGGCCGGCGGTATGTCGGCTGAGGCGGCGGCCATTGCGCGCGAGGCCCAGATGCGCTCGGAGGCTTCTGAGGCGGCTCGCATTGCCTATGTGACGCAGGCCCGCACGCTTCGCGAGCGCCGCGGCTCGTTTATCAAGATGGTTGTCGTCTCCGCCCTTGTCGCGGCAATCTGCTCGCGCCTTCGTGGTACAGTTGGTGCGCTTGGGTTTTCGATTTCAACAGGCTTGGTAATCTGGGGCGTGGTCGATGCAGTAATGCTGACCAGCCAGATCAAGGTACTCGACAAGCGCGCGATGGATATGATGCGCGCCCGCGACGCTGCCGCCAAGATCGCTGCCGAGGCACAGGAACTGTAACGACGCCAGACTCGATGGGAAGGTCTAAAGATGGCACAGGATATGCAGGACGCCGGTAACGTCTCCGCCGAGCTCGACGCCATGGTGTGTGACCTGATTGGTGCGTTCTTGGACGACCTCGCCGCCGGTGAGAATCCGGGCGTAGTTGTGGCGATCGAGGACGCTGCTTCCAACCGATATCTGGCGGCGCTCGACGAAGATGGCGAGGAGGCATGCCTCGAGGCTGCCACCAACTTTATCTCCGAGCACAAGATGGGTCTTAAGGACGAGGGGCTGGGCCGCATCGCCCGCTATGCCATCGGCTACACCGGTTGTGTCGAAATTGACGGCGGCTATCACGACGCCCTGCTCGTGAGCTTCTTCGAAACCACGCTCGAGAGCGGTTTTTCGGCATATGTGCTGTATGAGGGCATGGGCGCCGGCGATGGTTTTATGTGGAGCGACCCTGAACCTGCAGGTGAGGAAACCCCTCTCATCTAAAATCGCTAAAATAAACGAGTTTTCGGTAAAAGGCTCAATATTCTCGCCGAGCGTTGCATTGCTGGGTGGGTCGCATACGCGTGCCGGTTGTATATAGATAGAAGATAGGGGAACTACATGCGCGTAGACAATCTGAGGAACATCGCCATCATCGCTCACGTCGACCACGGCAAGACGACGATGGTCGACAAGCTCCTGCGTGCCACGGACGCCTTCCGTGCCAACCAGCAGGTCGAGGACCGCGTCCTGGATTCCAACGACCAGGAGCGCGAGCGCGGCATTACGATTCTCGCCAAGAACATCTCTATCGAGTACAAGGACGTCAAGATCAACGTCATCGACACCCCGGGCCACGCCGACTTTGGCGGCGAGGTCGAGCGCGTGCTGCGTATGGCCGACGGCGCCCTGCTGCTGGTCGACGCCTTTGAGGGCCCCATGCCCCAGACCCGCTTCGTGCTGCGTCACGCTATCGACACCGGCCTCAAGATCATGATCGTTATCAACAAGATCGATCGTCCGGGCGCCAACCCCGAGAAGGCCTACAACGACTGCCTGGACCTTATGGCCGACCTGGGTGCCACCGACGACCAGCTCGAGTTCGCCATGGAGCACGTGGTCTACGCCAGCGCCATGAATGGCTTTGCCCGTCTTGACCCCAACGACGGCAACATGGACATGTATCCGCTGCTTGATATGATCATCGACGACATGCCCGCTCCCGAGGTTGACGAGAACGCCCCGCTGGCCATGCAGTGCGTGACCATCGACCACTCCAACTTCGTTGGCCGTATCGGCATCGGTCGCGTGTATTCCGGCGCCATTCACCAGGGCGACCAGATTCTGGTTGTGAAGAACGACGGCTCCAGCGCCACCGCTACCGTCAAGCAGCTCTTTACCTTCGACTACCTGGGCCGCACCGAATGCCAGGAAGTCGGCGCCGGCGACATCGCCGCCGTCGTGGGTATCGACCGCACCGATATCGGCGATGTCTACACCGATCCCGAGAGCCCCGTTGAGCTCGAGCCCATCGAGATCGACCCGCCGACTCTGTCCATCGTCTTTGAGGCTTCGACCTCCCCGCTCGTCGGTCGCGACGGCGACATCGTGGGCGCCCGTCAGCTCAAGGAGCGCCTGTTCAACGAGGCCGAGAACAACGTGACCATGAAGATCGAGGAGCTCGAGGACAAGAGCGGCGTCGAGGTCTCGGGTCGCGGCATCCTGCACCTGTCCGTTCTGATGGAGTCCATGCGTCGCGAGGGCTTTGAGTTCCAGGTTGGCCGTCCCCGCGTTCTGTTTAAGAAGGACGAGAACGGCAACAAGATGGAGCCCGTCGAGCAGGCCGTCGTCGAGTGCCCGGACGAGTATTCGGGCAAGGTCGTTGAGGTCTTCGGTACCTCCGGCGGCATCATGACGAGCATGGATACCTCGGGCATCGTGACGCACCTTGAGTTCAAGATCCCGACCCGCGGCATCATGGGTCTTAAGAACCGCATCATGAACGTCACCCACGGCGAGGGCGTGTTCTACCACACCTTCTTGGAGTATGGCCCCTACGCCGGCGAGATCGGCAACCGTCAGAACGGCGCTATGATCTCCATGACCACCGAGAAGGCCGTTGCCTATGCCCTGGGTACGCTGCAGGAGCGCGGCCAGCTGTTTGTTGAGCCGGGCACCGAGTGCTACGAGGGCATGATCGTGGGTGAGCGCAGCAAGGCTGGCGACATGGTCGTCAACATCGCCCGCACCAAGAACCTGGGCAACCAGCGTTCCTCGACCTCTGATATCTCCGTCCAGCTGGTGCCGCCTCGCACCTTCTCGCTGGAGGAGGCGCTGGAGTACATCGCCGACGACGAGCTGGTCGAGATCACTCCCAAGAACATCCGCCTGCGCAAGCGTCTGCTCAATGCCACCGACCGCAAGAAGGCTGCCGTCCGCGCCGGCCAGGTCAACAAATAAGCGCTGGGCTTTATAACGACTAACAAGAAAGGGCGTCGACCGCAATGGTCGGCGCCCTTTTTGGTCCAAGGGGAACAGGTTCGTTTGCATCACCACAAAGGTGCCTGTCCCCCTTGTGGTGGTTGGCGGCTAAGCGGTGGGGAGTTCCGGCGTATTAGCCGGCTGCTGCGGCTTGAGGTGGGCGTTGCGCCAGATGATCTGGATAACGTAGCCGAGCGTGAAGACAAAGGCCACGCCGCTGATGAAATCGCCTACGAGGGGGATTGCCGTAAGCGCGCCTGCGATCACGCCGCCGGCGGCTGCCATGGCGTAGCGGTTCTGGCTGTGTCCGACCATGCGTGCAATCGCGCACCCTGCAAAGGCACTCGACACCAGCGCGATGCCAATGACACCGCACATGAGGGCTCCGGCAAGCGACAGACCGGCGATAGAGATAATCAGCAGTAGGACGGCGGGGATGATAGCAATCGTGCCCAGAAGACCGCTCACCCACAGGGGCATGGGGCGCTGGTGGAGCATGCCGGCGGCGCTGGCGGTCGCGCGCGGAAAGACGAGCTCGAGCAGCAGAGCGATGAAGCAGGTCGAGAGCGCCGCGGCGACGATGCCGCCGATGACATCGTTAGTGGTGGAAGAATCCTCGTTCTCGGTGCGGTCGATCTTGAGCGCGCCGACCTCGGCTCCCGCGGCGCGCTCGGGGTCCTCGGAAACATGGGCGTTCACGGTGCCGGTGATGTGGGCGTTCTTGCCCAGGATGAGCTTGTCGGCCCAGACCTCGACATCGCCCTCGACGGTGCCATCGATGGTCACCGTATCGCCCGCGAGCGCTGCCGACTTGGTAGAGCCGCGCAGGGCAACCGTCTCGCCTATCGCATAGAAGCAGTTGGCGGTGCTGTCGGAATTGAGCACGACATGCTGACCGACGACCGTGACGCTGCCATCAACCGTAGTCTTGGCAATGTCGATGGTGCGCGCCGCAAGACGAACGGCGCCGCCCACCGTGCAGTCGCGGATCGAGAGGGTATCGCCTGCAGCGATGATATCGCGGTCGATGGAGGTGTCGTCCAGGTTGAGGCTCTGACCTGCCCAGTACAGGTCACCTTCGACGCCGGACGGAGTGGCGTCATTGTCGGTTGCAAGTACGTTGCCTGCTGTGTCCGTGCCGGCAAGAGCCGTAGCGGGAAGTGCGGTGAGCGCCAGAGCGATGAGCGCGAATAGGATGGTGATGCGGCCCCACGCTTTACGGCGCTGGGTCGACGGGAATTGATTGTGGGGCATAGTGAATCCTTCGTCAGATGCTCGATATGCACCTAACAGGGTACCCAACGCGTGGGCGCTCTAAAAGAACCTCTCGGTTGCATTTCGAAGGATGAGCCCGCGCCACCTACTTTTTACGGTGCAAGAAGCGTGCGATGTCTTCCTCGGTGGGGCTTTTGATGTCAAAACGCAGCGACAGCCAGCGCAGCCCCATGGTTACCGCAACGCATACGATCAACGCGGTGATGTTGCTGACGACGCCGCTCATGACAAGGCATACATAGCTCGCCGAGCCGGCGATGGCTGCGATGGCGTAGAAGTTGGTGCGCTGGAAAATGCCCGGTACCACGCCCATAAAACTGTCGCGCAGCATGCCGCCGCCCACCGCGGTGAAAAAGCCCATCATGATGCACACCGCCGGCGCAAAGCCGTAGACCAGTGCCTTGTCTGCTCCGGTGGCGGCGTAGATGCCGACTGAGATGATGTCGAGCAGGGGAATGAGTTTTTCGGGCTTGTCGACGATTGCCGGGAAAATGTAGATGATGGCTGCCGTGGCAACGGAAAGCGGGAGTGCCATCGGCTGGTTGAGGATGTAGACGTTGCCCACCTGCAGCGTCATGTCGCGTAAAAGACCGCCGCCCAGGCCACAGCCCACGGCAAGTGCGACCGCGCCCACCAGGTCGAGCTTGTGCTCGCGTGCGACCAACACGCCTGAGATCGATGCAGCGACAACAGCGAACATCTCGAGCCAAAATGGGATAGCGACCATGGCATCCGAGGCATGTGAGGTAACGGTTATAGCGGCGATGACGG
>CALFDL010000167.1 GCA_937950415.1 uncultured Collinsella sp. | reverse complement strand
GAGGGTCGGGCGACAGTACGATTCCGTTGGCTTCCATGGCCATCCTTTCGGGTTGTTACATCAAATCATAGGCGTCGACGTCAACGCTCACGCTCACGCCGCGCACGGAGCCCACCTCTTTAAGGCAGGCGTCGATATCATCAGAGACATGGTACCCTACCGGCGACTTTACAAGCAGATGGAAGCGGTAACGGTCCTTGGCTCTCTCGATTACACATGAAGCCGGACCAAGCACTTGGGGCACGGCGCTGCCCGCCCGCAAAAAGTCGGGCGCGGCGGCATGCCAGCGACGCTTGAGGAGCTTCGCGATGCGACCGATGTAGTCCCGCGCGTCATCCGCATTCACCGACCATACCAAGATGTTGGTCAGGCGCACGAACGGCGGATACAGGGCGTCGCGACGCTGTTCCAGATCGTAGTCGGTAAAGATTGAACGGTCGTGCTCGGCGACGGCGCGAATGACCGGGTCCTCGGGCAGATAGGTCTGGATGATAACCTCGCCGGGGCGATCGCCGCGGCCGGCACGGCCCGCTACCTGCTCCAGCAAATCGTAGGCGCGCTCCCCCGCTCTAAAATCGGGCAGCTTTAACGCAAAATCGGCATTGACTACACCCACGAGCGTGACCTCGGGAAAGTCGAGGCCCTTGGCGATCATCTGGGTGCCCAGCAGCACCGCGCAATCGGCGGCATCGAACTGCTCGAGCAACTTCTTATGCGCGTCCTTGCCACGCGTGGAATCGGCGTCCATGCGAATGATGGCTACAGCCTCGGGCAGCATCTGGTTCAGCGCATCCTCGATCTGCTGCGTGCCCAGACCCATTTTTGCCAGGTAACGGCTGCCGCACTTGGGGCAGCGACTCGTGGGCGCGGGATACGGCTGCACGCGCCAGGACGAACCGCAGGTGTGACACTGCAGCGTATGAGTGCGCTCGTGGTACGTAAGCGCCGTAGAGCAGTGGTTGCAGGTGGGGACGCAACCGCACTCGCGGCACATCAAAAACGGCGCAAAGCCGCGGCGGTTATGCAGCAGCACAGCCTTCTCGCGGCGCTCGACCACGCGCTCCAGGCCTTCCATCAGCGGTTTAGAGAACATGGAGCGGCTACCGTGTGCGAACTCGCGGCGCAGGTCGGCAATGCGAACCGTAGGCAACACGGCATGCCCCGGGCGCTCGGGCATCTCGACGCGCTTCCAGGTGGCGCCGCCGTACGTGCCACGGCGGCAGCGGTCGAGGGCCTCGGCCGAGGGCGTGGCGGAGCCCAGTACAAGTGGGCAGCGATAGCGACGCGCCATCTCGGCCGCCACCTCGCGCGCATGGTAGCGCGGGCTGGAGCCCTGCTTGTAGCTGGTCTCATGCTCCTCGTCGATAATGATGAGGCCCAAGTCGCTGAGCGGGCAAAACAGCGCCGAGCGGGCGCCCACAACCACGCGCGCGGCACCGCTGGCGACCATATCCCACTGGTCCAGACGCTCACCAGCAGAAAGACGCGAATGGAACACAGCGACCGTCTCGCCAAAGCGCGAGCGGAAGCGGCCGACGGTCTGGGCCGTCAGCGAGATCTCGGGCACGAGCACGCAGGCCGAACGGCCGGCCGCCAGCACGCGCTCAATTGCCGAAAGGTAGACCTCAGTTTTGCCGGAACCGGCAACGCCATCGACCAGCACCACGTCGCCGTGAGCGTCCAGGCGTGCGCGCTCAATCTGCGCGAGGGCCTGCCGCTGGCCGTTGGTGAGAGCCAGCGGGGCCTTGCCGCTCGCCGAAGACAGTGTGGTCTGCTCGCTGCAGCCACGCCAGGCGCGGCGCTCCTCCACCACCACGACGCCGCGTTTTTCGAGCGCCTTGATGGTCGCCGACATACTGTTGTAGAGCAGGTTGAGGTCGCGCGTCGTGACCGGGCCGCATTGGAGCGCCTCGATAAGCTGACGCTGGCGGACCGCCGTTTTGGGCGGCGTGTAATCGAAGCCCTCGGGCGTGAGCATGACCCAGCGGTTTTGAATGGGTTTGACGGCGGGGCGCTCAACGGCCCACACACCGTCATCGCCCTTGACAACGCGCGGGCTTCCGCCCGGTGGCAGGAACAGGCGCAGGCACTCGGACAGGGTCGCGACGTATTCGCGACTCATCCAACGTGCGATGCGTGCAGCCTCGGCGGTAAAGAGCGGCTTGCTGAGGATGGCCTCGATTGGCTTGATGCGCGCGGGGTCGAGGGCGTCGTTACCTTGCAGGTCACACAGCTCAGGCGCGATGTCGACGATGTAGCCGGCGGCCGCGCGGTTGCCAAAATGGACCAGGACGGTGGAGCCGATCTGGGCATCGTTGGTAAGGGATTGCGGGACGCCGTAGGCAAATGGCTCAGATAAAGCGCGCGTGGGGATGTCGAGGACCACGCTCGCGTAGGCGGTAACGGGCTCAGGTGCAGGCTCGGGCTTGACCTGCTCGGCAGCATGAGCGGACTGCACCGGGGTCACCTCCGGTTCCGGCGAACCAAACAGCGAAAGTTGCTCGGCCATGGTCCCTGTACCTCCCATCCCATACGTCTATAGAAACAAGAGCCCCGCTCGGGTGAACGGGGCTCGGATACATGCGTTTGCGCGACTGTTACAGCGCCATCGTGCGGGCGCGGTCGATGCGCGCCAGGCAGTCGTCGCGGCCGACGAGCGCCATGGTCTCGCCCAGCGGAGGGCTCACCATGTTGCCGCAGACGGCAACGCGCACGGCCTGGAACACCACGCGCTTCTTGAGGTCCATCTGCTCGGGCAGCGGCTCAAGCGCGGCGTCGATGGCCTCGGCGGTCCACTCGTCCACGCCCTCGAGCGCGGCCTTGGCGGCATCCAGAATGGCGCCCATGCCTTCCTTAGCCAGGCCCTTGTTAACGGATTTCTCGTCATACTCGAGGGTCTCGGCCGTAGCAAAGATGGGAGCGGCGACGGTCACGGCGTCGGCCGGCATCTTGGTGCGCGGCTTGACGATGGCGGCAAGCGCGTCGATCCAGTCCTCGCCGTACTCGACATTACCCTCGATGAGACCCGCCTCGTGCAGCTCGGGGACCATGATCTCGTCGGCAAACTGGGCATCGGACATGCCATTGATGTACTCGGCGTTGACCCAATCGAGCTTCTTGGGGTCGAAGGTCGCCGGGTTCTTGGAGATGCGGTCGAGCGAGAACTTGCTGGCCAGGACATCGCGCGGGATGATTGTGGTCTCGCCGTCGAGCGACCAGCCGAGCAGCGCAAGGTAGTTGACGAAGGCGTCGGACAGGTAACCGGCGTCGCGGTACTCCTCCACCGAGGTGGCGCCGTGGCGCTTGGAGAGCTTCTTGCCGTCGGCGCCCAGGATCATGGAGATGTGGGCGAACGTGGGCACGGGCGCGCCGAGGGCCTCGTATACCATGACCTGACGCGGGGTGTTGGACAGGTGGTCGTCGCCGCGGATAACATGCGTGATCTTCATCATGGCGTCGTCGACGACGGTCGCGAAGTTGTACGTGGGCGTGCCATCGGAGCGGAAGATGACAAAGTCGTCGAGCTCCTTGGCGTCGAAGGTCACCTCGCCGTGGACGGCATCGTGGATGACGACGTCACCGCGGTCCTCGGGCACCTTGATGCGCAGGACGTAGGGCTCGCCGGCCTCGATGCGGCGGCGTGCCTCCTCGGGATCAAGATCGCGGCAGCGGCGCTGATAGCCCTGGAAGGGGTCCTTGCGCTCCTGCGCGGCCTTGCGATCAGCCTCGAGCTGCTCCTTGGTGCAGAAGCAGGGATAGGCCTTGCCCTCGTCCCAGAGCTGCTGGGCGGCCTGCTTGTACAGGTCCAGGCGCTCGGTCTGAGCGTAGGGGCCATAGTCGCCGCCCACCTCGGGACCCTCGTCCCAGTCCAGGCCCAGCCAACGCATGGCGCGCAAGATGATCTGCGTGTTCTCGTCGGTGGAACGGGTGGGGTCGGTGTCGTCGATGCGCAGGATGAACGTGCCGCCGTTTGCGCGGGCGAAAGCCCAGTTATAGATAGCGGTGCGGGCGCCGCCGATGTGCAGCTTGCCCGTGGGTGAGGGTGCAAAGCGGACGCGAACGTCTGATGCCATGGAAATCTCCTCGATTGCAGGATGGATGTCTAACCGCATCAGTATAAAGCAACAATGCAACCTCCGCACAAAGGGCACCGACCTACTCATTGGGGACAGACTTAAATAAGCAGTCGTTGTAGTCATTGGGACATTCTTGGTTTAAGACTGGTCATTTAAGTCTGTCCCCAATGAGTAGGTGCGGAAAGGGTGTGAATGTTTGATTTACGCGCTATGATGTGCCCTTGCATAGAGAGCCCGTCGGAATGGTAACGGTCGCCGGGACACGTTTTTGAAAGGACAATCATGTCAGAAGAACTTCGTTCCATCCCACCCCAAAACGGGTCCTTTGTTTTTACGTCGGAGTCGGTGACCGAAGGTCATCCCGATAAGATCGCTGACCAGATCAGTGACGCCGTCCTCGACGCAATCCTCGCCAAAGAAATAGAGCTCCAGGAGCAGGGCTACATCGCCCCCAACGGCGTGCCTGCCAACGTGGAGAACGTCCGCTGCGCCTGCGAGACCCTCGTGACCACCGGCACCGTCATCGTCGCCGGCGAGATTCGCACCCAGGCCTACGTAGACGTTCAGGAAATCGCCCGTGGCGTTATCCGCCGCATTGGCTACAACCGTGCCAAGTTCGGTTTTGACTGCGACACCTGCGGCGTTATGAGCCTTATCCACGAGCAGTCGCCCGATATCGCCCAGGGCGTCGACGAGTCCTTCGAGACCCAGACCGGCGCCACCACCGACCCGATCGACCTGATCGGTGCCGGCGACCAGGGCATGATGTTCGGTTACGCCTCCAACGAGACCAAGACCCTCATGCCCATGCCTCACTACCTGGCAAGCCGCCTGGCCGAGCGCCTGGCCGCCGTGCGCCACGACGGCACCCTCGCCTATCTGCGTCCCGACGGCAAGACCCAAGTCACCGTGCGCTACGAGGAAGGCAAGCCCGTGGAGGTCACGACCATCGTCATCTCCACGCAGCACGCCGCCGAGATCGAGGACATGGGCAAGATCAAGGCCGACCTCATCGAGCACGTCATCACCCCGGTCATGGCCGCAGAGAATATGCCGTGGGACAACGCGGACATCTACGTGAACCCCACCGGACGCTTTGTCGTGGGCGGCCCCATGGGCGACACAGGCCTCACCGGCCGCAAGATCATCGTCGACACCTACGGCGGCTACGGCCGTCACGGCGGCGGCGCCTTTAGCGGCAAGGACTGCACCAAGGTCGACCGCTCCGCCGCGTATGCCGCGCGCTGGGTCGCCAAGAACGTGGTCGCCGCCGGTCTGGCCGACCGCTGCGAAGTCGAGCTTGCCTACGCCATCGGCGTTTCCAAGCCCCTCTCAATCATGGTCGACACCTTCGGTACCGCGCATGTTGCCGAGGACAAAATCGTCGAGGCCGTCGAGAAGACCTTCGACCTACGCCCGGGCGCCATCATCCGCGATCTGGACCTGCGTCGCCCCATCTACGAAAAGACGGCAGCCTACGGTCACTTCGGCCGAGAAGACGCCGACTTCACCTGGGAGAAGACCGACCGAGTCGAAGAACTCAAAGCATCCTGCGGCCTGTAAGCTAACTCGAAAAGCTACAGCCAAATAACAACGCACCAAAAGAAGTACCGGCCCCAACCGGTACTTCTTTTTTATTTAAAGGTGGTGAAGATGAGCCTACCTGGGACATGGAATAAATCACAGGCCGATAAATTTTGCAGCAGAGCGACTCCAACCATGTATCCTAAGTTCCGAGGGCTTTAGTATTTGGTCGATCGCGAGTTCCGCACGAGCCGGAGGCCACTTAATGTGGCCTCCGTGCGAGCCAGGACTGTAGAGCAGCAAACTTAACCCCTGCGCCGCCCGGCCCGGGAATCCGCCCCCCGCGCACAGGAGGGGATTCCTTTTGTGTAGGCTTTGCGGAAATGTGCCAATTTTGGGATACGCCCGGCGGCGTGGTCTGTTGACGGCACAGCTAACGCCACGTATCCTATCGAACTGCGTGTTTCGTAGGGGGATGCTGACCCCTCGATTCAAGCCGTTGCACTTTACAGAAAGCTGGAATCATTCGAGAAGGAGTACGCTTTGCCTACTATTAACCAGCTGGTTCGCCAGGGCCGTCGTTCCGTGCCCAAGAAGTCCAAGAACGCTGCTCTGCAGCACAACTCCCAGAAGCGCGGCGTGTGCACCCGCGTCTTCACCACGAGCCCCAAGAAGCCGAACTCGGCTCTTCGTAAGGTTGCCCGTGTTCGCCTTGTCAACGGCATCGAAGTTACTGCTTACATCCCGGGTGAGGGCCACAACCTGCAGGAGCACTCCATCGTGCTCGTCCGCGGCGGTCGTGTCCGTGACCTCCCTGGTGTCCGTTATCACGTCATCCGTGGCGCCTACGACGCTGCTCCGGTCCAGAACCGTATGCAGGCCCGTTCCAAGTACGGTGCTAAGCGCCCCAAGGCTAAATAAGCCAGATAACGTTTTGATACTTTCGCCGTGTGCCGCCTAAGCGCCGCACGGTAGACACTTAAGGAGATTTCACATGCCGCGTCGTGCAGCAGCTAATCGTCGTGAGGTTCAGCCTGACGCCGTTTACAACAACCGCCTGGTGACTCAGCTCATCAACAAGGTCCTTCTTGACGGCAAGAAGGCCACCGCTGAGCGCATCGTTTACACCGCTTTCGAGATCGTTGCCGAGAAGTCTGAGGGTGGCGACGCTCTCGCTACCTTCAAGAAGGCTATGGACAACGTCAAGCCCACGCTCGAGGTTAAGCCCAAGCGTGTCGGTGGCGCTACCTATCAGGTCCCGATGGAGGTCAACTCCCGTCGTTCCACCGCTCTGGGTATCCGCTGGATCGTCAACTTCTCCCGCGCTCGCAAGGAGAAGACCATGGCCGAGCGTCTCGCCAATGAGATCCTCGACGCTTCCAACGGCCTGGGCGCTTCCGTCAAGAAGCGTGAGGACGTCTTCAAGATGGCCGAGGCCAACCGCGCGTTCTCTCACTATCGTTGGTAAGTTAAGGTAAGGAACTAACATGGCTAAGCCTAAGTACAAGCTTTCCGATACCCGTAACATCGGCATCATGGCCCACATCGATGCCGGTAAGACCACCACGACCGAGCGTATTCTTTACTACACCGGTAAGACCCACAAGATCGGTGAGGTCCATGAGGGCGCTGCCACCATGGACTGGATGGTTCAGGAGCAGGAGCGCGGCGTAACCATTACCTCCGCTGCTACCACGTGCTTCTGGAACAAGGACGGTAAGGACTACCGCATCCAGATCATCGACACCCCGGGCCACGTTGACTTCACCGCCGAGGTCGAGCGCTGCCTGCGCGTCCTCGATGGCGCTGTCGCCGTCTTCGACGCCGTTGCCGGCGTTCAGCCCCAGTCTGAGACCGTTTGGCGTCAGGCTTCCACCTTCAACGTCCCCCGCATCGCCTTCATCAACAAGTATGACCGCGTGGGCGCTGACTTCTTCAACGCTATCGAGACCATGAAGGATCGTCTCGACGCTAACGCCGTGGCCGCTCAGGTCCCGATGGGCGCCGAGGACAACTTCTGGGGCGTCATCGACCTCGTCACCATGACTGCATGGGACTTCAAGGCCGACGAGAAGGGCATGACCTACCCCGAGCCGATGGACGAGATCCCGGCTGAGTTTGCCGACATCGCTGCCACCAAGCGCGAGGAGCTCCTCGACGCTGCTGCCAGCTTTGACGATGAGCTCATGGAGAAGATCCTCATGGAGGAGGACTTCACCGTCGAGGAGCTCAAGGCTGCTCTGCGCAAGGGTGTTCTGGCCAACGAGCTTAACCTCGTCTTCGTGGGCTCCGCCTACAAGAACAAGGGCGTCCAGGAGCTGCTCGACGCTGTCGTCGACTACCTGCCCAGCCCGCTCGACGTTGAGGCCGTCACCGGTACCGATCCGGACACCGGCGAGGAGATCCAGCGTCATCCTTCCTTCGACGAGCCCTTCTCCGGCCTGGTCTTCAAGATCATGACCGACCCGTTCGTCGGTAAGCTCACCTACGTCCGCGTTTACTCCGGCCGCGCCGAGTCCGGCTCCTACGTGGTCAACGCTTCCAACGGTCAGCGCGAGCGCCTCGGCCGCATCCTCGAGATGAACGCCGCCGAGCGTATCGACCGTGACGACGCTGCCGCCGGCGACATCGTCGCTTGCGTCGGCTTCAAGAACTCCACCACCGGTGACACCCTGTGCGAAGAGGGCAAGGAGATCGTCCTCGAGAAGATCGAGTTCGCTAAGCCCGTTATCGACGTTGCCATTGAGCCCAAGACCAAGGCCGAGCAGGACAAGATGTCCCTGGCTCTGACCAAGCTCGCCGAGGAGGACCCGACCTTCCAGGTGTCCACCAACCACGAGACCGGCCAGACCATCATCGCCGGCATGGGCGAGCTGCACCTCGAGATCATCGTCGACCGTCTGCTCCGCGAGTTCAAGGTTGACGCTAACGTCGGTAAGCCCCAGGTTGCCTACCGCGAGACCGCTGGTCACGACGTCGAGAAGGCTGAGGGCAAGTTCGTCCGTCAGTCCGGTGGTCGCGGTCAGTACGGCCACGCCGTCATCAAGCTCGAGAAGATGGAGGAGGGCTTCGGCTACGAGTTCGTCAACGCTATCGTCGGCGGCGTCGTGCCCAAGGAGTACATCCCGTCCATCGACAAGGGCATCCAGGAGGCCCTGAACACCGGTGTTATCGCCGGCTTCCCGGTCCTCGACGTCAAGGTCACCCTGTTCGATGGTTCTTACCACGAGGTCGACTCCTCCGAGGCCGCCTTCAAGATCGCCGGTTCCATGGCTATCAAGGACGCCCTCAAGAAGTCCGATCCGCAGCTGCTCGAGCCGATCATGGCTGTCGAGGTCGAGACCCCCGAGCAGTACATGGGCGACGTTATGGGCAACCTCTCCGGTCGCCGCGGCAAGATCGAGGGCATGGAGGATCGCAAGAACAGCAAGCTCATCCGTGCCAAGGTGCCGCTGGGCGAGATGTTCGGTTACGCTACCGACCTTCGCTCCCAGACCCAGGGCCGTGCATCCTACACGATGCAGTTCGACTCTTATGAGCCCGCGCCCAAGTCCATCGTGGACGAGGTCATGAGCAAGAACGCCTAAGTTCGAGCTCCCTGTTACGTAATCCGCGAGAACATCTCTCGCACTCTTTGGAGGTTTAAGTTGGCTACCCAGAAGATCCGCATTCGCCTCAAGGGCTATGATCACGAGGTCGTCGATCAGTCCGCGAAGCTCATCGTCGAGACCGCTCAGAAGACCGGCGCTCGCGTTTCCGGTCCTGTCCCCCTGCCCACCGAGCGCAACCTGTACACGGTTATCCGCTCGCCGCACGTGAACAAGGACTCCCGTGAGCAGTTCGAGATGCGCACCCATAAGCGCCTCATCGACATCCTCGACCCCACCTCGGGCACCGTTGATTCGCTCATGCGTCTCGACCTCCCCGCTGGCGTCGACATCGACATCAAGCTCTAAGCGATATCGCTCTTAGCTTAAAGAGCCCCGCTGCCATTACGGTAGCGGGGCTCTTTTGTTTTGAATGGTGACCTTGGGGGTCCGGATAATGCGGCCGAATGGGTGGCTATGGCGTCTTATTTACCCATGGGGCGCAGCGATGCCTCCTCAAAATGGAAGGATCGCAAGTCGTCTTCTGTCTCGATGCACGCGCGACCAAAGTCATCGACCGTTTGAAAGATGCCACGCGCCAGCTCGTCCCCAGCGGGGGAACGGGCGAAAACGTGATCCCCAATCCAATTGAGATGACCGATATATTCGTCGTGGACGGGCGCGAGCGGTCCGGCGTCTTCTTCCATGGCGTTGAGGCGTTCTGCCCACGCATCTACAGCGTTCACGACTGCGTGATAGACCTCATCGAGGAGCATGTCGACGGCAGGAACGTTTTCGTTAAGGTCCGAGAGACCGATTGCCGGCAGGCCGCCATCGGGCACCTCTTGGGGCACATAGTTCACATTGACGCCAATGCCGCAGACGGCGAAAGGTTTGCCTTCGTTATCGCGTGCGGCCTCGACCAGAATGCCGCCGAGCTTGCGTCCTCGCGCGACCAGGTCGTTGGGCCATTTGAGGCCGATCTCGTTAGCAAGACCTTGCTTTTCGAGCG
>CALFDL010000166.1 GCA_937950415.1 uncultured Collinsella sp. | reverse complement strand
ACTTCTGTGAGGGAGCCGAGGTGTTCCTGGACCTGTGCCGCGACGCCGTACGCGCGGCCGAGCTGCACCAGTGGAGTCAGAGGGAGTACGAGCTGTTGAGCGCCGCGCGTGGGGTTGCGGGGATGTAGGCAGACGCAGGCGGCGTGCAGCCGTTGCACGCCGCCGCTCAGGCCACGCGATGTCAAAAGACTGACACTTGTGTATGCCTTTTGACAGTCCGAAAGCGCTAGCGAAGTTCATTGATGCCGCGGCTAGATGCGCAGCAGTAAAGAGATGCTGAATACAAATCGCACCCATCTCCAATGGATCCAACACGTCAAAATAAGCACAGATACCCGAGCGCTTATGCTACATGGAAGCACAGAGAGGCCCGCGTTCCGAACCACCACAGCTCGGAACGCGGGCCCCAGCAACTAATTCTTTTCGGATAATCCCAATCCAGTAATCTCCTGATAGCGCCGCTTCAACGTATACGCATCGGGAAGCCTAGAGATCCTCTGATGAATCAACTCATTAAAATCCGCCAGATTTCCGATTACGACATCGATGCCGCCAGCAGCGTTGAGCAAATCGACGTACGTCATAAAGCGAAACTCGAACGGAATGCCCTCGATTTCCTTTGTGCATCCATCATGAAAGTCAATCAGTCTCGAAACGTCATGGGCAACGTACGTGACTCTAACGGTCGTGTCGTAGGGTTCGTTGCGCAACTTCGCCTCGTGCTCGTGGTAGCGCACAGTTTCATGCAGGGAGTTAATGTGCGCCTGAATGTACTCATCCCGCAGACCGCCACCGTGTGCCTCATAGGCCTCGATATGTGCACGATTTGAAAGGTCCAAGTATTCAACATCGCCATATTTGCGCCCCGAAGCGTTCGTCTCGTTCACGGAAGAGCCGAGACCCCTTGCGAACCAGCCCTCTTCCGGATGAATGCAGCGGGTAAGGAAATCTACCAGCCTCTGATCGAGAACGCCCTTGGTTAAACTGTTTGAGATCCCCACGCGCTTGACAAAAGCCTTGATGGAATCGACGCCGATCGGCTCCAAAGGCGTCTTCGTTTGACGAGAATCGGCAATG
>CALFDL010000165.1 GCA_937950415.1 uncultured Collinsella sp. | reverse complement strand
AATGGGCTGCTTCCTCGGGTCGCGAGGAAGCACCTAAAACAGTGTTGAGAATGTCTCCCGCATCACGTCCGTGTGTCTCCGTCGGAGGAACCGACGTGGTCTCGCCATCAAGAATGCAAATATTGTCACGAGGCACTGAAGCCACGACAACCGGCGAATGCGTGGTCACGACAAACTGCACGTTGGGGAAGATGCGAACGAGGTCCTCCAGAATTCGTGCCTGTCAACGAGGGTGCAAATGAAGGTCGATCTCGTCAATCATTACCACGCCCGGCGTCTTGAGCACACGATCCCCTAGTGCGGGGTTCAACATCGCCATGCGATATGCGATGTCCGCAAAAAGGCTCGACGTGCCACGATATCCGTCGCTCATAGAGTGAATCCTATCGCGATGGTAACTACCATCGGCAGTGCTTATATGTAAACACCAGCTGGCCGAGTTCGGCATCAAAATCGACCATCGCGTCCACGGTAGAAGCAGCGGCATCAAAACATGAGGCCGGTGCCTTTTTAACCGCAGAGAACAGTGCGCTGTCACGCCTATTCTGCTACTCCCAAATGGATTGAGATTTAAACCATGCATTCATACGTGCATCGTTCGAAGATGCCTGTAGGGCACCTTCGAACCCACGCGTCCTGTTGGGCAACGATTGGTCTTTAGGTTCAGTCCGCGTCCACAATCGATCGGTCCCATAACGAGCAAGAATGGGAAGGACAACCGTCTCGCCACTGCCGACATTTTTATTGCAGCCGATCGCTGACATCCATTACAGGCGCAGCGTCAGCAATAGTCGCGCAGCCCTTGGCAGTATTAGGCGAACGCAACTAAAACCGTTGCAAATGCAATTAGGTATAATTCTTCCAAATCGCCTAGAGAAAGTGTTTGAATGCTGACCGTAATCGTGCCTACTTACAATGCCGAGCCGTATCTTTCTCAGGCTATAGGCAGCCTATTAAACGAAAACAAAATCGAACTGGAAATCCTCGCCATCAACGACGGATCCACCGACAACTCGCTCGCCATTATGCAAGATTTCGCTGCGCGCGACTCACGCGTTCGAGTGATCGATAAGGCAAACCAGGGTTACGGCGCAACCTGCAATCTGGGCATTCGCGAGGCAATGGGCGACTGGATTGCCATCCTCGAGCCCGATGACTGGATCGAGCCCGGAATGTACTCCGACATGTTTGCCTTTGCCAAGCGCGAATTTGGCGGTCCGAACAAGCTCGATATTATTGAGACCCCGTATTGGATCATTCGCAACCCCGATACCCCCCAAGAGGTCAAACTACATTGCGCATATCGTGGTCGCATCAAACCGTCTCGGCAACCGTTCACCATTCACGACGCTCCACACCTGCTGGCCCATCATCCGTCCATTTGGTCGGCAATCTATCGTCGCGACTTCCTAATGCAAAACAATATCTGGTTTAAGGAAATCCCCGGTGCGGGCTGGGCCGACAATCCATTCCTTGTCGAAACGCTCTGTCAGGCAAAGGCGATCGCTTACTGGCCCAAGCCGTATTACTGCTACCGCGAGGAAACACCCGAAAAGGCAGCTGCTCTGGCAAAGCGTGACCCCTTGATGCCGTTTAATCGCTGGAACGACATGGTCGATATTCTTGAGCGGCTCAACGTCACCGACCCCGCCGTTTGGACACCCCAAATCACACGTGGCTTCACCTATATGGGCATCATGATTGAGCACACCGGAATTGATGGCCACCCCGAAATCGAGCGGGCGATCCACAGGATGTTCGAACGCATGCCGCAAGAGCTGGTATTTGCCAATCCTCGCATTACCCCTGCGGCCAAAAAGCTCTATGCCGAGTATATGGGCATCGCCAACCCTAAAATCAGCTACTGCGCATACGCCAAGGACCTCGTGGGCGAGGGCCTGTATAACGTATGGAACAAGGGGCCCAAGCAAACTCTAAAAATGATCACATCGCACTTTGGTTCATACAACGCACGCGCTGGAAAATAGTCTGATGGGCAGCAAAACAAGCAGAAACACCTCCATCGAAGCGCTGCGCTTGGTAGCGGTCGCCGGCATCGCGGTGTTCCACACCTTTCAGTGGACCT
>CALFDL010000164.1 GCA_937950415.1 uncultured Collinsella sp. | reverse complement strand
GCTCGTTCGACAACGTGTCCGCCGAGCTTGCGAAGGCATTCGATGCCGCGAATCAGCATGTTGACCTTACGGTGTCTCAGCTCAACGAAGCCGCAGCGGCGCTCAATACGCGTGCTGACGATATCGATGCGATGACCGATCAGCTCCGTAACCTTGCCGACCAGGTGAGTGATGACAAGCTCAAAGACGGTCTCGAGTCCGCTGCGACGTCGCTGGGCAGAATTGCCGTGGAGTACCGCAACAATGCGAAGGACCTGACGGCGACCGCAAAGTCCCTTTCGGACGGCATGGCGGAGGTCAACAACTCGCGTGCCGAGGTCGACCAGGCCATCGCCGATGCCAAGGCGGGTATCTCGGGAGCCAAGTCCGACTACGATTCCACGTTCTCGGTTAAGGCCAAGGAGCTCAAGAAGACCATTTCGGGCGTTCTGGATTCCCTGAACGGTATCTCGGGTGACTTGGATAGCGCCGTGAGCGGTCTGACCGACGCCTCTGGCTCGCTCGCAAAGGGCCTCTCCAAGGCTGCGACGCTGGTCAACAAGGCTTCCGATCAGCTGGGTGAGGCATCGGACAAGATCAGCGCCTTTAAGGACGAGCTCGATGGCGCCCTGATGTCGGACGACCTTGCCACGATCAAGACGATGATCGGCAACGATCCCGAGGGTTTGGCCGTGTCGCTTTCCGGCCCCGTCGCGCTCGACCGCAAGCCGGTCTATCCGATCCGCAATTACGGTTCGGCCATGGCGCCGTTCTATACGATCCTGTCGCTGTGGGTCGGCTCGATCGTGCTGGCGGCCATGATGAAGGTATCGGTTGACGATGAGCTCATCAACGAGCTGATCCCCGTGCGCCTGCACGAGATCTACCTGGGCCGCTACCTGTTCTTTGGAGGTCTGGCCCTGCTGCAGGCGACACTCGTGTGCGCGGGCGACATCCTGTTCTTTGGCATCCAGTGCGACAACCCGCTGCAGTTTGTGCTGGCGGGCTGGGTCGCGAGTCTCGTGTTCTCCAATATCGTCTACACGCTTACGGTGTCGTTTGGCGATATCGGCAAGGCGCTCGCCGTCGTGCTGCTGGTCATGCAGGTCGGCGGTTCAGGTGGTACGTTCCCCATCGAGATGACCGGCCCCGTGTTCCAGGCGATCTACCCGTTCCTGCCGTTTACCCACGGCATCAACGCCATGCACGCCGCCATGGCTGGCGCCTACCATATGGAGTACTGGATTGAGCTAGGCATTCTGGCGAGCTATCTGATTCCGTCGCTGGCACTGGGCGTCGTCTTCCGCCGTCCGGTCATCAAAGCCAACGACTGGATCATCGAAAAGCTGGAGTCGACTAAGTTGATCTAGTTCAGCCAGGTAAACGCCGTCGGAACATCGAGATCTTCCAGTTTGATACTTTATTATGCTGGATTGCGATGCAACACCGGTTGTTGCTACAGTAGCGGGGCGTGCCGGGGGTCCGGCGCGTCCCGTTTTTATTTGACCATGAGGCGGCACGCAGCCATACGCGTGCGGACACCACGCCCAGATTGAGTGCGAGGATGTTCCATGGCCCAATACGCTGCCAACGAAATCGAAAACATGCCCGATAGCCCTGTAGCCCGTGAGGATTTGGGCGCGGGTGGTATTCCCCGGGGTGCCGGCGCACGCTCGCCGTTGTTCTGGAAAGTTCTACTGCTTTCGGTGGCGATTATCTGGGGCTACTCCTTTACCACTATGAAGGACGCACTCGGCACCATTCCGGTGTTCGCGCTGCTCTATGTACGTTTTCTGCCCGCAGCGTTGGTCATGTTTGCCGTCTTCCACAAGCGCATCATCGCGCACCTCAACGCTCGCAACCTGATCGTTGGCCTGAGTATGGGCGTGCTCATGTGGGCGGCCTATGCGCTGCAGACGGTCGGTCTGGCACATACTACGGCGGGCAAGAATGCTTTTTTGACGGGCACGTATTGCATCCTTGTGCCGTTCGCGAGCTATTTCCTGAGCGGCGAAAAGCTCACGCGCTACAACTTGGGTGCCGCGCTGCTGTGCCTAGCGGGCATTGGCCTCGTCGCACTCGATAGCGTTGAATTCAACATTGGTGACGTCATTACGCTGGCGGGTGCGGCCTTTTTCGCCATCCAGATGGCGGTGACTGCCAAGTACGGTCGCAAAATGGACATCAACGTCATCACGTTTTGGATGTTTGTGGGCAACGGCGTGCTGAGCCTGGCAACGTCGCTGCTATTCGAGACCCAAGCGCCTCTGTCCGTGTGGACGCCGAGCTTTATCAGTGCGATGGCGTTTCTCTCGGTGGGCTGCACATGCGCGGCTCTGCTCATCCAAAACGTCGGCCTGGCGCATGTCCCGGCCTCGACGGGCTCGCTGCTCCTTTCGATGGAGTCCCCTTCGGGCGTGTTGTTTTCGGTGCTGCTGATGGGGGAGGCGCTCACCTCGCGCCTGCTCGCCGGCTTCGCGCTCATCTTCCTGTCGATTATCTTGAGCGAGACTCACTTCGATTTTTTGCGTCGAAAGCCGCGCCCGCAATTGTAAACAACTTGTTGCGCCGCCCTCCCGGGGCGGCATTTTTTATGCCTCGCCCTTAAAGTAGTACCTTGCACTTTACGCTATCAAAGTGCTTGCTGCAAAAACGATACTGGAGGGCATCTATGGCACCAGCTTTGTCCGATCTTCAACCGCAATCAGCGCCCAAGGCCACCGCCGCGGCGCAGACCTCTATCGGTGACGGTCTTGTTGCAGAAGCTCAGGCTTTTGCAGACGAGCTCGCTGCGTGGCGACACGATCTCCACCAGATGCCCGAGCTGGGTAATAGCCTCCCACAGACCTCTGCGTATATCCAAGCGCGCCTGACCGAGATGGACATCCCGTTTGCCACGCTCGTCGACGGCTCCTGTGTTGTGGGCCTCATCGGTGCCGGTGCGGCCGTGGCGGCCCAGGGCAACGGTACGTGCACGGACGATCAGGCCGGCACGGTCATCATGCTGCGCGGTGACATGGATGCCCTTCCCGTCGCGGAAGAGTCGGGCGAGTCTTTTGCCTCTGTCAACGGCTGCATGCATGCTTGCGGTCACGATATGCACGCGACGGCGCTGCTTGGTGCGGCTCGTATGCTCAAAGCGCGCGAGACTGAGCTTGTTGATGCCAACGCCACGGTTAAGCTGCTGTTCCAGCCGGGCGAGGAAACCTTTGAGGGCGCCCGCGCCGCCATCGCCGACGGTCTGCTGCAGAACCCGCGCCCTCAGGTCGCCTTTGCCATGCATGTCAATAGCCAGTCGTCGCTTGGCCTGGTGCTTTACGGCAGTCCGGCGCTCTCGGGCGTGTACGGTTTCCGCATCACGCTGCAGGGCAAGGGCGGTCATGGCTCGAGCCCCGAGATCTGCATCGACCCCATTACGGCGGGTGTGCACGTGCATCTGGCACTTCAGGAGCTTATCGCTCGCGAAGTGCCGGCGGCCAAGGAGGTCGCGCTTACCGTTGGCAAGTTCGCCGGCGGTCAGGCCGCAAATGTCATCCCTGATACTTGTGTGCTCGAGGGAACGCTGCGTGGCTTCGATGTCGAGCTCATGGAGCACCTCAAGGCCCGCATCGCGGAGGTCGTCAAAGGCGTTGCCACGACCTATCGTACGCCGGCGACCATCGAGACACTTTCGGATGTTCCGCCGCTTGTACTCGACAGCGATATGACTCAGGCGTCGCTTGGCTACGTGGGCGCGGTGCTGCCCAAGTCCGCCTTCCTGCCGTTGTTCCACGCCATGGCGAGCGAGGACTTTGCGCTTATCTCGAGCGAGATCCCGAGCGCGTACTTTACCGTGGGCGCCGCTGTAACCGATACGGATGAGCATTTTGCCCAGCACCATCCCAAGGCGCGCTTTAACGATGCCGAGCTGCCGCTCGGTGCCGCGGCCTATACCGCCGTCGCTTTGGGCTATATCGCCGACCACCGGTAGCACCCAACCTTGCCTTTCAAGCCTGCGGGCATGGCCGTAAGGCCTATGCCCTTGTCTTTCAAGGCAATCTTGGGCACTACCGGCGCCCGGCGCCGGCTATTCGTTTGTTAAATAAGGAGCAGTATGCCCCAGCAGCGTAAGTTCTTCCCCGGCTGGCTCGTGGTGGCCTCCGGCTTCGTGATCATGGCCACGTGCTACACGATTTTCGTCAACTGCATGAGCATGTTCCAGCTGCTGATCGTCAGCAACCTCGGGATTACGCTTGCCCAGTACAACGTCTCCAATGCGATCTCTACCGTGGTGAGCGTTATCGGATCGCTTGTCATTGGCCATGTTGCCGATAAAGTAAGCGGTCGCGTTTTGGGCTCCCTAACCGTTATTGCCACCTCGGCGGTGCTCGCGGGCATGAGCTTTGTGGGTGAGCTTTGGCAGGTCTATGTGCTCTTTGCCGTCTCGGGCTCCTTTGCGAGCGCCTGGATCGTGTGCCTGGTGTGTTCTGTTGTCATGCTCGTATTCCTGCTGGCCTCGGAGCCCATCGCCGCCAAGCTGCGCGCAAGCGTGGCGGGGGAGTAGGCGTCCGTCGCTCTTTTCTGTTCGCCCCGTTCTGTCCGTGGCCGCCTTGGAAGCCGAATGGATGCTCGTGCCATCATTCGGTTTCCAAGGCGGCCACGGGCCTACGAAATGATCCGTTTTCCTCCGTCCCCAACAGATCACGTGATCCGAAGGGGACGGAGGAAAGCGGATCGCAAACAGCGGCGG
>CALFDL010000163.1 GCA_937950415.1 uncultured Collinsella sp. | reverse complement strand
TGCCGCTAAAGATGCTGTCGAAGATGTCGCCCCAGCCGCTGGCGCCCGCGCCGGCACCGTAGCCTCCGCCATACGCGCCGCCTGCGCCCGGCATGCCGCCAAACATGAGCATCTGGTCGTACTCTTTGCGCTTCTTCTCGTCCGAAAGCGTCTCGTAGGCCTCGCTGATCTCCTTGAACTTGGCCTCGTCGCCGCCGGCATCGGGGTGATATTTTTGCGCGAGCTTACGAAACGCGCTCTTGATCTCTTTGTCGGAGGCGCTCTTGGATACGCCCAGGATGTCATAGAAGGTTTTGCCTGCAGCCATCGTAGCTCCTCTCCTGTTACGTCCGCCGCCCATGCAGACGACGGCTCATGCTTTCATATGGCACTAGGCCAGAAAGGGCCCCGGGTGTTGCCCCGGGGCCCTTCTCAATTACTCCTCGGTGCTCTCGGCCGTATCGGCCGAAGCTTCCTCGGGCGCCGCTTCGGGCTCCGGTGCGGGGCGCTTCTCGCCACCGTAGGTCACCGTCACCATCGCGGAACGCAGGATGCGATCCGCCATGCGGTAGCCCTTCTGGTACACGTCGTTGACGGTCTCGTCGTACTGCGATGCGTCCTCGACGCGACCCACAGCCTGGTGCTCGAGCGGATCGAACGCCTCGCCCTTGGGGTCGATGGGCTCAACGCCCTCGTGCGCAAACACATCAAGCAGCTTGGCATGCACCGCATCGACGCCATCGACGAACTGCTTAAAGTCGTCGGAAAGCTCTTGGCTGCGGGCATGGTCGATCGCGCGCTCGATATCGTCGATCACCGGCAACAGCGCGGTGACAAGCTTCTCGGTCGCGCGGTCGCGCTCGGCGATGCGCTCGTTGGCGGTGCGGCGACGGAAGTTCTCCCAGTCGGCCTGTAGACGGGCGGTACGCTCGGTGGCGTCCTTCGCCTTGTCCTCGGCAGCCTTCTGAGCCTCTGCCGCAGCTTCGAGCTCATGACGCACGTCGGCAAGCTCCTTTTGGGCCTGCTCGAACTTGAGCTTAAAGTCGTTGTCGGCGGCTTCCTCACCGGCGCGGATAGCGGCTTCCACCATCTCGTCCTCGGTCATCGTCGCCTCCTTGTTGGAATCCTCTACCTGGTTCTCGGCAGCCTCGGCGGCCTCGGCCTCGTTGGCCTCGGTATCGTCGACGGCCTCTACGGGAATCTTCACGTCCTTCTCCTCAGAGTCAACGGGGGCGGCGCCAGCGGCAGCCGCCTCCGTGCGAGCTTTACGGGCGGACATGATTACTTGTCCTCGTCGTCCACAACCTCGTAGTCGGCGTCGACTACGTCATCGTCGGCAGGCTGGGCGCCGGCGGCACCGTCGGTCTGCTGCTGAGCGTCGGCGTAGACAACCTGGGCCAACTCGTAGGCCACGGACTGCAGGGACTCGCCGGCGGCCTTGATGGCCTCGACGTCAGAGCCCTCGAGCGCCTTCTTGGCGTCGGCGATAGCGGCCTCGGCCTTGGACTTCACGTCGGCGGAAACCTTGTCGCCCAGCTCGTTGAGGGTCTGCTCGGTGGAGTAGCACAGGCTATCGGTCTGGTTGCGGACCTCGACCTCTTCCTTCTGCTTCTTGTCCTCCTCGGCATGAGCCTCGGCGTCCTTGACCATACGATCGACTTCGTCGTCGGACAGAGCGGTGGAGCCGGAAATGGTGATCTGCTGCTCCTTGCCGGTGCCCTTGTCCTTAGCGGAGACCTTGACGATGCCGTTAGCGTCGATGTCGAAGGTGACCTCGATCTGCGGCACGCCGCGGCGGGCAGCCGGGATACCGGTCAGCTGGAACTTACCGAGCGACTTGTTGTCGCGGGCAAGCTCGCGCTCGCCCTGGAGCACGTTGATCTCGACGCTGGTCTGGTTGTCGGCAGCGGTGGAGTAGACCTCGGTCTTGGAGGTCGGGATCGTGGTGTTGCGGTCGATCATCTTGGTCATGATGCCGCCCATGGTCTCGACACCCAGCGACAGCGGGGTAACGTCGAGCAGCAGGATGCCCTCGACGTCGCCGGTGAGCACGCCGCCCTGGACGGCAGCGCCGTCGGCAACGACCTCGTCGGGGTTCACGGACATGTTGGGCTGCTTGCCGGTCATGGTCTTGACGAGCTCCTGGACGGCGGGCATACGGGTGGAGCCGCCGACGAGGATGACCTCGGTCAGATCGGAGAGCTTAAGCTTGGCGTCGCGCAGGGCGTTGGTGACAGGCTGCTTGCAGCGCTCGAGCAGGTCGCGGGTGATCTTCTCGAACTCGGCGCGGGTCAGCGTGTAGTTGAGGTGCAGCGGGCCGGACTGGTTCATGGTAATGAACGGCAGGTTGATGGTGGTCTGCTGGGCGGCGGAGAGCTCCTTCTTGGCGTTCTCGGCGGCCTCCTTCAGACGCTGCAGGGCCATGGGGTCCTGACGCAGGTCGACACCGTTCTCCTGCTGGAACTTATCGGCCATCCAATCGATGACGCGCTGATCCCAGTCGTCGCCGCCCAGGTGGTTGTCGCCCGAGGTGGACAGAACCTCAAACACGCCGTCGGCGAGGTCGAGGATGGAGACGTCGAAGGTGCCGCCGCCCAGGTCGAAGACCAGAATGCGCTGGTCGGTGCCCTGCTTGTCCAGGCCATAGGCCAGAGCAGCAGCGGTCGGCTCGTTGACGATGCGCTTGACGTTGAGGCCGGCGATCTTACCGGCGTCCTTGGTGGCCTGACGCTGGGCGTCGTTGAAGTAGGCCGGGACGGTGATGACGGCGTCGGTGACAGTCTCGCCCAGATACTTCTCGGCGTCGGCCTTCATCTTTGCGAGCGTCATGGCGCTCACCTGCTCGGCGGTGTAATCCTTGCCCTCGATGTCGACGACGGCACGGCCACCCTGGCCCTCCTTGACCTCATACGGCACGGTCTTGATCTCGGAGGTGCACTCGGAGTACTTGCGGCCCATGAAGCGCTTGATGGAGAACACGGTGTTCTTGGGGTTGGTGACAGCCTGGTTCTTAGCGGCCTTGCCCACGACGCGGTCGCCGTCGGCACGGAAGCCCACGACGGACGGGGTGGTGCGGTCGCCCTCGGCGTTCACGATGATGGTCGGAGAACCGCCCTCGAGAACGGCCATTGCGGAGTTAGTAGTACCAAGGTCGATACCAAGAATCTTACCCATTAGAAATTCCCTCTCTCTTGTGCGTTCGCGCCACCTCGACGGTCTGTCGCGCGGCGCTTCGGCTTGTCTTTCAGGATGTAGTGTATCCCCTTATGGGCTGGAATATACAAAATCTAAGTCAATTCATATAAGATTTCTTATTGCTGAGAGTTTAGGTTCGCGAATACGCAGGTAGACGCACTGTTTGAGTTCTCGGCAGATCTATTGAGATCTATGTAGAGATGGCTGAGGTTTGGATCCGAAGTTGCCTGGGGCTGCCTTGCGGAAAGGATATCCCGGTCTGAGCGCGAATTCTGGGACACAGTTTCCGCCGGGCGGTCCAACCGGAAGCTGCATCCCGTTTTTCGGCCAAATAACGGGATGCAGCTTCCGCAGGCGCGCTCAATAGCTCAATATTTCAAGTCACCTTTAGCTAACATTTGCGCAGCTCAGCGGCCCCACCTGCGCGTTTTTTAGTAAACCTTGGCATACTCGGCGAACGGTATGAAGATGCCGGCCAGAGGGTATTGCAAACGGTCGCTCCCGTGGTATGTTTTTGCCCGAATCAAACCG
>CALFDL010000162.1 GCA_937950415.1 uncultured Collinsella sp. | reverse complement strand
CGCGAGGACCTTAAGGACATGCTCGCTCCCATCATCCGCCTACAGCCACTCACCTATGAGGAACTGCTGGTGCTGATCGAAAAACTCATGCAGATCCATGCCGGCTACTTTGGCTGGACGCCCTCGCTTACCGAAAACGACTTGGTGGACTTCCTCAAGATTGAGTTTGGCCGCGTGGGAGCCGATACGCACTTAACGCCGCGTGAAGTCATTCGTGACTTTATCGAGCTGCTCGACATCCTATGCCAAAACCCCGATGCTAACGTGGCCGAGTTGCTGCAAAGCGTCGGTGGCGACGCGCTGGCGCCGGCAGCCGTAACGGACAACACCGACACCGCAAGCGAAGACCGCAACTTCGCCGAGTTCACCATCTAACCTGCCAAAAAGGGACAGGTTTATTTTGGCAGGTTTTATCTGGGCAAACGTCGAGACAGTAATGTAGCGAGCCACTGCTCACCGCGTTAAGAGATTCGTATTTGAGAGGAGGCCCCGTGAACGCCTTTGACCGATATGCTCCGTTTATCCAAGACTTCATCTACTCCCACGATTGGGAGAGCTTGCGCTCTATCCAGGTTGCGGCGGCAGATGCCATCTTTAACACACAGGACAATGTGCTCCTGACGGCATCCACGGCTTCTGGCAAAACCGAGGCAGCCTTCTTTCCCATCCTGACCGAGTTTTGGGAGAACCCGCCCGCGAGCGTAGGCGCCCTCTACATCGGCCCCCTCAAAGCGCTCATCAATGATCAGTTCGTCCGTCTCAACGACCTCTGCGAAGAGGCCGATATCCCTGTCTGGCACTGGCATGGCGATGTCTCACAATCACACAAGGCCAAACTCATCAAAAAGCCGAGCGGTATCCTACAGATTACGCCCGAATCGCTCGAGGCGCTCCTGATCCATAAGCACATGGCGATCCCGCGCATGTTCTGCGACCTGCGCTACGTGGTCATCGACGAGGTCCATTCGCTCATGCGCGGCGACCGCGGCGGTCAGACGCTCTGCCTTATCGAGCGCCTCTCGCGCATGGCAGGCGTGCAGCCCCGCCGCATCGGCCTTTCTGCCACCATCGGCGACCCCGAGCGCACGGGCGCCTTTCTCTCGCAGGGAACGGGGCGCGACTGCGTTATCCCCCGCTTTGAGGAACCGCGCCGCGTGTGGCGCATCTCCATGGAGCACTTCTACAACTCGGGCCCCCAGGCTCAGCAACGAGGATTCGTAGGCACAGGTCCACAAGAAGCCGAGGTGCTTGCTTGCGAGCGTATTGAGACGGCGGCGCCCGCGGCGCTGCCCGCATCCGGACAAGACATGTGCCACAGCGGACAGCTTGCACAGGAAGAACGCCGTCAACGTCGCGAGCAGGCGCGGGGCAAGGCCGCTCCCAAAGACCGTCGCACTTCCTCGGCCCCCGAGGGCGAAGTCGACATCCCACGAGCGACCGAGCAGGCGCTTCTCAACCCCACCGACACGGCGCCCGACAACGCCGACCCCGGTATGGGCTATATCTTTGAGCATACGCGCGGCCGCAAGTGCCTGGTCTTTGCCAACTCGCGCGAGGAGGCAGAGGCCGTGTGCTCCATGCTGCGCAGCTACTGCGAGAGCCGGCACGAGCCCGACCGCTTTCTCATCCATCACGGCAACCTTTCGGCATCGCTACGCGAGACGGCCGAGGAGCTCATGCGCGACGAGGAGCAGGCGCAGACAACCGTCACCACCTCTACGTTGGAGCTCGGTATCGATATCGGCCGCCTGGAGCGCGCCTTCCAGATTGACGCGCCGTTTACCGTTAGCTCCTTTTTGCAGCGCATGGGGCGCACAGGCCGTCGCGATCTTCCGCCCGAGATGTGGTTTGTCATGCGCGAGGAAGAGTCCGAGCCGCGCACGATGATGCCCGAAACCATTCCCTGGAAGCTCCTGCAGGGTATCGCGCTCGTACAACTCTATCGCGAGGAAAAGTGGGTCGAGCCACCCGAGCTCGATCGTCTCCCCTACAGTTTGCTCTATCACCAGACTATGTCGACCCTCGCCAGCACCGGCGAGCTCACGCCGGCCGAACTTGCCCAGCGCGTGCTCACGCTCAGCTATTTCCACCGTGTCTCGGCAGGCGATTACCGTGTGCTGCTACGTCACCTCATTAAGATCGACCATATCCAGGTCACCGAGGGCGGTGGGCTCATCGTGGGCCTCGCGGGCGAGCGCATCATCAACAACTTTAAGTTCTACGCCGTGTTCCAGGAAAACGAGGAGTTTACCGTCCGGAGCGAATCGGCCGAGCTGGGCACGATCGTTAATCCGCCCCCGCCCGGTGAGCGCATCGCCATCGCCGGACACTGCTGGATTGTCGAGGAAGTGGACTGGAAGCGCCACACTGTCTTTGCCACGCAAGTCAAGGGCCGGGTGCCGGCCTACTTTGGCGACTGCCCCGGCGACATCAATACACACGTACTCGAGCGCATGCGCAAGGCGCTCAACGAGCACGCGACATATCCGTACCTCATGGGTAACGCACGGGCCCGCTTGGCGCAGGCTCGTCATACGGCCGAGATTTCGGGGGCGGGAACCAAGCCGCTCATTAACCTGGGCGGCGATACCTGGGTGCTCTTCCCCTGGCTGGGCAGCTACGCCTTTTTGGCGCTCGAGCGCATGCTCAAGATTAAATGTGCCGCGGAGCTGGGCCTTCGCGGACTCGACCCATCGCGCCCGTACTTTATGCAGTTTAAGATGAAGGCCGACGAGGAGACGTTCTTTGAGGTGCTCGCCGCCGAGGCCGAGAAGGACTTCAATCCCATCGAGCTCGTCTATCCCGGCGAGGTGCCTTATTTTGATCGCTACGACGAGTACGTTCCCGAGGAGCTCGTGCGCAAAGGCTTTGCCGAAGGCGTGCTCGACATCGAAGGCATGAAGCAGCGCGTTCTCGGCTGGCGCGACCACGCCTAAGACCAGTCTTTTTGGGACGGGGAGACCTATTTGTCGTGAAGAACGGTGCCGAGGAAGTCGGTGTCGAAGGGCACGGCTTCGGCAAAGGCGTAGTTGCCGTCGCTGGCGATGAGCAGGTAGTTCTCCTCGCCGCCGAACTCCGCATCGCCACATGGGACCACCCAGGCGTGGGCGAATACCTCGAGTGCCGTGGCAGCGCAGTCGCGAAGGAGCGTCACATCGCTCCCCCTGTTCGCACTCACGATATTGGCCACGTAGATACCCCCGGGGTTCAGGCTGCCTCGCACCAAATGCAACGCCTCAACCGTCGCCAGCTCACGTACGGGCTCGGCACCGCCAAAGCAATCGCTCACGACCGCGTCGTAGCGACGATGGCCCACGCTCGTCACGCCCAGATACGAGCGAGCCTCAGCGGTAATCACTCGCAGGCGATCGCCCACCGTGCGCTCCAGCTCGCCCAGGTAGAACCAACGGCGCGCCAGGCGCGTAATCTCGGCATCGTACTCAATGACGTCCATGCGCAAGCTCTCGTGCGACATCAGCGCAAACTTGGGATAGGCAAACCCGCCGCCGCCCAGCATAAGCATGCGGTCGATACCGTGACCATAAGCGTCACGCATTGCATCCTCGGCCTCAAACGCATCGTCAAACGCACGATAGTACGCAAAGACGGGCTCCGCCCAGCGCTCGCCAACGTAACTCGCGCTTTGGTAGACGCCGCCTTGCACCAATACGCGGACTTCGTCGCCGCCCTCATCGTGCACGCGTTTCACACGCGCCAACCCATTGCGGGTTCGCGCAACCTGCAGACAGGCAGCGCGAACAACAACGGCGGCCGCACCAAGCGCCGCAGCTCCCAGGGCAACGCCGGCAACGACGCCGGCAGAAACACTCGGCTTGTTCATCTAGAGCTCCTTTTGCAGATAAAGGCCATGGTCATAAAATCCAAGATGGCGATAGTACTCGCGTGTGCCAATCGCGCTGATCACGTTGATGCGCGCATAGCCCGCGTCCCGAGCAATATGGCACGCACGCTCTACGAGCAAACGCCCCAATCCATGGTGCTGGGCTGCCTGGCCTTGATCTCCCACGCGCGCCGCCATGCCATACACGTGCACCTCGCGAATCATCGCCTCGTCCGGCATCGTCGGCAACTCGTCCGCATGCGCGGCAACAAACGAATGGTCGGGCAGCGACAACCGCAAAAAGCCCGCGATTTTGCCCTGCGGCGTCACCCACTGCAAAAAGCGCTCGTGCGTCACCGGCGTCTCGTACGCCACTTCCTCGTCAAGGGTCAGCTCATGCAAGTCGGCGCCCGCCGTGCTAATCTCGCGATAGCGAATCTCACGCACTGTCGCGCCTTCCCCACGAGCCGACAAGCGGTTTTCAACGAGCTGACGCAGGTTGGGCTTCTTGTTGCCCACCATGATGTCATCAGAGCTAAAGTCGCGGATCATGCGACTGATGCGGCAGAACGCCGGCGTCACCACGATGTCGTCGGCCAGCACATCGAGCAGTTCTTCCTCGGTATAGGGGCGCCACTCGCCGCGCTCGTAGCAGCCCACCAGACGCGAGCCCTCGATGAGCGCACACGGGTAGACCTTGACCTCGTCGGGCATAAAGGCCCCCTCGGTCATAAAGCGCTCGTAGTCGTGCTTGTCCCCCTCGGGCGTGGCGCCCAGCAAGTTGAGCATAAAATGCGCATGGATCTTAAAGCCAAACAGGCGCGCAAGCGAAAACGCCCGCTCAATCTGCGCCACCGAAATGCGACGTTCGTTGATATCGAGCAAATGTTGGTCGAGACTCTGAATACCCATCTGGATCTTGGTGCAGCCTAGGCGGCGGATGAGCGTGAGGGCCTGCGGCGTTACGGCATCGGGGCGCGTCTCGATAACGAGTCCCACCACGCGATGCTTCGCCGTCTCGTTGATTCGCTGCTGCCGCTCGAGCTCTTCCATCGTTGCCGTCTGCCACTCGGCGACCTCGCCCCACGGCGTACCGGGGCCGTACAGACGACGCACTGCGCGGTTATAGCCGCCCACGGCAGCATCCACACGCTCCTGCTCGCCGGCAACGCCGGCAGCAAGCTCAGCCTCGTCTGTCGCAATGCCGGCAGCCCGATAGCGCTCGCGGCGCCCTGTTACCACCGGCGGCAGGGCATCGGCGGGAGCGTCATCGAGCAGGCGCCCTGCCTCGGCACGGCTGATGCCCGGACGCGCCAACATGGGGTTTGCCGCCACACCGGCGACGGCATCGTCATTGAGCGCACGGAAAAGCTCCGACATAAACCACGTCTGATACCCTTGCGGATAGTCGCTCCAGGTACCGCCGAGCACAATGAGCTCTATCTTGTCGGTCGCATGTCCCATCTGCGAAAGCGCGGTCAGACGAGCGCTCACCTGCAGATACGGGTCGAAGCAGTTTTGCTCCGCACGGGCGCACGCCGGCTCGGCGTGCAGATAGCTTTTGGGCATGCGCAGATCGTTGGGGCAAAACAGGCAATCGCCCGAGCATGGCCAGGGCTTGGTAATGACGGTAATGGTCGCCACGCCCGAGGCCGTTCGGCGCGGCTTCATACGCAGGACCTGCAGCAGTTGACGCTCCAGATCGGAATCGACATTCCACGCAGCCCACCGAACCGGCTCCTCACGTTTAACCCGCTGGTAGAACGGCAGCAGACGGCGCTTGGCC
>CALFDL010000161.1 GCA_937950415.1 uncultured Collinsella sp. | reverse complement strand
ACGCTTTAACCCTGCGGAAACATTTTTCTGCGATAGTATCTGCGATATAGACCAGTCGAAACCCGCCCGAAAGAAAGGGGAGCGACATGAACCAGCAGAACATCGATTACGTACTCCGCTCCGTAGAGCAGCGTGACATCCGCTTTGTGCGTCTGTGGTTTGTCGACATTCTCGGCCGCCTCAAGAACTTTGCCATCAGCCCCGAGGACCTCGAGGTCGCTTTTGAGGAGGGTATTGGCTTTGACGGCTCCGCCATCGAGGGCTTTGCCACGCCCGAGGAAGCCGACATGCTGGCGTTTCCCGATGCTTCGACCTTCCAGATTTTGCCGTGGCGCCCGAGCCACAACGGCGTCGCCCGCGTGTTCTGCGACGTGTGCACCCCCGATCGCAAGCCGTTTGCCGGCGACCCGCGCGATGCCCTGCGCCGCATGTTCCGCAAGGCCGAGAAGGCCGGCTATCTGCTCAACGTGGGCGCCGAGCTGGAGTATTACTATTTCCCCGACGAGCACACCCCCGAGCCGCTCGACAACGTGGGCTACTTCGATCTTTCGGTGAGCGATGCCGCCCGCGACCTGCGTCGCAACACGGTCCTCACGCTCGAGAAGATGTCCGTGCCCGTGGAGTACACCTTCCACGCCGCCGGTCGCTCGCAGCACGGCATGAGCCTGCGTCACGCCGAGGCCCTGAGTATGTCCGACGCCATCACCACGGCCAAACTCATCATTAAGCAGCAGGCCTACGAGAGCGGTTGCCACGCCTCCTTTATGCCCAAGCCGTTGGCGGGCGAGGACGGCAGCGCCATGTTCCTGTGCCAGTCGCTGTTCGACCATGACGGCAACAACGTCTTTTGGGGCGAGGACGACGAGAAGTACCACCTCTCCGATATCGCCAAGCACTACATGGCCGGCATCCTGGCGCACGCGCGCGAGATCAGCGCCATCACCAACCCCACGGTCAACTCGTACAAGCGCATCACCACGGGTGGCGACTCCGTACCGCAGTACGCCACGTGGGGCCTGCGCAACCGCGCGAGCATGGTCCGCATTCCGGTCTACAAGCCTGGCAAGCAGCTGTCCACGCGCATCGAGCTGCGCAGTCCCGACCCCATGGCCAACCCGTACCTGGTCAACGCCGTCACGCTGGCGGCTGGTCTGGACGGCATCGAGCGCAAGCTGGAGCTCCCGCCCGAGGCCACGGCCGAGACGCTCAAGCTTACCGACCGTCAGATGCTCGAGGCCGGCTACACGCCGCTGCCGCGCTCGCTCAAAGAGGCGCTCGACGTGTTTGAGGACTCGCAGTTTATGAAGGATGCCCTCGGCGAGCACATCCACAGTTTCTTCCTCAAAAAGAAGCGCGACGAGTGGCATAAGTTTGAGTCTACGATCACCGAGTGGGAGATCAAGCACTACCTGGCGAACTCCTAATCGCGCTGGCTTGTTCCAGTACGATTGAGCTCATTTCTTTGGAGGCCGATATGTCCGAAAAGAGTGCCCTGTTCATGGCGCGCACGACGCGCTTCCACGAGTTTGCCCGCAGCTTGACGACCACCCTGGGTGTCGAGGTGAGTCTGGCCACTCCCGATTCGCCGACTGCGGCGCACGACTTTGACCTGCTGATCCTCGATTCCGATGGCATTCGCAGCGACCGCATCGATCAGATTGCCAAGTGGCTTGACGATCGTGGCGGCGTCCCCATGCTGGTGATCGTCGACGATGAGGCCCTTGGCACCCTGCGCCTGCCGAATCACGCGCATGCCGACTTTGTGTGCCCCACGGCGACGCCCAACGAGCTCAAGGCTCGCGCGCAGCGCCTGATGGGCGAGGAGGAGACCGTCACCGCCGACGATGTGCTCAACATCGATAACCTCGAGATTAACTTGGCTACCTACCAGGTGACGCTCGATGACGAGCCCATCGACCTGACGCTGATGGAGTACTCGCTGCTGAGCTTTTTGGCGACGCACCCCAACCGTGCCTACAGCCGCGAGGTGCTGCTGCACCGCGTGTGGGGCTTTGAGTACTGCGGCGGCACGCGCACCGTCGACGTGCACATCCGACGCATCCGCTCCAAGGTGGGCCCGCAGATCGCGGCGCACATCACCACCGTCCGCGGCGTGGGCTATCTGTTTAAGGACTAGATTTCCACCACAAAGGGGACAGGCACCTTTGTGGTGGTTTTGACGCATGTGTGGACCTCTTTTGGGCCTGCGGCAGAACTTAAGCCTTCCTAAAAGATTGCGTTCTCATACACTTGCGCCCGCATATTGGGGTACAACTCAACGTGAACAATGATGGCCCGCCACATGTTTGGCGGGCCTTTGGTTATTTGACGAAAGGATCGCAGCTATGAGCGAGTACGATTCCCAGCGTCCCCAGGATGCGGGCAACGCCGGCGAGACCCAACAGCAGCCGCGTGTGCAGGTGGAGTCGACGCCTGCCGATGGCAACAACATTCCTTACGTGCAGGCTTACGACACACAGACCGGCCAGCCGCTGGGCGGTCAGCAGGTTGTAAACAAGCACACAGTGGTCAAAACCAAGACCAAAAAGTTGCCGATCTTTATTACGGCACTCGCCGGCTGTGCCTGCGGCGCCCTGCTGGTCATTGCGCTCATTATGAGCGGCACGCTCGATATCGGTGGCGGCAAGAATGCCGTGACGGCGGGCGCTTCGGGTTCGTCGACGCAAAAGATTACGATTGATTCCGAGGACACCACGCTGGCCGAGGCCGTTTCTGCCAAGGCGCTGCCCTCTGTCGTTTCCATCACCGCAACGTCGAGTGGCAGCCAGAGCAACGCGCTTTCGCAGTCTGCCGATGAGTCGGACAACTCGGGCAGCGTCGGTTCGGGCGTTGTGCTCGATACCGAGGGCCACATCCTCACCAACAATCACGTGGTCGATGGCTATGACCAGTACGTGGTGACCATGGACGACGGCACCACCTACGAGGCCGAGTTCGTGGGCAACGACGCCTCGAGCGACCTGGCCGTCATCAAGCTCAAGGACGCCGATGCTTCCAAGCTCACGCCGATCGAGATCGGCGACTCCTCCAAGCTCAACGTGGGCGAATGGGTCATGGCGATCGGTTCGCCGTTCGGCAACGAGCAGTCTGTCTCCACCGGTATCGTCTCGGCGCTCTACCGCTCCACGGCCATGGGCTCTACCAGCGGTAACACTATCTATGCCAACATGATCCAGACCGATGCCGCCATCAACCCGGGCAACTCCGGCGGCGCGCTCGTCAACGACAACGGCGAGCTTGTGGGTATCAACTCGCTCATCGAGAGCTATTCGGGCTCCAGCTCGGGCGTGGGCTTTGCTATTCCCGTTAACTACGCCAAGAACATTGCCGACCAGATTATCGACGGCAAGACGCCGGTGCATCCGTACATGGGCGCTACGCTTTCGAGCGTCAATGCGCT
>CALFDL010000160.1 GCA_937950415.1 uncultured Collinsella sp. | reverse complement strand
TCGCCGTGGGCCCGACGCTCTCCGATGTCCACACCCCGGACGAGAGCATGGAGCTCGCCTCTGCCGAGCGCTTCTACGAGCTGCTCATCGACGTCCTCAAGCGCCTCGCTGCGTAAAGGTTGCGCTAGCAGCAGTCCGAGCCACGTGCTAGCGGATTGCAAATGACATTACGAGAGGGGACATCCGAGCTTTTGCGACGGGTGCCCCTCCTTTCTTTTAAGAAATGGGAAATTGCGAACGTCTAGCCCATATCCGCCTTGATGAGGTCGAGGGTGCGCTTGCAGTTTTCGCGGACGGGGCCGAGCATATGCTCGCGTAGGTCCGCCATGCCGGGCAGGTCGGCGTATTCGTCCATGACCTCTTCCATGCAAATGGGTACCTCGTAGGCGAGGTCCATCATGGTCGCAAAGCAAAACTTCTCGGATAGCCCGGCATCGGTGAGTGCCGCCTCCAGCGCGGGGTCGCCCATACCGTGGTATCGGCGGATAGCGCCTGGACCGATGCGTCCCACACGGTTTTCGCCGCCAACGCTCATGGCGAGGCGCGCTTTTCGCCGCATACGTTCGTATGCCAGCCCAGATGCAACGTCATACATACGGGCCATCATAGCTGTGCCGCCGTTTCCAAGAAGCAGGGAATAGTTCTTCGCATGCGCGTCCGGTGCGCCGATGATGGCGTTAAAGAAAAGTATCTGCGTAAACAGATACAGGTTAAGTTGATGATGGCTCGTATTGACGAGGAGTTCCTGAATATCGCGTGCGGTCGGGCCGCCGTCTGCCGTGTACTTTTGGGCGGGCATCACCCCAAGTGCCTGACAGAGGTCTTCTTGATGTAGGCGCCTGATCGTTCCGTCTTTGACTTTCACGCGGTCATAGCGCTCAACAATGAGGGCAGGTTCGTCCTCAAACATACGATATTCGACGTTTGCCGTTGCGATGCCGACGCGCTGGGCGCTTTTCATGCAGACAAACTCATTGAGAGCCTCGAGTTTAAATCCGATAACGCCATTTTTGAAAATATGCGTCGTGGGCGAGGAGCCCATGCATTCGCACCAGCGGCCGTTTATGAACGCGAGCGCGAACTTGCCCTGGTTGCCTCCAAGTGACCAACTTTCATCTAGACCCATCCACGATGCATCGCGGTCATCTCTGATCGACTTGAGACGAAGAGCAATTTCGTGGTTGTCTATAGGGCGGTATTCGCCAGCGCGATGCAGGACGGCGTCGGTATCTTCTTCGGCACAAAACTGCACGCCGCCCGGACAGTCGAGTCCGATATGGCTGAGCAACGCAACGGGATTGTTGGGCCTAACGTCGAATTCGGCGGCAATCGCTTTTCGTTGGTCCTCGCTGTCGGGTAGAAGGCCAAACAGGTACGGATTCATGACCTGTTGTCCGTATGTGCGATTCGATACGGGTATGTTGGTCGATAGGGCTGGCCCGTCATAGTCATGATCGTAGGTAAAGCTGATAAGACCGTTCTCATCTTGCGTGAGCGTTCCAGCAGGCACGCCGCAAATAATGGTCCGAAGTGATGTTCTGGCCATTGGCTATTTCCCTTCGGGCATGGTTTGGCTAGATGCGTTTGTGGCAATCGAGACTCCGAGATTGGACATGGCGAAATCGGCGAAGGCCCTGTCGTAGAGCTCGGACGTAAAGGGGGCATCTGCAAGAGCCGGAATGGTTGTGCTGCGACGGTTGCGATGATGAAGACGTTGGGCGTGATGGCGTCTGGAGGTGCTGCAAGGTTGATCAGCATGCGGGGCGTCGACTGGTTGCTCATTTTTCGTTTCGCCTATATCCCCTTGAGCGGCGAGCGCCAGTCCAAGAGCACCGAAAACTGCCAGCAGCTTGTCGAGCCGAATGCCCGTGGCATCTCCCAGCTCGAGCGATGCGAGCAGGCGTTCCGAAACACCGGCTTTTTTAGCGAGGGCGGCACGGGTGATCCCCTGCGCCTCGCGCGCCTGACGCACGTAGATGCCGGCTTGGCGCGGCGTGGTGATGGGAAGGGTATCCATGGCAATCTCCTAACGTGCAGACTTTTGCATCCTAGTATGACATGCAAAAGTCTGCATGAAAAGGCTCATGCAAAACTCTGCATGAGGCCTCATACGGACGTTTAGTTTTGAAGGGTGTTTTACAGCACCAAAAAACCCAAGTGTTCCAGCAAGATCTTAAGCCCGATGAGGATGAGCACGACGCCGCCCACGATGGTGGCGGGTTTTTCGTAGCGCTCGCCAAAGGTGTGGCCGATCGCTACGCCGGCGACGGAGAAGATAAACGTTGTGACTCCGATAAGCGATACGGCGGGAACGATGTCAACCGAGAGCGCAGCAAATGAGATGCCCACGGCCAGGGCGTCGATTGAGGTGGCGATAGCCAGAATCAGGTACTCACCCAGGTCAATCTTTTCGGCATCCTT
>CALFDL010000159.1 GCA_937950415.1 uncultured Collinsella sp. | reverse complement strand
CTGCGCAAGACGAAGGCCACATTAAGTGGCCTTCTTTGCGTGCGGAACTCGCGACAAACCTAACCCATCTCGCCCAGCCGTCTGACACGGGGCTCCAAGCTTGTCAAAAAAGCGGTCGGCGCGCAGGTGCGCCGACCGCCGATATATGGGGTCTGATATTTTTTACCAGCTAGGGTCTCTTACTCGTCGAGGAGATCTTCTGGCATGTCGTTGCCGTCGCCTAGGTCGACAGGGGTTTCTTCGGGGGCAGAGCCGTCTTCTGTGGCTTCGCCTTCGGGCTTCTCCTTGGCGGCCGTCATGCGGGCTACGGCGCAGATGCGGTCGTTGTCGTCGACGGTCATCATCTTGACGCCCTGGGTAGCGCGGCCAGTCTGGCTAATCTCATCGGTCTTGACGCGAATGACCGTCGCGCCCTCCGTCACGATGAACAGCTCGTGCTGCGGGCCCACCGTCTTCATGGCCGCGAGGTTACCCTTACGCTCGGTCATTTGAATGGTGTAGACGCCCTGACCGCCGCGATTCTGCTCCGGGTAGTCCGCGACCGGCGTGCGCTTGCCGTAGCCGCGCTCGGTGATGACGAATAGATCGCCGTTGCCGTTAGTGACTTCCATGCCCAGAACGCTCACGCCGTCCTTCATACCGATACCGCGAACGCCGCTGGTATCGCGGCCGGTGGCGCGCACCTGCTCCCCGGAGAACATGATCGCCTTGCCCGCGGTGGTGGCCAGGATAATCTTGTCGCCCTCGCGCACGCGGCGCACGTTCAGCAGCGCGTCGTCGTCACGCAGGTTGATAGCGATCAGGCCGTCGCGACGGCTGCGGTCATATGCGCTCATCACGGTCTTCTTGACCATGCCGCCCTTGGTGGCAAACATCAGGTACTCGTCGGCAGGGAACTCACGGCAGCTGATGACACTCGCGATCTTCTCGCCCTCCTCGAAGGGCAGCAGGTTGACGATCGCGGTACCGCGCGCCTGGCGCGTACCCACCGGCAGCTCGTGCACCTTCAGGCGATAGACCTTGCCCTTGCTCGAGAAGAACAGCACGTACTCGTGCGTGGACGCGATGAACATCTCGTCGATGACATCGTCCTCTTTGAGGTTGACGCCCGACACGCCCTTGCCGCCGCGCTTCTGGGCGCGGTAGGCGGCCACCGGGATGCGCTTGACGTAGCCGGTGTGGGTGATGGTCACGACCATGTCCTCGTCAGCAATGAGGTCCTCGACATCCAGGTCCTTCTCGACATGGCTGATCTCGGTGCGGCGCTTATCGCCGAACTTCTTGGAGATCTCGCGCATCTCTTCCTTGATGACGCCCAGGATCTTCTCCTCATGCGCCAGCAGGTCCTCGTAGTAGGCGATGGCGCGGCGCAGGCCGTCCAACTCTTCTTGGATCTTGTCGCGCTCCAGGCCGGTCAGGCGGCGCAACTTCATCTCGAGGATGGCCGTGGTCTGCTCGGGCGTAAAGCCAAAGCGCTCGATCAGGCGGCTGCTGGCCTCGGAATCGGTCTGCGAGGAGCGGATGATGCTGATGACCTCGTCGATATGGTCGAGAGCCATCAGGTAGCCCTCGAGGATATGCGCGCGGGCCTGGGCCTTCTTAAGGTCGAAGCGGGTGCGGCGGGTGACGACGTCGACCTGGTGGTCGATGTAGTGCTGCAGCATCTCACGCAGGCTCAGGCATTTGGGAACGCCGTTGACGAGCGCCAGGTTGTTGGCGCCAAAGGTCGTCTGCAGCGAGGTGTACTTATACAGGTTGTTGAGCACGACCTGCGGAATGACGCCCTTCTTGAGCTCGATGACCAGACGGATGCCCTTCTGGTTGGACTCATCGCGCATGTCCGAGATGCCCTCGATGCGCTTGTCGTTGACGAGCTGGGCAATCTTCTCCTGCAGGGTGCCCTTGTTGACCATGTAGGGAATCTCGGTGAAGACCAGGCGACTGCGACCGGTCTTGGTGGACTCAACGTGTGCCTTGGCGCGCACGGTAATGGAGCCGCGGCCGGTCTCGTAGCTCTGCTTAATGCCGGCGCTGCCCATGATGATGGCGCCGGTGGGGAAGTCCGGACCGGGCATGATCTGCATGAGCTCGTCGACAGTGGCGTCGGGATTATCGATCAGGTAGCAGGTGGCCTCGATCGCCTCGGCGAGGTTATGCGGGGCGATGTTGGTGGCCATGCCGACGGCGATGCCCTGGCTGCCGTTGACCAGCAGATTGGGGAAGCGCGCGGGCAGCGCCTGAGGCTCGGCGAGCGATTCGTCGTAGTTGGGCTGCCAGTCGACGGTATCCTTCTGCAGGTCACGCAGCAGCTCCATGGCGGGCTTTGCCAGGCGGCTCTCGGTGTAACGCATGGCCGCCGCGCCGTCGCCGTCGATATTGCCGAAGTTGCCGTGACCGTCGATGAGCGGCGTACGCATGGAGAACCACTGCGCCAAGCGGACCATGGCCTCGTAGACCGCAGAGTCACCGTGCGGGTGGTACTTACCGATAACTTCGCCGACCGTCCACGCCGACTTCTTGTGCGGGCGGTTGGGGTAGATGCCGCTCTCGTTCATCGCGTACAGGATGCGGCGGTGCACCGGCTTTAAGCCGTCGCGCACGTCCGGCAGGGCGCGCGCCGTGATGACCGACATCGAATACTCGATAAACGACTGCTTCATCTCGCGACCGAACTCCGAAATCTGGAGCTGGCCGCCGTTGATATCCTCGCCGGCCGAGGCGCCACGGTCGACTTCGCCAAAGCTCTCCTCGAGCTCGCCGTCGTCGTCCTCTTCCTCGTCATCATCGGCATCGGGGTTATAGGCGTCCGGGTCGCCGTCCTCGCCCTGCTCAGCACGGGCAAGCAGGCGCTTCAGATCGTCGGGCATGCCGGCATCGCCGGCCTCGCCCATACCCTCGTTATTGTTGGTATCGTCTGCCACGTTACCTCCTCATGGTTTGCGTGGTCCATTAGTTCCCTGCCACGGAGACGGCTTTTCCAGGTGCCGCAGATTCGCTCGAAAGAGGAGGGAAGCGTACTTGGGTACGCGACCGACGATTGAGGGCGAAGGTGCGGTGGCTGGGAAAGCCGAACAGGTTAGGCGTCTAAGAAGCGTGCATCATGCGCATGCTTCTCGATGTACTCGCGGCGATAGCCGACCTCGGAGCCCATCAGCTCGCGCACGGCGCGGTCCGCCACCACGGCGTCTTCGATCGACACACGCTGCAGGATGCGGGTCTTGGGGTCCATCGTCGTCGAGGCAAGCTGCTTGGGGTCCATCTCGCCCAGACCCTTGTAGCGCTGGACGGTATAGCCCTTGCGCTTCTTGGTAATCTTGCCGTCCTTGGCCTTGCCGTCCTCGTCGTTATCGTCGGGGTTCAGGCCCAGACTCTGGATGGTGTCGCGCAGGATCTCGTCTTCGGGCTGGCGGCCGTTGGGATACACGTAGTGGATCTTGTTGCGCACCTTAATGCCAAAGATGGGCGGGCAGGCAACATAGACGTAGCCGGCATCGATCAGCGGACGCATGTACTTGTAGAAGAACGTCAGCAGCAGGATACGGATATGCGCACCGTCGACGTCTGCATCGGTCATGATGATGATCTTGTGGTAGCGCGCCTTGGTGATATCGAAGTCGCCGCCGTCGCCGGCACTCGTCGTGACGCCGCAGCCGATCGCGGTAATCAGCGACTGAATGGTGTCACTCGAGAACGCGCGATGGTCACCAACGCGTTCGACGTTTAGAATCTTGCCGCGCAGGGGCAGAATCGCCTGGATGTCTCGGCGACGGCCGTCCTTGGCCGAACCGCCTGCCGAGTCGCCCTCTACGATGAAGAGCTCGGTCAGCTCGGCATCGCGCACCGAGCAGTCAGCGAGCTTACCGGGCAGGGACGCCGTCTCGAGCAGGCTCTTGCGGCGGGTCGCCTCGCGCGCCTTGCGGGCGGCGTTTCGCGCCTTGCAGGCCTGTTGCGCCTTCTTGACGATCTCGCGGGCGGGCTTGGGATGCTCCTCCAAGTAATCGGCGAGGCCGTCGGTCACGATCTTGAGCGTGAGCGCGCGCATATAGGAGCTACCGAGCTTGGCCTTGGTCTGGCCCTCAAACTGCGGATCGGGCAGCTTGACCGAGATAACGGCCGAAAGGCCCTCGCGCACATCGTCGCCGGTCAGGTTGGCGTCTTTTTCCTTGAGCAGGTTCTGTTTGCGCGCGTAGTCGTTGATCACGCGGGTGAGCGCGGTGCGGAAGCCCTCAAGGTGCATGCCGCCTTCGGGGGTGTAGATGTCGTTGGCAAACGACATGACGTTCTCGCCGTAGCCGCTATTCCACTGCAGGGAAACCTCGACCTCGCCCATCTTGGCCACAGGCGCGTCCGGGTCCGATTTGCCCTCGATGTAGATGGGCTCCTTAAAGGCCTCGGGGACGTCCTTGCCCTCGTTGAGGAACTTGACGAAGTCGATGATGCCGCCCTCGTAGCAAAACTCCTCCACGTGGGGAGTCGCTTCGCGCTCGTCGGTCAGCACGATTTTGAGGTTCTTATTGAGGAACGCCGTCTCCTGCAGACGGTTGTGCAGCGTATCGAAATCGTAGATGCAGGTCTCGAAGATCTCGTCGTCGGGCCAGAAGGTGACGGTGGTGCCCGTCGAATCCGAGGTGCCCACGACCTCCATCTTCTTGACGGTCTTGCCGCGCGAGAACTCCATCTCGTAGGTGTTGCCATCGCGACGGACCTGAACGACCACGCGCTTGGACAGTGCGTTGACGACGGAGATGCCCACGCCGTGCAGGCCGCCCGAGACCTTATAGGCCGAGTTATCGAACTTACCGCCGGCGTGCAAGATCGTCATGACGACCTCGAGCGTCGGGATCTTTTTAACAGGGTGCTCGTCGACGGGGATGCCGCGCCCGTTGTCGACGACCGTGATGGAGTTGTCGGCGTGGACCGTCACCTGGATCTCGGTGCAGAAACCGGCCATGGCCTCGTCGACGGAGTTGTCAACGATCTCCCACACCAGGTGATGCAGACCGCTGGCGCTCGTCGAGCCGATATACATGCCCGGGCGCTTACGAACGGCCTCGAGACCTTCGAGGATCTTAATCTCGCCGCCATCGTAATCGTTTTCGTTTGCCACACGTCCTCCTTCAGTCAAGAAAATGTGTACAGCCTTACTAGTTTATCGTAAAAAAATACCCTCGGGAACGAGGGTATTTGGCTCTACAAGGCCACCAGATGCGATTTAAGGCTCTTTTTTGCCTTGCACGCCCTTGGCCCACTCGGCACTGGCTCTCATGGCATTCTCGAGGGCCTCGCGCAGTTTTTGGTCTTCGATGGGCGCCACTTGGCGCTCAATCTCGGTGCGCTCGGCCTCACTTAGGTCAGCATGCGGAGCCGGCGGGCGCTCGGCCACGGCAGGACGCAGACGCTCTTTGGCAGCGGGCGGCGTGTGACCGGGCGCGGTGGTTTTGAACACCAGGCCATCCACATGCGCACCGACGCGCTCCATGCGCGCGCGGATGATCTCGCGCAACAGCGTCATTTCCTGCGTCCACGAGGGCGAGTCGAGATATACCAGCAGCTCATTGGACTCGGGCAGGTAGCGCAGTCCCGTCACATGCCGCCCCTCGCGCGTGCCCGAGCACACCGCGTTCCATGCGCGATAGACCGTGCGCGACTCCTCGGCGGCCTCCATCTGCGCACGGCGCTTAGGCGTTGCAGCCGCCAGGATGCGCTGGCGCTCTGCGTTCAAAAACCCGCTGAAGGCGACCGTCTCGCTCTCGCGCTCGTAATTAGCACGTCTCACCCATGCTCACCACCTTGGCTCGATCAAGCAGGTCATCGGTAAAGTACCCCAGGTTGGTCGTAGTTATGACCGTCTGGATGTCATCGCCGATCAGCCGCAGGAAAGCGCCGCGACGCTCGCCGTCGAGCTCGCTCATCACGTCGTCCAAAAGCAGCAGTGGGGCGGTGCCCAGGACATCGCGAGCCACGGCAACCTCGGCCACCTTCCAGGACAGCACCAGTGTACGCTGCTGTCCTTGGCTGGCAAATGAACGGGCGGAGCGACCCGCCACGGTAAACTCAATCTCGTCGCGATGCGGTCCCACCAACGTCACGCCGCGGCGAATTTCCTCGTCGGCGTGCTCATCAAGGGCGGCCAGCATGCGCTCGTACGCCCAGCCCTTCAGCTCTTCGCGATCCTCGACCTGGGGCAAATCCCCCAGTGTGGACGTGTAGGTCACGTTGGCAGCCTCGCCGGACGCCACTTGCCCGTAGGCAGTGTGTACATGGCCCGCCAGCCGGTCGAGCAGGGCCAACCGGTGCACGAGCAGAGCCGCGCCCGCGCGGGCAATCGAATCGTTCCACGCGCCGAGCATCTCGCGGCAGCACCAAGTCTCCTTGAGCAAGGCGTTACGCTGGGTCACGCAGCGCCCATAGGTGCTCGCAAGATCGGCATAGCGTGCGCTCAGCTGCATGCCAAAGTCATCGAGGGCGGCGCGGCGCACACTGGCGCCTCGCTTAACCATGTCCAGATGGTCAGGGCAAAACAGCACGCTCGGCAGAACCCCGCGTACACCGGCGGCAGAGCATCTCTTGCCGTTGCGGCTAAACGAGCGCTTACCGTCCTCCGCGCTCAATCCCATATCAAGCACGCGGCCGTCGCCCTCGAGCCTCAGCTCGATCTTGCACGAGCCCACGCCGTCATGGACGAGCTCGGCTGCGGTCGGATGCCTAAACGAGGCGCCGCTCGTCAGCAGCTGCAGCGCCTCTATGAGATTGGTCTTTCCCGCCGCGTTTGGTCCCGCAAGTATCGTCACGCCCTCGTCCAGGGCAAGACGATAGCTATCGAAGCTGCGGTAGTGCGCGACGGAAAGATCGCGGGCGAACATGGTCATGGCGCAGCGCTAGATGCGGACCGGCATGACCAGGTACAGGTAGTTGATCTTATCGTAGGACTTAAAGATGCCCGCCTGCGAGTAGCTCTTGAGCTCCAGCGTGATCTCCTTCTCCTTGGACAGGGCATTGAGGCAGCCGAAGATGTAGTGGTAGTTGAAGGCGATGGTGCCCGACTCGCCCTCGGCCTCGACATCGATCGTCTCCTGCGCAAGGTCCTGGTCATTGGAAATGGAGGACAGGCCCATCTGCCCGTTCTCGACATCGATCTCGAACTTGACGGCGGGGTTGGCGCTCGCGATAACGGCCACGCGCTTGAGGGCGGCGTTAAAGGCGGCGACGTCAATCTTGACGCTCGTCACGCACGAATCGGGGATGAGCTGCTTGTAGTTGGGGTACACGCCCTCGATACGACGCGACACGTAGGTGGTGTTGCCGGCCTCAAAGACGACCTGGGTGTCGGTAGCCCCGATCATGATGGTCGCTTGGCTGGCCATGATGTTCAGCGCGTCGTTAAAGGCGTCAGCCGGAACGTTGAGCTCAAAGGAGCCCTCGAGGGTCGAGGTCTCGACCTGCGTATCGCACACGGCCAAGCGGAAGGAATCGGTCGCTACCAGGCGTACGGTGTTGTTCTCGACCTTCATGTGCACACCGCCCAGGATGGGGCGAGCCTTGTCGGTCGAGGTGACGCGCCACACGCGGCCGACCATTTCGGACAAGACATCGGTCGGCAGCTCCACGGCACTCTCGATGGCATAGGCCGGAAACTCGGGGAAGTCATTGGCATCGAGCGTGTTCAGCCTAAAAGAGCTCTTCTCGCAACTGATCAGCACCTGGCGCTCGGACAGCTCAAAGGTGACCGGGGCATCGGGGAGGGTCTTGGTGATATTGGAGAGCATCCTACAGGGAATAACCATCTCGCCCTCTTCTTCGACATGCGCCGCGATGCGATGACGGATCGAGATGGTGTAGTTAGAGGTCTGGAATTCCAAGATGCCGTCTTGGGCCTTAACGAGCACGCCCGACAGGATGGGGAGGGTGGATGCCGAAGCGACACCCTTCATAACGACGCCGATGGCTTGTGTAAGCGAGCTCTGGCTGACGGTGAACTTCATCTTTTAATACCTTTCTATAGATATAAATATCTTAATAATAGTAATAGCACTGACGAAACTGTTGATTACTCCCAAAGACGCAGGTCAGACCCAGAAAGAGAATCGACAGCAACCTGTGTGCAACAGGGGTGGTTTTCCACGTTCAAAACCTGCGCAAAACTTTTCATCACCGCGGATTGGGTTTTAGACACCTTATGCCCGTGGTTTCGACAAGTTTTCAACAGGTGTCTCTATTTCCCTACGAGCGTAGTGTAATTTTATCGCGCAGCGACTTGAGGTCTTCGGTGACGGTGCGGTCTTCCTGGATCATCTTCTGGACCTTTTTGTAACTCGTGCTGACGGTCGAGTGGTTGCGGTTGCCAAATTCGGCGCCTACCGCCGTGGTCGTCATCTCGCACATTTCGATGGCCAGGTAGATAGCGATATGGCGTGCTTTGGCGATATTGGCGTTGCGACGCGGGCCGATGAGCTCCTCGTGCGTCACGCCGTACTGCTCTTCGATGACGGACTGAACCGTTTGCACGTTGATCTTTTTGGCCGATGTGTCGAAGTACTGGCTGGCGATGGCGTCGATATCGTCAAAGGTGAGCTCCCCGCCCTCGCGCTCGCGGTCGCCCGCCTCGCCGGCGCAGCGCTCGCAGAAGCTCTCGAGTTCGCGGATGTTGGTGCCCGACACCTCTGCCATGTGCTTAAAGTGCTCATCGGTCAGGTGCCCGCCGTCGCCCCCGTAGGCCGCCAACAGTGAGTCGTCGCCTGCCTCGGGAGCGGCGACGATGGTGTTCTCGTAATAGCGCTGCAAGATCTTGTATTTCATCTCGTAGCTGGGCTCTGCGACCAGGCAGAGCATGCCGGCGTTGAAGCGGCTGGTCAGACGCTCGTCCATGCTCAGGTCCTTGGGGGCGCGGTCTGCCGCGATGACGACCTTCTTGTTGTTGCGGATGAACTCGTCCATGAGCTGGAAAAAGTAGTCCACGCTCGCGCGCTTGCCGATGATGTTTTGGATGTCATCGATGATGAGCACGTCCACGCCGTGGTACGCCTGCATGATGGGGGCGTTGCTCTTCTTTTGGCGGTCGAACTCGGTCATCAGGTCGTCCAGATATGCCTGGGAGTTGGCATACTTGACCTTGATCTCGGGCGACTTCTCGGCGAGCTCGTTTTTGATGGCAAGCAGCAGGTGCGTCTTGCCCAGGCCCGATTTGCCGTAGATGAACAGTGATGTGCACGTGCCGCGCTCGTCCGCGAGGGCGGCAAACTTGAGTGCCGAGCGATAGGCATGGCTGTTCTCGGGGCCGTAGACAAAGTTCTCAAAGGTAAATTTTGAGTTCGCGGCGAGCGGGGCTCCATCCGTATTCTGCTCGGCCGGCACGGTCGGTGCTGGCATGGGTGAAGCGGGGGTCGCAGCTTGCGTGGATTTAGTCGGCGCTCCGCCCTTCATCTGGTTCATCATGCGACGAAAATCATCGGCCGAGAGCGTGTTCTTGATTGCAATGCCCGAATCCGCGCCCGCCGCTGCGTCGTGAGCGATCGGCATGTGCGTGACGGGTGCGTTCGTTGACGTCGCCGCCGCGGTCGGCAACGGTGCCATGGTTTCACGGGAAACATCGCTGTGCTGGTGCTCGATTGTCGGCACGTCGCCTGCGGAGGCCGGCACCGCCGGGGAAGCAGCGGGAGCAGCGCCGGGCACCGTCGCGGCACCGGATTCGGCCGTTGCGCCTTGCGGTGCCGCGATGTCGAGCGCAATCGGTGCAAAGGCGATTTCTTCCAGATAGGCCTCAATGGTCGGCTGATGCTTTTTGAGCTGCGCGATGGCAAAGCGCGAGGGGGCCTCAATCGTGAGCGTATCTTCAGTCAGGCTTATGGCGCGCGATTGCCCCAGCATGTTGATGAGGCGTGCATCTTGGCCGTCGCGCTGGCAAAAGGCGATGGCATCCCCCAGGATGATGCTTGCTTCCTCGTCCACTGTCTCTCCCGTTCTTTAGCTCTGAGCTCGCACGCGAGCGGTGCCGAGTTCGGTCAGATGGTATTTCTGGCCATGCTTGATGACCAAGCCGGCCTGCGCCAAGTCATTGAGCGTGCGTGACCAAGTGGGGGCCGAGTTTCCAAACGCCCTCGCCAGATCGGTAGCACCGCACGCTTGATTTTGCGCCAGATAGCCCAGCGCGGCGTTGCCGCGATCGCTTACGAACACGTCCGGTTGTGGCTGCGCATACTGATTTGCTGCATTAGGATACATCATTTGAGCTGCTGGTTGTTGAGAACTCTGCATCGGCGGCATTTGCTGTTGAAAACTTTGAGGCCACTGTTGGTAAGGCTGCGGAGGCATCTGCTGGGCCCAGGGGTTGTACTGCTGCTGCGGCATCTGCTGGTACGGCTGCTGATATCCCTGCTGGTACTGCTGCGGGAACTGCTGGCCATACCCCAGTGGCGGCATCTGCTGATATGGATATCCCTGCTGGTACGGCTGATAGCCCATTTGCTGGCCACCCGGCGCCCCCGTCGCCTGCTGCATTGCTGCTGCATCCTGATCAGCCAGCGGCATGGCCTCTGGCGCGTTTGGCGGCATCGACATCGATGCCGCCTGGGGCTCTTGTGTGGGAAGCATTCCGGGCTGCTGCATCTGTCCCACGGGGCGCTGCATCTGTTGCGTTGCCATGGGCTGCTGCGCAAAAGCTCCCGGCAGGGGATATGTGGGCTGCTCCGTCTCGGGCCGCACGGCAGCACCGCGTCCGCCGGCACGCTCTATTTCCTGCACGCGTTTAGGGTCCAGGCTTACCGTAACCACGGTGCCGTTGCCCATGTTGTCCTCGATGGACACGGCCCCGCCGGCGTTTTCCAAATACTCCTGCACCATGGGAAACCCTGCTCCGGTTCCACGGATATAGCGCTTCATCTTGCTGTTTGCGCTGGTAACGCCAAAGTCGAAAGCGCGCTCCTTGTCGTCGATGCCGGGTCCTTGATCAGCAAAGCGGATGGTGTCTCCGCCGTCCAGAATCGAGATGATGGGCTCGGCAAAGTGCGCGTGGATAAAGTTTTCGACAATCTCGCGGATGACCATGAGCGAGATATGGCCACCCTGTTCTTTCATGCACTGGTAGACGGTGTTGGTCGTCTCTTCCAAATACGTGCGGACATCTTGTGGATCAATGACGATCACACGCGGTGTCGACAGCATGTCGTCATAGACGGCGATGCGCGCGGCGTACATGGCTTTTGGCGCCTGCGTGGTCGTCTGCTCGCCTTCCTCACGCTCTTCGCGCACGCCGGTGATGTGCTCGTTGTCGGGTGCCGGGTCTCCGGAATCGACCATGGTGTAAAAGTCGTCAGACATGCCGCTCGCAATCTTTCAAAAGGTTTCGAACAAATAGTAGCTCACCGTGCAATGTTTCTCATCTTTCGACAACTTTTCAAAACCTGTTGAAAACTTTGGAAAACGGACGATAAATTCTCAACATTGCCAACATGACCTGTTGAAAACTCGATGAAATATCGTGAAAAGTTGCCATGCACCGCTAAATCGAGCTCGGCTTATGGGGGAACCGTGTGAACTGCGCAACCTTTTACCTTTGATTTCTTGACATTTGAACATTGATTTCCCTACAATCTTCAAGCTCACGTGTCTATATCTGCGTCCGCGCCCCCGCGGACACTCGAAATGCAGCAGGAGGAACTTAAGATGAAGCGTACGTATCAGCCTAATAAGCGTAAGCGTGCCAAGACCCATGGCTTCCGTGCCCGTATGGCCACTAAGGGTGGTCGTGCCGTGCTCGCCCGTCGTCGCGCCAAGGGCCGCAAGCGTCTCACTGTCTAGCAGCGATACACACATCTCGCATGAAGACTATTAAGTCTCGGCAAGATTTCGAGCATGTGTTCAGTCAGGGGCGTCGTTTCAATCACCCTCTGATTCGAATGACCATATGTGAATCGGTTGGCGAAGGCGACTCCGGAAGGGTCGCCTTCGTTGGTGCTAAACGGCTCGGTTGTGCTGTCGTGCGCAACCGTTCTAAGCGTGTGATGCGCGAGGCCGCCCGCAGCTGTGGATTTCCCGTTGCGGGTTATGACATCATCTTGTTCGCAACTCCCAAGACGAGGGTTTCCTCGCCGCAGGAGATGGACAATGCATTGCGTTCGCTTATGAAACGCGCCGGCGTTGCCGGGGAGGAGCGATGAGCAATCACGTTTTGCGACGTGTTGCCATCGCTCCTATTCGCATATATCAACAGGTTATTTCGCCCTTATTGCCTGACGCCTGCATTTATTACCCAACGTGCTCGCAATACGCCGTCCAGGCGATTGAGAAGTACGGTGTTTTGAGAGGCTGCTGGCTTGCCGTGAGGCGCATCGTTCGCTGCAATCCCCTGCACGTCGGCGGTTATGACCCTGTGCCCTAGCGGGCACTCGCTATCGGAGGAAAACTTACATGTGGGATTGGATCGTTAACATCCTTTTCGAGCTGCTCAAGCTCATCCAGACCTTTGCGGTCGACTGGGGCCTGTCCATCATCATCCTGGTGGTCATCATCCGTCTGCTGCTGACGCCGCTTATGCTCAAGTCGACTAAGTCGACGGCTCGTATGCAGGTGCTGCAGCCCAAGATGCTCGAGATTCAGGAGCGCTATGCCGACGATCCCCAGCGTCAGGCCGAGGAGATGCAGAAGTTCTACAGTGAGAACAAGTTCAACCCGATGGCTGGTTGTCTGCCGCTGTTGATTCAGATGCCTGTCCTATTCGCCCTCTTTACGCTGCTGCGTAACCTGCCGCAGTACTTTGACGAGGGTACGTTCTCGTTCTTTAACATCCTGCCCGACCTGACCACGACGCCGAGCGCTTCCTTTGCCGATGGCTTTATGGTTGCTCTGCCGGCGTTGGTCTGCCTGATCCTGTTTGCCGTCCTGACCCTGATTCCGCAGCTGTACATGTCGCGCAACCAGACCGGCCAGCAGGCTCAGAGCATGCGCATGATGGCCGTCGTCATGACCGTCATGATGCTCTGGATGGGCTGGAGCCTGCCCGTCGGCGTTCTGCTGTACTACGATGTGTCTTCTGCCTGGCAGGTTATCCAGCAGATCTTCGTGACGCAGAAGGTCATCGACAAGGCGAAGGCCGATGAGGAGGAGCGTCTTAAGAACGCGCCACTGCAGGTTGAGGTCACTCGTCGCGAGAAGAAGCCGCGTCCGCACAAGAAGAAGTAGTCGGGATATCAATCTTATTTAGGTACCTAACTTTTGGAGTACGTTATGTCTGAAGAGATCATCGAGGATATGCTTGAGGAGGTTGCCCCGCAGGTCGCGGGCGATTATCCCGAGATTGCACAGCGCTACAAGGCTGGTGAAGAGCTGACCGATGAGGAGCTTGACACCATTGCCGATGTTGCGATTTCTATTCTGCGTTCCATCCTTTCGCACTTCGATGCCGCCAACTCTCCTATCGATGAGTATGAGGGCGATGAGGGCGAGCTGATTCTGGATGTAACGGCTCCTGACCTTGCTGTTCTCATCGGCCGTCACGGTCGTACGCTTGATGCCCTTCAGGTTATGTTCTCGCTTCTGGTAAGCCGTAAGCTTGGCTTTAGGTATCCGGTTGTGGTGGACGTTGAGGGATATAAGAGTCGCCGTCAGGACAAGGTTGCCGCTATGGCTCAGTCTGCTGCCGAGCGTGCTATTCGCACTCACAAGAGTGTTTCGCTTCCGCCCATGAACGCCTATGAGCGCCGACTGGTTCATATTGCACTTCGTGGCAACGATGCGGTCGATACCCATTCCGAGGGATCTGACCCCGATCGTCACGTAGTGATTGTTGCTCGATAATCTACTCGAGCTTATGCTAAGGGGACGTGGTTTCCACGTCCCCTTTTTTTGTCAAAAGTTCTCGATACACTGATTTTTGTCAGAAAGGAGTCGTCTTGTTTGTATTGACTGATGAGCAGGCTGACGAGATGTTGAGTCGTCTAACTTCCTATTGCAAAGAGTATTCCTTGAGCGTAACTGATGTTAAGCTGAGGAAATGTATTCAGCATTTGGATTTGGTTCTAGAAACAAATAAGACAACCAATCTCACCCGTATTCTTAACGTAGAAGATGCTGCAGTACTTCATATCCTCGACTCACTTGTTTTGCTCCCCTATATCAACAAGGCTCCTGAGGGAGCTTTGCTCGATATGGGAACAGGTGCGGGCTTCCCTGGTATTCCATTAACCATAACCACGCATCGTAAAGCTACTTATATTGACTCTGTTTGCAAGAAGGTTGATGCGGTTAATTCCTTTGTCCATGCTCTTGGATTGAAACATGCTCATGCGGTTCATGATCGTCTTGAAGAATATGCTCGAAGCCATAAGAAGCAGTTCTCCGTTGTAACCGCCCGCGCACTGGCCCCTCTACCGATTCTTGTTGAGTATGCGGCTCCGTACCTGAAGGATGGAGGGCTATTTGTTATCACCAAGGGCAATCCTTCGGATGAGGAGCTTGCTTCCGGTATGTCAGCAGCTAAGATTTGCGGCTTCACTTTGCTTCTGAATGACGCAATTGATTTGCCTGAAGGCTTGGGTCACAGGGAGTTCATTGTTCTTAAGAAGAGTCATTCAGCATCTGTTTCATTGCCTCGTGCAAATGGCATGGCAAAGAAGAATCCGCTTGCCTAGATGTTTCACGTGAAACATAATAGATACTAACAACTTGCAGTGTTTCACGTGAAACATGGCGGTTGATATTGAATCGGAATGTTTCACGTGAAACATCCTCCGTTTGACAGCTTCAATACACACCAGGAGGGACCGTGGGATTTCGCGACGTTAAGCGTTCTAAGAGCGCAAAAGACACGCGTATCATTGCAATTATCAATCAAAAAGGCGGCGTTGGTAAGTCAACGACGGCTGTAAACCTTGCGGCGGCACTGGGCGAGCAGGGTCGTAAGACACTGATTGTCGATTTTGATCCGCAGGGAAACAGCACCAGTGGATTCGGAATTGAAAAAGAAGACCTTGATCACTGCATCTATGATGCATTGTTGAATGATGTGCCGGCAGAATCGCTTGTTCTTGATACAAATTGCAAAAAGGTATTCGTAATTCCGGCTACAATTCAGCTTGCAGGCGCGGAAATTGAGCTCGTAAGCGCAATCGCTCGTGAAACCCGCCTCAAAGATTTGCTTGAGCCGATTCAGGACGAGTTCGATTTTATTTTCATTGACTGTCCCCCTTCGCTCGGCCTGCTTACTATCAACGCCTTGACCGCGGCAGACAGCGTTTTGATTCCGATCCAGTGCGAGTATTATGCACTCGAGGGCGTTACGAAGCTGCTTGAGTCAATGAAGATGGTTAAATCACGTCTGAACAAGGGCTTAGACACCTATGGTGTGCTTATGACCATGTATGACTCGCGTACTTCTCTATCGAATCAGGTTGTTGAGGAGGTTCAATCGTACTTTGGTGACAAGGCGTTTAAGACGCTGATCCCCCGTACGGTTAAAATCTCCGAAGCACCGTCTTTTGGAGAACCGGTAATTACCTATGCACCTCAAAATAAGGGTGCAAAAGCGTATATGAACCTTGCAAAAGAGGTGATCAAGCGTGCCTAGTGTAAAGAAACGTGGTGGATTGGGACGTGGACTCAATGCTTTGGTCTCAGAGGCCGAGTATGAGACCGGTGGTTCGGCTGCATCCGCGTCAAAGGCTGCATCTGAAACGAAACTACCTATTGAGGATATTGTTCCCAACCCTAACCAGCCGCGAATTCACTTTAACGAAACCGAACTTCGCGAGTTGAGCGAGTCAATCCAAGAACATGGCGTTTTGCAGCCGCTTTTGGTTCGCAAGCATGGAAACGGCTATGAGATCATCGCTGGTGAGCGTCGTTACCAGGCGTCAAAGCTTGCTGGCCTTGAAGAATTGCCAGTCATCATTAAAGAGGTAAATGATGAAGAGATGCTTGCTCTTGCTCTTATCGAAAACCTTCAGCGTTCTGATCTGAATCCCGTCGAAGAGGCCAAGGGCTATCGTCAGCTTATCGATGCCAGCGGTATGACCCAAGAGGCATTGTCGAAGGCAGTAAGCAAGTCACGCTCTGCAATTACAAACTCACTGCGTCTTCTCGATCTCCCCGAAGTAGTTCAGCAGATGATTTTTGAGGGCAAACTTACTGCTGGTCATGCACGTGCGATTCTTGCGGTTCCCTATGAAGACGCGCGTATTCGACTTGCAGAGAAAGTTGTTGCAGAGGGCCTTTCCGTAAGAGCGACAGAAAATCTTGCTCCGTTGTTTTCTGCCGGAGAGACACCTAAGACGCCGAGACCTGCAACGCCTCAGTCTTTTAAAAAGGCTGCCCGTGTACTTCGTCGGGTATTTAATACCAACGTGCGTGTGAAGAGCTCGCGTGGAAAGAATAAGATTGAGATTGAGTTTAAAGACGAGGAAGAGCTCTCTCGTATTCTTGGCGAAATGATTCAGTTTGATCAAGGAGGCCAAGATGAGGAATAAGATTTTAACAGCGATTGCATTGGCTACGACTGTCGTGGCTGGTGCCTTTGCTGGCTATAAGATCGCGACAGACGATGAACTGCGAGGTCGTTTGCTTTGTGGCGCGCAAGATATCGTCGATACTTCCAAAAAGAAAATGGATGTTATGACCGAAGATGTTGCCATGCGTACTGCTCAGGTAACGAAGAATCCCAAGATTAACCAAAGTTGGGTTAGCAACCAATGGGAAAATGTAGGTTATTAGGTACCTAACAATTACTCAGCATATTTTGAGGGGTCCTTGTCTGATTCACGAGACAAGGACCCCTTATTTTGGACGTAAAAAATGGGACAGGTAGCAGCTGATTCAAAATTAATGTCAATAATTGAAACGACCCCGGTTGCATATTCTGCAACCGGGGTCGTTCGATGTTTCACATGAAACGTTTTGGGGTGCAGCTCCCCTATGCGTTCTTCTGAACTTTGAAGCGCTGCTTAAGCTGTCCGCAAGCAGCGTCAATATCGTTACCACGGGAGTTACGAATCGTGGTCTCGATGCCACGGGACTCAAGACGACGCTGAAGATCCTCAACCTTATGAATCGGCGAAGGCTTGAGCGGGCTGCCCTCGATGTCGTTAAGCTGAATCAGGTTAACGTGGCACAACGTTCCCTCGCAGAAGTCGCAGAGCGCCTGCATCTCGGGATTCGTATCGTTGACGCCTTCGATCATGGCATACTCATAGGTCGGGCGGCGGCCAGTCTTCTCGGTGTAGAGTTGAAGCGCCTCGTGAAGGCGAAGTAGCGTGTACTTCTTAACACCGGGCATAAGCTTATTGCGTGTCGACTGGATGGCGGAATGCAGGGAAACGGCAAGCGTGAACTGTTCAGGGATGTCGGCAAATTTGCGAATACCGGGAATAACGCCGCTGGTAGAGACGGTGAGGTGACGAGCACCGATACCGATGCCATCGGGGTCGTTGAGGATTCGCAACGCCTTGAGAACCTCGTCGTAGTTGGCAAACGGCTCACCCTGGCCCATGAAGACAACGCTCGTGGCGCGCTCGCCAAAGTCGTTGGATACATGAAGTACCTGGTCGACGATCTCTTGAGCGGTCAGAGAGCGCTTGAGGCCGTTGAGACCGGTAGCGCAAAAGGCACAGCCCATGCCACAGCCTGCCTGGGTGGAAACGCAGACGGAAAGCTTGTTACGACGGGGCATGCCGACGGTCTCGACGGAAACGCCGTCGTGGTACTCGAGCAGATACTTGCGAGAGCCATCTTTGGAAACCTGCTTGGTGAGTTCAGTCGGCGTGTCAAAGGCAAAAGCCTCTTTAAGCTGCTCGCGGAAAGCCTTGGGAAGGTTGGTCATAT
>CALFDL010000158.1 GCA_937950415.1 uncultured Collinsella sp. | reverse complement strand
GCTGCGTATAGGCATCGGGCTTGGCGGCAAGCTGATACTGAGCGATCGAGAGGTCGCAGGCCACGGCATCAACCGCGCCGCTCTCGAGCTGCATAAACGCGGTGTTGTACTCGCCGATGGTATCGAGCGTGGCAAACGTCGCAGCCAGATCCTTCTGGTCGCCCTCGAGCACGTCCTGCGCGGCGGAATCGGTCTGGGTGATCACGGTCTTGCCGGCAAGGTCATCCCAGCTCTTGATACCCGCGTCCTTCTTGACCACGAGCACCTGCTCATTGAGCATGTACGGATCGGAGAACGTGTAGTCATCCTCGCGGCCCTCCATGGTAAAGCCGTTCCAGATGCAGTTGATGGCGCCCGAGTTGAGCAGCGTGTCCTTGGCATCCCAGTCGATGGCCTCGTACTCGACGTCCCAGCCCTGCTTGTCGGCAACGGCCTTAGCAAGGTCGAGGTCAAAGCCGGTGTACTCACCGTCGTCGCCCACAAAACCATACGGAGGATAGGACTTGTCAAAGCCCACCACGAGCTTCTTGGACTCCGCGGCGCCCTTCACGTCCTTGGCTGCGGCAGAACCGGCTGCGGAGCCCTTGTCGGCACCGCCACCACAGCCTACCAGGCCAAGGCCGAGTACCGTGGCAAGCGAACCTGCTAGACCAACAAACTGACGACGAGACATATCGGTATTCATGGTATCCCCCTTGATAGCACTTTAGTTAAGTAAAGTGAGTCATGTAACGTTCAGAATCATACACTTTAGCGTGATGGAGCACAAGGTTGGCGCGCCCGGAATGCCGGCGGCCGTCGCGGTATTTAATTTGCTGCTCTACAGTCCTGCTCACGACGGAGAGCACATTAAGTGCTCTCCTGTTCGTACGGAACTCGCGACAAATTAAATACCGCGACGGCCGCCGGCATTCCGGGAGACAACGTGCTCGGGGTCTGAAATAGCTCCCCCTCCAAACGAGCACTTTAGATGCACGGTACAATGCTTGTGGCTTTCAATTTATAAATTAGTGGGGTTAATTCATGGCAGAATCTCGTGCGGAGCGTAAGGCTCGGCGTGCTTTGATCCAGGCGGCTGAGGGGTCGGAGGAGACGAAATCTTCTAAGAAATCTAAGTCGTCTAAGGATGCGAAGGGTAAATCTAACAAGGGCAAGGCAAAGGGTAAGCGTTCTGGTGCTCGTCAGGCTGGAACCAAAGATTCCGAAGCTCGCTCTAAGCGTTCTTATAAAGACTCGGCCAAGCCTGCTCGTAAAACTGTGGATCCCAAGTCGCCTTGTTCCATCATGAAGGCTTGTGGTGGGTGCACGGCGCTTAATCGTCCTTATAAGAAGCAGCTCGCTGCCAAGCAGGCTGCAATGGAGGAGTTGTTTGCCGAGCTTTGTGAGCGCGAGGGCATCGTCGTTGATCCCATTTGCGGCATGGGTGTCACCTTGGGCGACCCCGGTAAGTATCCTGCGCCGCGTGGTTTTCGCCATAAGGCTGCGACCCCCTTTGCTCCTGGTAAGGAGGGTGCTGTCCGTTGCGGTTTCTTTGAGCGCGGCACGCACAAGATCGTTGCCGTGCCCGAGTGTCCTGTCGAGGCGCCGGGTGCTCGTCAGATTCTCAACGGTATTGCACGCGAGGCAGAACGCCTGCACATTCCCGCCTTTAACGAGGACAAGCATCTGGGGTTGCTTCGCTATGCCGTCGTTCGTTGTGGCTGGCGCACCGATCAGATTATGGTTACGCTCGTGACCGCCCAGCGCGATCTTCCGCATGCGCAGGAGTTCTTTGAGGCCGTCGCCGCACTCGATCCGCATATCGTCACCGTTGCCCAAAATATCAACGGCCGTCCCGGTAACGCCATTCTGGGCGAGGAGACCCGCATCGTCCATGGCGCTGAATGCATGCGCGATCAGCTGCTCGGCTGCGAGTTCGATATCTCCCCCGCCGCGTTTTACCAGACCAACCCGCAGCAGACCGAGCTGCTCTACCAGCTCGCCATCGATGGTATGGACCTGCACCAGGGCGACGTGCTTATGGACGCTTACTGCGGCAGCGGCACGATCGGCCTGTGCGCAGCAAAAGATGCCCAGGACAAGGGCGCCGGCATTATGTTGCTCGGTGTTGAGCGCAATCCCGCCGGCATCGCCGATGCACGTCGCAATGCCGAACTCAACGGCCTAACCCGTAACGCGTGGTTTATGGCCGACGACGCGACCGACTATATCCTCGATGCCGCCGACAACAACGAGCGCGTTGACGTTCTCTCCATCGACCCTCCGCGCGCCGGCTCTACGCCCGAGTTCCTCGAAGCGGCTTGTGCGCTCAAGCCGCGCCGCATCACCTACATCAGCTGCAACCCCGTCACCCAAGAGCGCGACCTGCACCAGCTCCTCGACGGCGGCTACCGCCTACTCAAAATCACACCGGTCGACATGTTCCCCCATACCGACCACACCGAGACCGTCGCGGTCCTCGAGCGCCGCTAATCTACCGGCATAAGAAAAGGGGCGGCCCGCCTGGACCGCCCTTTTTTTCGTTACACATTCAGTCTCGCTACATGCTCTTGCGCAGGTCGCACACACCAGCCGCCGCCATCTCACGCAGCAGCGTCTCGCGATCGCGCGTCACAATCAGATCCAGCGGGAAGTGAATCTCGTCGAGCATCTTGCGGGCATGGTCGAGCTTGCCGATCGCCATACCAATGTGCGCATCGGTCGAAACGCCAATACCCACGCCCAGCTCGGCGCAACGCTCGGCGATCTTACGGCACACGCCCCAATGTTCCGCATCGTTGCCGTGCTCAAGGCTGTGGTTATTGATCTCGATAATCTTATGCCTGGCCTTGGCCGCCAGCAGCACCTCGTCGATATCAAAGGGCACGCCCGAACGGCCCGCATGGCCCAGCATGAACACCTTGGGGTGCTCCAGGGCATTGATGTACATCTCGGTCGTCTGGGCGAGCGTCGCGCCCTCGGCAAACTGCGGATTATGCACGCTTGCCACCAAATAATCCAAATTACGCGTCACCAAATCGAACAGCGAATGCTGGCGACTGTACGCATCGCCGGCGATATCGAGCGAAACGGGAATGTCTTCGCCAAACAGGCTGCCGTCCAACGAAACGATATCGGCCTCGGCGCCGCGAAGTACCAGCACGCCGCTCCAAATGCGCGGCCAGATATCCTGGTTAATAAAGAACTGGAAACTGCGCAGGTCATTGGGGCAAGGTGTAACCATCGAGCTCAGATGGTCGGCGGAACCGAGCACCTGAAGGCCGCGCTCGGCCGCCCAATATATGTTCTGCTCAATGGTCGAATACGCATGCGCAGAGAACATCGTATGGGTATGGATATCACAAGAAAGCAGGTAGGGCATCGGGTCTCCTTATCCAGTATGGCCGTCGCGTATATTCATTGTACGCATAGCCTTCGGCAGTCGTAAAACCGCTTCATCCCAATCACACAACGGCATAGACAACGGGGTCCGGCTTAACACCAAACCCCGTTTCACGTAAAACATTGTAAGCAGAGCGCTTTACTTTGGACGATACTCGTCTGCCAACTGCTTCCACGCAGGCAGCGAGTTGATGATCGTCTCATGGCTCACGCAATAGCCCAAGCGGAACCAGCCCGGCATGCCAAAGCTGTCCGAGGGCACCGCGAGCAGCTCGTACTTCTTCGCGCGCTCGCAGAAGGCGTTCGCATCGGGCTCCAACGCCTTTACCCACAGGTAGAAGGCACCGTCTGGCTCAACGTAGGTATAGCCGTACTCCGCCAGCGCATCGGTGAGTGCGCAACGATTGCGCGCATAGGCCTCAACATCGCTCGGCTCATCGATGCAGTCGACGATCACGCGCTGGAAGAGTGCCGGTGCGCACACAAAACCCAGCGTACGGGCGGCACCGGCAACGGCGGGCATCAGTCGAGCGGCCTGCGGATTCGTATTGGGGACCAAGATCCAGCCCACACGCTCGCCCGGCAGCGAAAGCGACTTGGAATACGAGTAGCACACGATGGTGTGCTCGTAGATCGAAGGCACCCAAGGCACCTCGGCGCCATAGACAATCTCGCGATATGGCTCATCCGAGATCAGCATGATCGGGTTCTCGGGATCACGCTTGGCGTTGACCTCTCGTAAGACATTAGCCAGACGCGTCAAGGTATCGCGCGTATACACGGCGCCGGTCGGGTTGTTGGGCGAGTCGATAATGACCGCCGCCGTCTTGTCGGTAATAGCCTTGAGCACGTTACCCACGCTTAGCTGAAACGTGTCCTCGTTGGCAAGCGCCTCGACGCACGTGCAACCGGCCTTCTCGATCCAGACGCGGTACTCCGGAAAATACGGAGCAATGACGATAACCTCATCGCCCGGATTGGTGATGGCGTTGAGCGTACAGGTGAGCGAAGCCGCCGCACCCACCGTCATAAAGACATCCTTGCCCTCATAGCTCGTGCCAAAGCGGCGGTTGAGCGAGTCGGCCACAACCGCGCGACACTGCGGCAGGCCTGGTGCAGGCGTGTATCCGTGCAGCTGCTCGCTCGGCAGCTCAAGCGCCTTCTTAATGGACTCCGCAACGGCCGCAGGCGCCGGAACGCTCGGATTGCCGAGCGAAAAATCGAATACGTTTTCCGCACCGATCTGCGCTTTGCGCTCAAGGCCATAGCTAAAGATCTCGCGGATGATGGAACTCTCCGCGCCGCGAGCATACATGGTTTCGTTAATCATCTGTTCCCCTTTCGCATAGGCGGTATTGTACGCTTTAGTTGAGCAAAGTACTTCAGCAATGCGGCCCAATGTTGATTGGGGACAGACTTAAATGCGTGAAAACACTCATTTAAGTCTGTCCCCAATCAACAGACGGCCCCATATCGCTCAAAAAAGCCTCCGCAGGTTTCCCCGCGGAGGCTTTCATGGCAAAGACTACTCGTCGACGTCAGTGCTGCCGTCGGCGTTCTTTTCGTCATCGCTGTCGGCATCTCCGGTGTCGTCGGATGCGGCTTCGGCATCCTCCTGCATAGCCGCCTGCGCAAAGGCCGCAGCATCGGCCGCCAGCTCCTCCTCGCTCATGCGAGGCGCGCGCTTCTTGGTCGGCATGCCGGCCGCCTTGGCGTTGCGCTCCTCCTTGGCCGCCAGGATATCGCCCTCGCGCTCAAGGTAGGAATCCCACTCGTTGTCGAGCAGGGCATTCACGGCATCGCCTTCAACGGTCTCGCGCTCAAGCAGCACCTTGGCCATCAGATCGAGCTGATCGCGACGGGCATCCAAAATCTCGACCGCACGACGATGGGCTTCGCGCATGATGCGCTGAACCTCGATATCGATGCGGCGTGCCGTCTCCTCGGAGTAATCCTGGTGATCGGCGTAATCGCGACCAAGGAACACCTGATGCTGCGCCTCGCCAAACACTTGCGTGCCCAGCTCCTCGCTCATGCCCAGACGCGTAACCATCTCGCGCGCCATCTTGGTCGCACGCTCCAGGTCGTTGCTCGCGCCCGACGTGATGTCATCGCACATGAGCTCCTCGGCAACGCGACCGCCCAAGAACACGGCAAGCTCGTCGAGCATCTCGTTCTTGGTCTTGAGGAAGTGGTCCTCCTGCGGCAGCTGCAGCGTATAGCCCAGGGCTTGACCGCGGCTGACAATCGAGATCTTGTGGACCGGATCGGAGTGCTCCAGGATGTGGCCCACCAAAGCGTGACCGCTCTCGTGGTAGGCAATCGTGGTGCGCTCGGCCTCGGTCATCACGCGACCCTTGCGCTGCGGTCCGGCAATCACGCGCTCCATCGATTCCTCGACCTCGTCCATCGAGATCACGGAACGATGGCGGCGAGCAGCCAACAGTGCAGACTCATTGAGCAAGTTCGCCAGGTCGGCACCGGTAAAGCCAACGGTCATCTGGGCGAGCTTCTCAAACTTAACGTCCTCGTCCATCGGCTTGTTCTCGGCATGCACGCGCAAAATCTGCTCGCGGCCCTTCACGTCCGGACGGTCGACCGTAACTTGGCGGTCAAAACGGCCGGGGCGAAGCAGTGCCGGGTCCAGAATGTCGGGGCGATTGGTGGCGGCGATCAGGATGACCGACTCGCTCTCCTCAAAACCGTCCATCTCGACCAGCAGCTGGTTGAGCGTCTGCTCGCGCTCGTC
>CALFDL010000157.1 GCA_937950415.1 uncultured Collinsella sp. | reverse complement strand
ATCTGCTTTATTCCAGACGGCGACTACGCGGGCTATATCGAGCGCCGCTGCGGACATGCCGCTGCACCGGGCAACATCGTATGGCGCGACGGCAGCGTGGTTGGGCGCCACAACGGCGCGCTGCGCTACACCATCGGCCAGCGTAAGGGCTTGGGCGTCGCGATGGCGCATCCCGTGTACGTAACGGGTGTCGACGCCGTCAACAACACCGTGCATCTGGGCGAGGCAGAGGACCTGACGGCCACGGCGCTCACGGCCAACGACTGGATTTGGAGCGCCCCTGCCGACCGCATGGAGGCAGAGCTCGATGCCGGCGGCATTCGCGTGGGCGCCAAGTACCGTTACCGTCAAAAGGACCAGGCGGCGACCCTTACACGTGGCGCCGACGGACAAATGCTGCTGACTTTTGACGAGCCGCAGCGAGCCATCGCCCCCGGCCAAGCCGTCGTTATCTACCGCGGCGACGTCGTCTTGGGCGGCGGCACGGTGACCGGCGCCATCAAATAACAGCGCCCTGCCACCATCCCCTCTCTAACTTGCGGTGAAATAGGGACTGTTTAAGCGTTTAAAACCGCCAAACAGTCCCTATTTCACCGCAACTTTGAGAGGACGGCCTCGGTCGGCACTATTGTGTCAGCCGAGGCCGCTGCATCGTTAGCGCTGGACGTAGGCGCGGACGAGCTCGTAGGTGTTGCGCACACCGTCGATGTGGCTGCGCTCGTAGTTGTGGCTCGCGTACACGCCGGGGCCGATCAGACCATGGCGAATGTCGTAGCCGGCCGAGAGCGTGGCCTCGACGTCGGAGCCGTAGTGCGGGTACACATCGATGGCGTAATCGAGCTCCAGCTCGCGCGCGATGTTGGACAGTGTGGTCACCAGATCGTAGTTGTAGGGGCCGCCCGAATCCTTGGCGCAAATCGACACCATGCGCTCGGTGCAGCCAAGGTCATCGCCCACGCAGCCCATGTCCACGCTGATCATCTCGCGCGTGTCGGCCGGCACAAAGGCACCGCCGTGGCCGACCTCCTCGTACACCGTAAAGAGCAGCGATACCTTGCGCGAAAGCGTCACCTCGCCGTCGGCAACGACGCGGGCCAAACCAAGCAGAATCGACGCGGACAGTTTGTCATCCAAGAAGCGGCTCTTGATGTAGCCGCTCTCCGTCACCGTGGTACGCGGATCCATAGCGATGATGTCGCCGGTCTGAATGCCCAGCTCAAGCACATCGTCCTTGCTGTCGACATTCTCATCGAGCAGGATTTCCATGTTCTTCTCGATGGTCTTGACCGGCTCGTCGGCCACATGCGCCGAAGGCTCGGTGTTGAGGACCACGCCTGTGTACACATTGCCGTCACGCGTGTAGACGGTGCAGTTCTCGCCATCGGCCGTAGACCACTGATGCCCGCCGAGGGTCGTGGGGCGCAGGCGACCATTGTCCTTGATGGAGCGCACCATGGCGCCCAGGGTATCGACATGGCTCGCCAACACAAGTGGCTCGCCCTCGCCGCCAAGCTCAACGAGCACGTTACCCTTATTAGAACGCTCAGGCCCAAACCCCATATCGCGCAGGGTCTCCATCAGATAATCAGTCGCCGCACGGGTATAGCCCGTAGGCGAAGCAATCGAGGTAAGCGCCTTCAACTGGTCAGTAATATAGGAGAGCGTCTCCTCTAGAGAAGCATCAACATTAGAAGCCATATGCATCCTTCCAAGTAAAACTAAGACCGAGTCCCGATTTTAACCGTTCTGCACGTGCAATGCCCCAGGAGCCGAACCGGCTCCAGACGTCCCCGCACCGGTTTTCTGCACGCGCACGGTTTACAATCCCAATCTTGCATAAATCCTATCGGTATCTGCATAGAAATGAGGCATCTTTTTGCTTCGTCTCAGGGTGCCCCACCTTGGACCGTGCAAAAAACGGAGTATTCAGCACCGTGGGCCCCAACGGCCCCATCACGAACGACAAAACGACGCGGTTACAGCAGTGTTGCAGGTCGTCGCAAAGCAGAAACTCAGTAACAACCCCCTCCACTCATCGATAGCCCGCCCACAATGGCTGTCGATGGGCGCCTGCGGATCACTACCGCCCATTCACAACGTTATGCATTTTTCAGAGCTTGCTGAATACTCCCAAAAATGCACGCTGGGAAGTGCACCACCTATCCGCAGCGGGCGGCATGCCTTGGTTTTGCCCATCTTGGGGCATCGACGCAGCAAAAAAGCCCCCGCCGCACGAAGTGCGCAGCGGGGGCTTCCGACATGTCCGAGGACGATTGTGGGGCCAACGGGCGGGGGCCCGCCGAACCAAGTTAGGCAGCCGGGCAGATCTTCTTGAAGAGCTCGATGACGTCGTCGAGCGTCGCCTCGCGCGGGTTACCCGGGAAGCAGGCGTCAGCCATAGCGTCCTTGGCCAGGACCTCGATCTCGTCGGCCTTCATGGCCTCGCAGACGTGCGGGATGTTCACGTCGGCAGAGAGCTGCTTGACGGCGGCGATGGCGGCATCGGCGGCCTCGTCGGTGCTCATGCCCGTGGTGTCAACGCCCATGGCGACGGCAACCTTGGCCAGACGCTCGGCGCAAACCGGCTTGTTGAACTCCATGGCGATCGGCAGCAGCATGGCGCAAGCGACGCCGTGCGGGGTGTCGTAGTGAGCGGACAGGGTGTGAGCCATGGCGTGGTCGATGCCCAGGCCAACATTGGAGAAGCCCATGCCGGCGACATACTGGCCAAGGGCCATGCCCTCGCGGCCGGAGCCGGGCTGGCCGGACTTGGCCTCGGCGACGGAGTCGCGCAGGTTCTCGCTGATCAGCTTAATAGCCTCAAAGTGGAACATGTCGGAGAGCTCCCAAGCGCCCTTGGTAGTGTAGCCCTCGATGGCGTGGGTCAGAGCGTCCATGCCGGTGGAGGCGGTCAGGCCGGCGGGCATGGAAGCCATCATGTCGGGGTCGACGACGGCGACCTCGGGGGCATCGTTGGTGTCGACACACACGAACTTGCGGACCTTCTCGGGGTCGGTGATGACGTAGTTGATGGTCACCTCGGCAGCGGTACCGGCGGTCGTCGGCACGGCGATGGTGAACACGGCGTGGTTCTTAGTGGGAGCAACGCCCTCGAGGCTGCGGACATCGGCGAACTCGGGGTTGTTGATGATGATGCCGATAGCCTTGGCGGTGTCCATGGAGGAGCCACCACCGATGGTCACGATAGCGTCAGCCTCGGCGGCCTTGAAGGCCTCGACGCCGTCCTTGACGTTCTGGATGGTGGGGTTGGGCTTAATCTCGGAGTAGAGGCTCCAAGCGATGCCAGCGGCGTCGAGCTCGTCGGTCACCTTAGCGGTAACGCCAAACTTGACCAGATCGGGGTCGGAGCAGACGAAGATCTTCTTGTAGCCGCGACGCTGGAGCTCGCCGGGGATCTCCTTGATGGCGCCGGAACCATGATAAGAGATGGTGTTGAGAACGAAACGATTAGCCATTGATAGCCTCCCATCGTGTGCGGGGCATCCATTACGCCCCACGCTATGAGTCTCATCCTAACGCTTTTGAAACAAAAAACGCGTGAGAACGTCAAACTATTTAAAGCGTTTCAACAGACGATGAAAAATATTGCGGCAAAGGGACAGCCCCTTTGCCGCATTCGGTTACTTTCGGCAGCCCTCTTTCCAAGCCTCGGCCGCAACCTTCCAGCGTAAGCGCAAGTCGCGCTCGCGGTCGATGAACATGATGGCAAACGCGACAAACAGCAGCAAGCTCGCCACGACGATGGCGTGCAGGCCCATGCGCTCAATACACCAGTTGCCCAACACGGCGCCAAACACAAAGGTAAAGATCACGCCAAAGTACAGCAGGCCGTTTTCCAAAAAGCCGCGCCTGTGGGTGATGATGTAATCGTCCACGTTTTGCAGCGCGTTGCGCAAGTTGCCGATGCACATGGTCGTGGCGATGCCGTGACCGTGAATCTTGCGGAAGCTCTCGACTTGCATACCGCAGGCAAACGAAGTGAGGCAGTTGGCGAGCAGGTTGTAACCGCCACCGGGGATAAAGCTCACGCCCAGCAAGATGACGGCTTCAAAGAACACCGTCACCTGACGCCAGTGGATCACGCTGCCAAACCGCTCGTGCACCAGGTCGGCAAGCATAATGCCCACGGCAAACGACACCACGGGAAAGAAATAGCGTCCCGCGAGCGCCCAGTTGCCCTCCGAGATGCTCACGCCCACGAGCAGGATGTTGCCCGTCTGCGCGTTGGCGAAAACATGGTCGCGCCCAATGTACGAATACACATCCATAAAGCCACCGGCGAGCGCCAGGATAATGCCCAGTTCGATGGACTCCGATATCTGTTTGGCACGCTGCATCGTCGTGCATCCTCCCTGTTGACGACTCTCTCGTGCGTTGGCGGAAACATAGCCGCCGTTCATACTGTAACCCATTGACAACATGGCATGCGCGCGAGACGACCCCTTCGACACGGGGATACACAGTCTGGAAACAAACGATACCCGTATCGACACGCCGATCCGCCAGCTCATGTACTCCACCAGTCTTTTTAGCTCCGTCCCAAAAAGACTGGTTACAATTACGTGCAGCATACAGACACCGGGAGGGATCGTGGCAAAAAAGCCTCAGCACGCTCAGAACAACCAGCGCAGTCAGCAGGGCAAACAGGGCCAGCAGCAAAAGCGCGGCGGCAAGGCGCAGGCCACGGTCGCCCGCGCCAAGCATTCCCAAGCGACGCCCGCCCGCCCCTGGCGACCGGGCCGCGACAAGTTCCTCCCCGTCAGCCGCGCCGACATGGGTGCGCGTGGCTGGGACCAGTGCGACTTTGTCTACATCTGCGGCGACGCCTATGTGGACCATCCCAGCTTTGGCATGGCCATCATCAGCCGCGTACTCGACGCGCACGGCTACAAGGTGGGCATCATCTGCCAACCCAACTGGACCGACCCCGCCAGCATCACCGTGCTCGGCGAGCCGCGCTTGGGCTTTCTCGTCAGTGCCGGCAACATGGACTCCATGGTCAACCACTATTCGGTGACCAAGCACCGCCGCCATACCGACGCCTATACCCCCGGTGGCGAGGAGGGGCGCCGTCCCAACCGAGCCGTCACGGTCTACGGCAACCTCATCCGCCAGACGTTTAAGGACGCTCCCATCATCATCGGCGGCATCGAGGCGAGCCTGCGCCGTCTGGCCCACTACGACTACTGGCAGGACAAGCTTAAGCGCTCGGTACTGCTCGACTCGGGCGCCGACATCCTCATCTACGGCATGGGCGAGCACGCGATTGTCGAGATCGCCGACGCGCTCGACGCGGGACTGCCCGTCGACCAGATCACCTATATCAACGGCACCGTTTACCGCACGGGGTCGCTCGACGAGGTCTACGACTACGACCTGCTGCCCAGCTGGGACGACCTTACCGCCGACAAGCTCAACTACGCGCGCAGCTTTAACGTGCAACAGCAGAACATGGACCCCATCACCGGGCATCGCCTGGTAGAGCCCTACCCCAACGGCGTGTTCGTGGTGCAGAACCCGCCGTCGGCAACACTCACCACCGACGAGATGGACGAGGTGGCCGAACTCCCCTACGCACGCGATTGGCATCCCGACTACGACGCGGCAGGCGGCGTGCCGGCCTTTGCTGAGATCAAGTTTTCCATTAGCTCCAACCGCGGCTGTTTTGGCGAGTGCTCGTTTTGCGCGCTCACCTTCCACCAGGGCCGCGTGTTGCAGATGCGCAGCCACGACTCGATCATGCGCGAGGCCGAGCTGCTCACGCGCGATCCCGAGTTTAAGGGCTACATCAACGACGTGGGTGGACCGACGGCCAACTTTAGCCGCCCCGCCTGCGACAAGCAGCTCAAGCACGGCGTGTGCAAGAACAAGCGCTGCCTATGGCCGAGCGTATGCAAGAACATGGTGGTCGACGAGAGCGGCTACACGCAGTTGCTGCGCGACCTGCGCCAGCTACCGGGCGTCAAGAAGGTCTTCGTCCGCAGCGGCATCCGTTTTGACTACACCATGGCCGACGCCTCGGACGAGTTTTTGCGCGAGCTGCTGGAGCATCACGTCTCGGGCCAGCTGCGCGTAGCGCCCGAGCACGTGAGCGACGCCGTGCTGTCTGTGATGGGCAAGCCGAGCCGCGCCGTCTACGACGCGTTCTGCCGTAAATTTGAACGCTTGAACCGCGAATACGGACTCAAGCAGTACGTGGTGCCGTATCTGATCTCGAGCCACCCCGGTTCAACCATGAAGGAAGCTGTGGACCTTGCCGAGGCCGTGAGAGACATGGGCTACATGCCCGAGCAGGTGCAGGACTTCTACCCCACGCCGTCCACCATGTCGACGTGCATGTACTACACCGGCGTGGATCCGCGCACCATGGAGCCGATCTATGTGGCGCGCGACCCGCACGAGAAGGCCATGCAACGCGCGCTTATCCAGTATCGCAAGCCCGAGAACTACAAGCTGGTGCGCGAGGCGCTGGAAAAGGCCGGCCGCCGCGATTTGATCGGCTACACCAAGCATTGCCTGATTCGCCCCGTGCCGCCACGCCCGGGCGAGACGTCTGCCGGCGGCGGACACGGCACCGGCAAGAAGGGCGGTAAGGCCCACGGTGGCGCCGCCGGCAAGGGACCCAAAGGCGGCAAGGGCCACGGTGGCATGTCGCGCGCGCAGAACACTGCCGGACGCAACCGCGCGGCCCAGGGACGTCAGGGCGCCAACGGCGGCGGACGCCGCAACTAGCGTGGCGAGGGCCGGCCGGTGTCTCTTGGCCAGTCGGCGTCTCCTCATCGGCCAAGCGTGTTTTCCCTAGGGGAAACACGCTTGGGCTGTCTCCAGTCGTGATATCCCTAGGGGTAACACGCTCAGACACGCCTAGCCGTGTTTTCCTTAGGGGAATCACGCTTGCTGGTAGGGACGATCCGTCTGGCACGTCAGTTTGAGCGACCGCATCGCCTCTACCAGCACAAAGCCGGCGATGGCAACCGTGATCACTACGTCGAGCGGCGTGTTCACAAACCACAGCAGGCCCATGAGGTACGACCCGGCATTAAAGGCAAAGTGCAGCAGAATCGTGTAGCGGAGCTTTCCGGTCGTCACGAGCACCCAGCCAAAGATGAGGCCGGCGGCACCCGCGTAGCAACCCTGCACCCAATTCATGTGCATAAAACCGAAGATTGCCGCCTGCAGCACAATCGCCGCGGCGATACCCCACGTACTTGGGGCCGCCCAGGGCACCATGGCGCCGTTTTGCGCGCTCGCACGACGCGGGCGCTTCCAAAGTGGGCGACACTGCGGATTAAACGCTCGGAGCGAAAACTCAAAAATAATGCCGCGCACCAGCAGCTCTTCACAAAATGGGGCGCCGAGCACCGTAGTCAGGACGGCGAGATAGCTGGTGTCGCCCATACCTGTTTCCTCGATAAGCTCGCTGTAGTCGGCCGCGGCGTCGGGCAACAGCGACAGCACGGCGTCGGTCACGTAGCCAACGACCACCTGCAGGGCAAGGCCAATCACGACAACGCAAGCGATGCGCTTCCATGCAGCACTTGCTCCCCCGCCGAGCGGACGTTCACCTTGCCGGCGCGCCATGAAGGAGCGGGGCCACAGATAACGCCACCACAGCAGCGCCATCAAAAACGACGCCGTCTGAGCGGCAGCCTGGAACCATTGGATATCGAGATTGTCGATCGGATAGCCCGTCAGCACCGACACGGCATCGAGAACTGAAAACAGGACCACGCTCAGGGCTATATCGGCAGCGACAACGCCAAAACAGGCAAGCGCCCAAATCATCGCATTGAGCATGCCAACCTCCTCCCGACGACTAGTCATTGGGGACGTTCTTTAACGACTAGTTGTTGGGGACAGTCTTTACCAAAGGCCCCGCTGGGCGAAATGTCGAACGGAAAGGTGCCGCAGCGATTAAACGCGGCGATGAACATGCGGATGGCGTTGGACGGCGTGGTGCCTACGAGCTGGGTTGCCGCCGCGAAGGCCGCCTTTTCCTCGGGCAAGACCTTCGCGACAACCGGGGTCATGTGTTCTGCCATGGCGCTTCCTTTTTAAAACGACGGTGGTGCGGATAGATGCGGGCCACGCGGCTGGGCGACGGGCTGTGAAGGCAACCCGATTGGCCCGCATCTGGAGTTTGTTTCTACGGCGTTGGTATTACTTGGTATTTCTAAGTATTACCCCGCAGATAGAATAGCACACCTGATCCCTTGGGGACGGAGGAAAACGGATCATTTTGTTGCTGAATAAGTATTTAGAGTGTGATGATGTCCGAGATATTGAGGGCCCGAGCGTCGACGGCATCGTGCGTGGCAAGCAACAGCATGCGACCGTCGAGCAAGTCGAGCACGACTTCGGCGCATGCGTCGCGCGCAGCGGTATCTAGACCGGTAAAGGGCTCGTCCAGAATCACCGCGTCGCCTGGGCACAGCAGGGCTCGGGCAATCTCGACGCGACGGCGCTGCCCGCCCGAGAGCTCGGCCACACGAGCATGTACATCGACCCCCGGCACCAGCAGGCGCAACAGGGCCGCGGCACTCGAGGCGTCCACGCGCGCGTCGGCGCACACCAGCACGTTATCCAAAGCCGAGGCGCCCTCTACCAGGCGCACATCCTGAAACACCATGGAGCATGGCGCGCCCTCCCCCGCCGCAAGGGCAAGGAGCGTCGACTTGCCCGCACCCGAGGCGCCCATCACGCAGGTACGCCCACCGGCGGGCACGCGAAGTACCAGTCCGTCGAGCGCCGGCGCCCAGGGCGCCCGATCGCCCACGGCAAGCGCAAGCTCCGCCGCAGCGCCATCGCTCGCGGCCCCCGCACGCCCGCGCAGTCCATGCCCATGTGCCCGCACGGCCGCGCGCCACGCCACGGGTCCCGAAACCCGCAGCAGCCACACCAGCACGCGCTCACACGCCCACGAGGCGGCAACGACCAGCACGGTCCACGCCAGCAGATCAGCCGTCTCAATCAAAAGCTTTGCCTGATAGATGCGCTCACCCACGGTGCCCACCGCCATGCCGATCAGCTCGGCTGCCACGCCGGCCTTCCAGCTCATGCCGATCACGGCCCGGGCACACGAAAGCACAAACGGCAGCACCTCGCGCCAGGTATGGGCGCAAAACAGTCGCCAGCCGCGCACGCCATGCAGACGGAACATCTGCTCCAGCGGCTTATCCACTTGTGCCAAACCCTCGACCAGCGAAAAATACACGCCCGGCAGTGCCATCAAAAAGACCGCTGCAATGCTCACGCGCGCCGACCCCAGCCAAATGAGCAGCAGAACCACCACGCAGGCAACCGGCGTCGCCTTTACAAACGAAAGCGCCGGCGCCACCAGACGGGCAAACGTCCGCGACCGCACCGAGACTCCCGCCAGTACACCGCCGCAGATCGCGGCAAGCGCCAGTCCGCCCAAGATTCGTGCGCCTGAGCCCACCAGAATCGCCCACGTGTTGGCATCGCACACCAGCCGCAGCAACGCCACCACAACAGCACCCGGACCCGGCAAAATCAGCGGCTGTGCCACCAGCGCCGCCGCGAAGACCCACACGGCAAGCCAAAAGGCGGC
>CALFDL010000156.1 GCA_937950415.1 uncultured Collinsella sp. | reverse complement strand
ATACTCATGGAAAACCTCCCATTTCCCGATGTCCAAGAAATGGGAGGCAGTTCACAGGCACCTTTGTGGTGGTTTTTGCTGCCTGGGTTTTCGATTGTCTCGATCTGTAACATCTGGACGGCTAAATCGGCTCTACCTGTTACAGATCGAGACAAAGTGTCGGGGCCGGACGGAAAATCTCGATCTGTAACGGCAAGCCCGCTTTTGGGACCCTAGATGTTACAGATTGAGACAAATCGCCGGAACGGGCCGCCGCCCCGGTCAAAACCACCACAAAGGTGCCTGTCCCCTTCGTGGTGGTTTGGACGTGTGTGCATCGGGTGGTATCTAAGTTGAGATACCACTTCTGGTATATCAGCTTGCGTTTGCGTGAGTACAATACTCGAACGTTATACGTCTCAGCGCCCCCTGTGCGTGGACGTCTTGCAGTCACGCGAACGAAGGGATCTATCCTATGTGCGGAATCGTCGGCTACACCGGCTCTGATATTGCAAAGAACATCCTGGTCACGGGCCTCAAGCGTATGGAGTATCGCGGCTATGACTCCTCGGGCGTCGCGCTCGAGGTGGGCGAGGGCGCCGCGGCGCACCTCGATGTCATCCGCCGCGTGGGCAAGGTCGCAGGTCTGGAGAGCGAGCTTTCCAATATCGATAGCGACGCTACCTGCGGTATCGGCCACACTCGCTGGGCTACCCACGGCAAGCCCTCGGTCGTCAACGCCCATCCTCACACCAGCTGCGACGGCCGTATCGCCATCGTCCACAACGGCATCATCGAGAACTTCGCCGAGCTGCGCGAGGAGCTGGAGGGCCGCGGCCATCACTTTAAGAGCGAGACCGATACCGAGGTCTTCGCGCATCTGATCGAAGAGGCCTATGCCGAGACGCGCGACCTGATGGCCTCCGTGCGCGAGGCCTGCACTCACGTGGTGGGCGCCTATGGCCTGGCTGCCGTGTGCGCCGACGAGCCCGGTGTGATCGCCGTGGCCCGCAAGGACTCCCCGATCGTCGTCGGCGCGGGCGAGACCGGCGCCTATGTCGCCTCCGACGTCATCGCGCTTATCGACGCTACCCGCGACGTCGTGGTGCTCGAGGACGGCCAGTTTGCCAAGCTCACGCCCGCGGGTGTCGAGTACACCGACGAGGCCGGCAACGTTATCGAGCCCAAGGTCACCCACATCG
>CALFDL010000155.1 GCA_937950415.1 uncultured Collinsella sp. | reverse complement strand
ACAATGTGCAGCCCACGACCTCGATTATGGCAAAAATCGGCACCAAAAATGGGAGCAATGGCAAGGAGCGCGATTTTGTGATGAGGCAGGAGAGGGCAAGGACCAGGAGCGCGGCGGCAAATGCCACGACGCCACCCATTGGGTCGAGCGTGCAAAGCGCGAAGAGTGCCTTGGCATCTCCCATGCCGATGCCGGGGGCTTGACGGAGGCGCCGCCAGAGGGACTCGGTCAACGCGAGAGAAAGGTACACGATGACCGCAAGGCCAGCGCGGTCAAGTGCCGTGTTCAAGCCCGCATCCAGCCACACGCCCGCAAACGCCGCCACGGCACACGCAGCCGCAAGCGCGTTGGGAAACCGCCGCTCACGGGCATCGATCACCGCACCGGCAAAGGCGCAGATCCAAAATGGGATATAGAACATAGGACACCTCCCGGGACGGCTGCTCTAAAGCAAAAACCACCACAAAGGTGCATCCCCTTTGTGGTGGTTCTGATCGTGGTTACTTGGCGCCCTGCATGACCTCATCGAGGGTAACGTTAACGGCGTGCTGCGTGGGCACCCAGTCGACCTTCAGGAACAGCGCGGCAACCGTGATGGGGATATAGCTGAACATAAAGATCGGGAAGGTAAACAGGTTGGTCACCAGGCGCCACTTTTGAGCGCAATGAATGTGCTTGTACTCAAAGATGGTCGTGAGCAGCGCCAGGATAAAGAAGGTCTGGTACATCATCACGAACGTCATGATAAGCGAGGCGGCACAAGCCTGCATCTCGACCTCGGTGGCCAAGAAGCCGTGCGAAAGCCCGCCCACGATGAGGAAGGTCGCGTTGGCGAGCATGGAGATCAGGGACAGCAGCATGCCCGGAGCGATGGTCATAAACATGTCATATGCGGCAAAGCGATGATAGCGAAACGTCGATTTGACAAGATGCTTGCCGTAGGTAAAGAACACCTGGTAAAAGCCCTTGGTCCAACGCATACGCTGTTTCCAGGACGCCTTAAACGTCACGGGCTGTTCATCGAAGAACTCAGCCGGCGCATAGCCAATGCGAATGCCGTGAATAGCGCAGAACGTGGTGAACTGAATGTCCTCGGTCAGCGTGTGGAACTGCCAGCCGTGCATACCCTCAATAACACTGGCGGAGATGAGGTAGCCCGAGCCCGAGACGGCACAAGACGTCTTGCAGATGTTGCGCGCGTTGTTGAGGAAGCGTGCCTCGCGCAGATACCAGGTGGCATTAGCCGCCGAGATCCACGAGCTGCCGAAGTTCTTGGAGTTACGATAGCTCGTGACCACATGGAAGCCCTGGTCAAAGGCATCGTTCATCTTGGAGACGTAATCGCGGGAAATAACGTTGTCGGCGTCAAAGATGAAATAGCCCTCAAAAGTATCGGGATACTCGTTGAGAATGCGATCAAAACCAAAGTCCATGACCCAGCTCTTGCCCTTACGGGCCAGGTCGTTACGCTCATAGACGACGGCGCCCGCCTCGCGCGCGAGCTGCGCCGTGTTGTCGGTGCAGGCATCGGCGACCACGAAGACCTCGATAAGCTCGGACGGATAATCCTGGTCCTTGATGGAGCGAACAAGGTTGGCGATCACGGCCTCCTCGTTATGCGCCGCGATAAAGAAGGCATAACGATGCAGCTTTTTGGCCTTAGGGGGCGCGACCTCACCACGGAGAGCACCAATGACAAAGAAGACCACCTGGTACAGAAAGCAGACCGTAAGCAGCGTAACCACAATCTGGTTGAAGATCACGATGGGTGTGTTGGTTTGTAAAAAGGCGAGCATGCAGGCTCCCAGCAACGCGTAACGTAAACAACCGTATATCTTACCGCAGGCTAACCGAGTTCAAGAAACCACCTAATACTGGCTAGGCTTCGAGAAGACCGAGCTGCGGAACGATTTCATCTCCAACGGCCGTGCGACCGAGCGAGCGCGGAGCCAGATCGTCGAGAACCGCAGCGAGATCCCACGGCAACTCGTCGCGGCACTCAATGCGCTCCCCCGTCACGGGATGGTCGAACGCCACGCGCCAGGAATGAAGGAACTGCCTGGTCAGGCCCTGGTCGGCGCGCGCATCGCACTTGCCGTAGAGTGGATCGCCCACGCAGGCGTGGTTGATATGGCGCATATGCACGCGAATCTGGTGCGTGCGACCGGTAAACAGATGGCACTCAACGAGCGTATAGCCGTCGTCAAAACGCATGGAATCGAAGCGCTCGAGGACCTTAAAGGTCGTAATGGCCTGGCGGGCGAAAGGATCGTCAGAAACCGCCATCTTGACACGGTCGCGCGTCGATCGGGCAATACCGGTATTGATGGTGCCCTCGTCCATGGCGATGTGCCCGTGGACAAGCGTGATATAGCGGCGGTCGAGCGTACGCGTGCGAATGAGATTTTGAAGCGCGCGTTGCGTGTCGTCGTCCTTTGCCGCAAGCATGAGGCCCGAGGTATCGCGATCCAGGCGATGCACGATGCCGGGGCGGTCCTCACCCTGCACGGTACCAAGATGATCGATACCGCAGTGGTAGACCAAGGCGTTCGCAAGCGTGCCGCTCTCGTGGCCGTGGGCGGGATGGCACACCAGCCCGCGCTGCTTGGAGAGCACAATGAGATAGTCGTCCTCATAGCGAATGTCGAGCGGGATGGCCTCGGGAATCACATCGGTGGGATCGTGCGGCTCGGGCAAATCGACCGAAATACGGTCGCCGGCTCGCACGGCGTACTTTTTAGACAGGCAGGTCTCGCCATTGACACAAACGGCACCGCCCTCAATCAGATGCGCGCAGGCAGAACGCGTGGGGCAGCCGTCATTGGCGCCCAGGTAGGCGTCAAGACGCTGACCAGCGGCATCATCCGCAACAAGGATATGGATGTCGGCCATTAGCGTTCATTCCTTTCGCGAATCTTGCGGGCACGCTCCCCACGCTGCTGGGCTTTGCGCTTAGCGCGGGCCTCGTCACGGGCGTTGAGCTCAGCGGTCGCATCGACCTCACGGGCAGCGGGGCTCAAGAACATGTAGCCAAAGAGGGCGAGCACGACGCCCAAGGTAATGCCGATATCGGCCACATTGAAGACAGGGAAGTCAATGAAGGTGGTGGCAATAAAATCGGTCACAAAGCCCATGGCCAAGCGATCGATCGCGTTGCCGATGGCGCCGCCCGCAACCATTGCCATACCTATGACCTCCAGATGGGCAAGCTGGGGAGCGCGAACCAGGTACACGGCAATGGCGACAATAACCGCGAGCGCCAGCACGGCAAACGCGAGGCCATGTCCCTCGCCCATGCTAAAGGCAGCACCGATGTTACGCACGAAAAGGAAGTCGATCACACCGGGGATAACAGTCACATGCAGAGCATCGCCAACGACACGAACCGCAAGCTTGGTCAGCTGGTCAACAAGCAGCACAACCAGTGCCACCCCACCAGCAACACCCAACCGCCAACGCAAAGGCGGCGTCATATCCCCAGTACGACCCAAATCAATCCCCTACCCTCAAGAACATCGAATTCCGTTTAATGCAAGTAATCATCTTATAGTGACAAACGCCAAACGCGCAGCATATTCACCAACGCTAGCGAAATAACCAGCTAAAAACGAAAGCGGCATTCCGAAAAACAGAATGCCGCTTGGACGTGACAAAAGTTGACGTTGGGGACGTTCTTGTTTGACAGTCGTTTAAGAACGTCCCCAACGGCTAGTTCAGCGCCTCCGCGCAGCGCTTGCAAATATGAGCGTGGCCGTTGTACTCGCCAACGGTGGTGCGGTAGTTCCAGCAACGGTC
>CALFDL010000154.1 GCA_937950415.1 uncultured Collinsella sp. | reverse complement strand
GCCACGACATCCCCACCAACCGTCTGGCCTACGCCATGCAGTATTTCGACCTGAGCCGTGTCGCATTTGAGGACCTGCCCTATGTAACCCTGCTCTGCCGTCTGCTCAAGCAGTTGCCCACGCGCGAGCACTCGGCCGAGGAGCTCGACAATTTGCTCGCCGGCAAGCTGGGCTTTTTGAGCTTTACGACCGAGGTCATGACGCAGCCCGACGTGGACGGCGTGCGCCCCTACCTGCTGGTGAGCGCCGGAGCCCTGTCCGAGAAGATCGGTGCGCTGGCGAGCCTGCCGCGCGAGGTGTGGTCGAGCACGCTTTTGCTCGATGCCGATGCCGACCGCGTGCGCGACGTGCTCACGCAGATTCGCATTGGGCTTGAGCAGGGCTTTATCAACAACGGTCACTCGGCGGCGCTCGGTCGCGCGATGAGCTACAGCTCGCCTTCGGCCGTGGTGCGTGAGCAGCTCTCGGGCGTGGATTTCTATCTGTTCCTGCGCGATCTGCTCGACCACTTTGACGAGCGCCTGGACGGCCTGCGCGCCAAGCTTACCGAGCTGGCAGGCCGCATCTTTGTGGCCGACGGTTGCCTGGCGAGCTTTACCGGCAGCGACGAGGACTTTGACGCGTACTGGGATGCCGCGGGTGACCTGGGGCTGGGTGCGGGCGATGGTGCCGACCGCGGCGCGCTCGCGGTGCCGACGCCGTGCGACCGCCACGAGGCTTTCGTGATCCCCAGCGACATCTGCTTTGCGGCAAGCGCGTGCGACCCGCGTCGCTTAGGGCTTGACGCGACGGGCGCCTGGGCGGTTGCCGCCAACGCACTCTCCTACGACTACCTGTGGAACGAAATCCGCGTGAAGGGCGGTGCGTACGGCTGCGGATTCCGCGCGGCCGGCGAGCGTCAGGCAGCGTTCTACACCTACCGCGACCCGGCGATCGATCCTTCGATTGAGCGCGTGGAGCGCGCGGGCGCATGGCTTGGCAGCTTTGAGCCCGACGAGGCCGCCTTTGAGGGCTTTATCGTGAGCTGCGTGAGCGGCATGGACGCGCCGGTGAAGCCCTATGCGCTCACCAAGCGCCGCAACACGACCTACCTGGCCGGGCTCGATCCGCATGCGCGCGAGGAGCGTCGCGCCCAGATGCTCGCCGCCACGCCCGGTGAGCTGCGCTCGCTCGGCGCCGACGTGACGCGCATCGCAGCCGAGTCGCCCACCTGCGTCTTTGGCGGCCGAGACGTCATCGCCAAGAGCAACGCCGGCTTTAACGTAGTCGACCTGCTGGCTTAATGCACAAAGGTAGATTTTTGGGACATGCCTAAAAATCTACCTTTTTTCTGCGGTTTGAGCGGGGCGGCGCAGCCCACCGCGGCGGTTTGTCTCAATCTGTAACATCT
>CALFDL010000153.1 GCA_937950415.1 uncultured Collinsella sp. | reverse complement strand
CATAAAGGTGACGGCGTCACCCTCTTGGAGCTCGTAGGCACCGGCGCCAACGTCGGCGAACTTGCCATTTACGTAGAAGCGCCAATAGCTATTGGTCGCAGCATCCCAGCCATAGGACTTACCATCGAACGGCGAATAAATGCCGTTGAGGAACCAGCCCCAAGACGATTCGCCAGCATCGAGAGTAAGGCCGGTCTGCTCAAGGAGATCCTTGGCAGTGGAGCCTGCCTTGAGACTCGTCTGGCCCGTCGAAGCCCAAACCTGCTGCTTGCCGTCCTTGTCCTTACCGAGAACCTGAACAGAAGCATGGACAGAATCGGAGGGCAGCTGGTCGCCCCAGCCACCGTAGAACCACGTAACGGTATCGCCGGCATGGATGGTGACATTGTCCGCCGTATAGTCACTCGACTTGCCGTTGATGAACAGCTGCCAATAGGTCGAATAATCTTGGGGCGTACCCAGCTCAACACCGTTGTACTTAAGGCTCAGAATGAAGGAGCCCGCAGCAACGGCGTCAATGTCGTTCGCCTCGAGTGCGACCTTCGTAAGATCAAGCGCGCTCGAGCCGGACGTCACCACATACTGCGCGTTATCGACCCAAGCCTGAGTCTTGCCCTGGGCATCGCGACCAATGACGGTCACATTTGCGGCAACCTGGTCCTTAACGACAGGGGACGCGCTACCAGCCGTATAGGCAAACTCAACCTTCTGCCCCTGGGTGAGCTTAACGCTGCTCGCGCCAACCGAGGAAGACGCACCGTCGACGAACAGCTGCCAGAAGGCATAAGTCGTCGGATCGAAGGCAAGCGTACGGCCATCGCTCGGGGATGTGATGCTTTTGAGGTAGAAACCGTATGCCGTGTTCGGATCGTAGTCTGCCTTGAAGCCCGTCTTCTGCTGCAGCTTAACGAAGGCATCCGCAGCCGTCGCGCCCTCGTCGAGCTTGAGCTGCGTGGGTGCCACCCAGGTCTGAGCCTTGCCGTCGGCATCGGTGCCGATAATCGAGAACGAGACCTCGACTTGCTTCTTGGCGACATCGCCGGTTTCTGTCGGGTTCTCCGTCTGGACGGCAGTCGCGGCGGCAGATCCTGCTTGGCCAGCGGATGCCGTCGAAGACTGCTCGCTCGTGGCAGGGCTCTCCCCCGTCGCCGAGCCTTCGTCGCCAGTTGCTGCCTCTGTAGTGGCGGCACTAGCTGCAGGCGCGCTCCCGGAATCCGAAACCTCGGCGCCGCTCTGCTCAGCGGTACCGCCCACAAGCGCTGCGTCCTCGCCTGGCGTCGTAGCCTGAGCCACAGCGTCGGTAATGCCCTCGGCACCCTCGGCCCACAGCTGAGCCGGCGTGGTGCCAAAGGCCATCGCGAAGGCCAGGAATGCCACCAGGCAGCGCTTTGCCACGCCGCGCGCGATTACGCCACGGCGACGAAGCGAGGCACGCTGGCACTCGTCCTCAAACATATCCATTTGTCTCCTACTGTCTGTACTTGGAGCGTTGCCTTGAAGCTGCCCCACGTCATCGCGCATGTTGCGCTCGAGTTCCCCCATCGGGGTCCCCCTTCCCTCCAGAGCCCTATGCACACCGGCGGCATACGCCGCAGCCGCATGCAAGATGGGAGGCGATCCGACTTAACCTTAACGACTCGGGCACGTCGTCCGATCTGCGACGCGAACATCCCGAGCCAAGAGGAATTACGGTTACTGGTACAGCCGGGGACTTGCACCCCGATTCTCCCAAACGCGCAGGAAAACCGCGCATTCGTGCGTCTCCGCACCACCATCTAGGCCATCGATTATTACCGTCAATATGGTAGCACGCAAAAGGGCCTCGCACGCAGGCGAAGCCCAAGGTAAAAGCTATTGTTTGCGATAGGAAAATGCGGTGACGGTCGCAGCCCCTAGTGCTTGCTGCCGTGACTGTTAAGCCAGATATTGCGGCCCAGCATAAGCGCCAGCACCAGCGCGCTCACGTAGCCCATAAAGCCAATGACCGGGATACCAAACACAACCGGCTCGATGCGTGCGTAGTACACCACCGACGAACCGATAAACAGACCGGCGATCACAATCGCCATCGACATGCGGTCGATGATTCCGCCCAGCTGTCGCAGCGCCTTATCGCTGCTCATGATCTGCGTGTTCACCTTAAGCTGGCCGCGCGTGAGCATACGCGAAGCCAAGCCCAGATACTCGGCCGCCTCGAGCGAGCCTTTTGCCGCGCGATAGCTGCTCGCGGCAAAGTCGCGGCTCATCTCGCGCATGCGGGCATAGATGCTCTTCTCGTTTTTGATATGAGCCTGAATGATCTGGATCATGTTGACGTTGGGCATGTACCCGGTCAGCAGACCCTCGAGCGTCACCATGCCGCGCGCGAACATTGTCACCACGCTCGGCAGCTCAACGTCATTCTTACGCGCGAGGTTTAACAGCGAGGTCAAAAACTCGCCGATATCAAGATCCTTCAGGTCAAGGCCCGCAAAGTCTGCGACGATAAAGTCAAGATCGGACAAAAAGGCCGAATGATCGAGCTCAGCCGAATCGCCACGCGTCACGGCGAAGCGCATGAGCGAATCCTTGAGCTTTGGCACGTCGCCCTCGGCCACGGCGAAAATCATGTCCTTTACGATACCGCGATCGTGGCTCGACATGCGTCCGACCATGCCCAAGTCGATAAAGTAGACGATGCCGTCCTTGAGAATGATGTTTCCCGCATGCGGGTCGGCATGGAAAAAACCGTCATCGAGCACCTGCGTAGAGTAGTCCTCGACAATCGCGGCACCGATCTTTTCCAAGTCATAGCCCTCGGCCACCAAGCGCTCAGGATCGGCGATCGAAATGCCGTCGACGTAGTCCATAACCACCACGTGCTCGGTGCACAGGTCCAGATAGGATTTAGGGCACGTCACGCCATGAACGCTCTTATGGAACTCGTAGAAGTCGTTGAGGTTTTTGGCCTCGGCCAAAAAGTTGGTCTCCTCGCGAAACGAGGTCCACAGCTCCTCGACTACGCCGTGCAGGTCAACGAATTGATCGGTGTTGACGAACTTGGAAACGATACGCACCACCGAGCGGATGATATCGATGTCCTGTGCCATAACCTGCTGCGCACCGGGGCGCTGCACCTTGACGGCCACGTCCTCGCCCGTCACCAGACGAGCGCGATGCACCTGCGCGAGCGATGCGCTACCAAGCGGATTGGGGTCGATCGCATCGAACATCTCTCCCAGGCGCAGGCCGTATTCTTCTTCCAGACAACTGAGTACGACCTCGTACGGCACCGGCTCCACGTCGGACCGCAGACGACGCAGCTCGTCGCAAAAGCGTTGCGGCAGAATCTCGGACCGGTTGGCCAGAATCTGCCCCATCTTGACGAACATGGGGCCGAGTTCCTCGAGCAGGCGGCGCAAACGAACCGGCGTGAGGTTGTCCCACACGCGGTACTTTTTGACCAGGCGAACAATCTGCCCGATGCGCTCGCGGCGACCAGCCGGCGTGAGCTGGTATTCCTCGTCCGGCGCCATCGCGTCGGGCTCCTCGGGGACCATATCGACAGCGCGCGGCTTCTTGCGAGCGCCCGAGACGGCGGCATCGACCTCATCGACAACCGCCGCCTCGTCACCCAAGGGATCTAGATTGTTGTAATCGGTGGTGGAATCTGCCATCTGCGCTGCTACTCGGCCTCTTCGGTATCCTTCGCATCGTCGGGCTCAACGGACTCGACGGGCACCGAGGTCACGTTGTCCTCGACCGAATCGACGATGTCGCGCACATGGGCCAGGAAGGCCGTGCGCTCGGGGGCGGTCATGACGCGGACGCGAGCCAGAATGAGTTCGTCGAGCACGCGCTGAGCCGCGGTCTCGCCCTGCATGCCCAGACGCTCGGTCAGGTCGGAGATGGTGCCACCGGCCTGCTCGAACATGTCGGACACGCTGCGGGCGATATCGGGGGTGGCGGTGTCCTTGCGGACCTGCTCGCCTTTGGTGTTAAGGTCGTCGAGGACCTTCTTGCCGCCTTCGACAGCAACGGCGGCAGCGCCAAAGCCCACGTTAATGGCGCCGTTAACAAGCTGATCGAGTTTCATAACCATGGTTGTCTCCAATCACAAACAACTGCATTGGCGTTCTTGTACCCAAGATTGAGCGAAAGCGACAAAGCGTTTTAGCGCTATTCAACAGATAGGGAATCCCTACCTCACGTTATCGTTCATTGCGAAGGAGTTCTTCATGGCGCAGCTCGTGGTGTAGAGCACCTTGCCCAGTAGAGCATCGGTCTCTACACGAACACGCTCGGCAAACCCCTCGTTGGCGCGTGCAAGCTCGGCAGGCACCTCGGCCTCGGGCAGAACGGCTACGGCAGCGTCGACGTCATGGATCTGCTTGTGGCCCATGCCGCCGACCTTCTCCTGGTAGTCCTCGACGGCGCGACCGCACTCGTGGAAACGGACATCGGCCAGGGCGCCGATCAGGCGGTTGGCCCAGTAGAAGTTCTCGGACGTCACGCGAGCCTGGGTGTCGGCGTAGTACTCGGGCATGGTCTCGACGTTGGCGTACAGCGGAACCAGCGCGTTAAACGAGTTGGAGCCAAAGGCCATCCACTGCACGGCGCGGTAGGCCGGCTGCGCATAGGGGCGCAGCTGCAGCACGGCGAGCTGGCTGTTGCGATTGATGCCGATGGGGCGATATGCGCCACGCGTAGCGGGCGTGCCCTTGCTACCGTAGCAATCGTACTCCGTGCCCTGGTAGTGGCTCGAGAGTACGTACTTGATGTCCTCGATGGTCACCTTGTGCTCGGGCACGCGGCTCCAGGGGATATCGTCGCTCTCGGGCGTGTAGTCGGCCTCGGGGCCATCCCACACGTCGCTGGGGTTGAGACAGCGCTGCATGTACCAGGCGCGAGGTGTGTTGTAGACATGGTCGCTGTCGCTGTGCGAGCCAAAGGCCTCGCGCGGGTTAAAGACCGCGGCCGGGCCGTCGCCATCGACGCCAAGCGTCAGGTCCAGATGCCACTCGGCCATCCAGGCGCGCAGGTCGGCGGAGCACATGTGGTCGGTCTGGGCGCCCTCGGCGTCATCCAGGTCAAAGCTGTCGATACCCAGTTGGTTGGGCATGGTCACATAGGCGTCGTCGGGCACGCGCTTGGCGATCCAGTGGTGGCCGCCGATGGTCTCGAGCCACCAGATCTCGTCAACGTCGCTAAAGGCGATGCCGTTGTTCTCGTAGGTGCCGTAGCGCTCGAGCAGGTCGCCCAGGATACGAACGCCGTCGCGGGCGGACTTGGCGTAGGGCAGGACCAGGGTCACCATATCCTCCTCACCCAGGCCACCAGGCTGCGCCGGCACATAGCCGTCCTCACCCTCGTTGCCCTTGGCGGGCACGTAGTCCACAAGCGGGTCGGCACCGCGGACGCGCTCGTTGGTGGTGAGTGTCTCGGTTGCGGACATGCCCACATTGAACTCGTTGAAACCGGCCTCGGCCCAGATGCCGTGGCCCGGGACAACATCGGGGACGCTCGTGTAGCGCATGGGGTTATCGGGCAGTTCAACGGTCAGGTGACTCAGGACACTCGTGTAGACGCGCGGCTGCTCGTCGGGATGCACCACGCGCATACGCTTGGGCTCAAACACCCCGTTGGACGAGTCCTCGTTGCGGGCAACCAACGTCGACCCGTCGTAGCTCGCGTTCTTACCAACCAAAATCGTTGTGCACGGCATGCGCATCCTCCTTGAGCGAAGAAATCAAACGGCAACAGTGTATCGCTTCGGCGCAGAAAGGGCGAAACCACGGCCTCGGCAGCCCCTGTGGGCAAAAACGCCTATTTCGATGCGCGCTCAGCCGCCTCGATCACGTGCTTGGCGAGAATTGCTGTCGTCACGGCGCCCACGCCACCCGGCACGGGGGTGATTGCGCCAACAACCGGCTCCGCGGCATCAAAATCGACGTCGCCGACCAGCTTGCCAGCGGCTTCGTCCCAATTAATGCCAACATCGATGATCGTCTGGCCCTCGCGAACCGCGTCCACGCCAATCGTGCGCGCGCGTCCAACGGCGGCAACCACAATGTCGGCAGCACGGCACTCGGCAGCAAGGTCGCGCGTATGCGTATGGCACGTTGTCACGGTCGCATTGCGCGCCGTAAGCATGGCGGCAACAGGACGCCCGATCACCAGCGAGCGCCCGACCACAGCAACCTTAGCCCCATCCAGCTCAACGCCGTAATGATCCAGCAGAGCAAGCACGGCTTCGGCTGTACAGGGGGCAAAACCCTCGCCGCGCCCCGAAAGCGTGGTGAGCAGCGAAGCCGGCGTCATGGAGTCAACGTCCTTGGCAGGATCGAGTGCCGCGGCAACCGCATCCTCATCAAGCCCAGCAGGCAGCGGGCGGAACATCAGACAGCCATGAACAGCCGAGTCGGCATTTATGTCCTCGATGGCCGCCAACAGCTCGTCCTGCGAAACATCGGCGGGAAGCAAAACGCGGCGAGCTTCAATGCCAACCTTCTCGCAGCGCTTGAGCGCACCGCGCTCGTAGGATAGGTCGTCCTCGCGTTCACCCACACGCACGATAGCCAACGTCGGAACAACGCCCCGCTCGCGCAGGGCTGCGCAGCGAGCAGCGAGCTCCTCAGTCAAAGCGCGAGCAACGGGGGCACCCTTCAGCAGTTCAGCCATGGCTATCCCCTCTTCCTTGCGGCGTCGGCGGCGCGGCGCGCCAGCGCATCGGCGCGCGGCAACCACATGTCGAGCAACTCATCACACGCCGTCTCGAGCTCCTCAGCACGAGCGCGATCCTTCATAGACGTGGTGTTCGCAAAGAGCGTCAAGCTCGCGCCCTGCATAGCGGAACGGCAGAACACGGCGCCGCACGCCACATCGGACAGCAGCTGACGCGAACCCTTGTCGGCCATGTCCTCGAGCAGCGCCAGCGCACGCCCGCAGGCATCCATAATGCGATACGGCGGCATAGCGGCCACATGCAGCGCATCCTGAATCGCGGTCGCTCGAGCCGGATCGTCACGCGGAATACCGTACGCCGTGGACACCTGCCCGTAGGCACGAACGTCCTCGGCGACCAGACCCACAAGCTCCTGCGCCAACTCGTCTGCCTGGGCAAACGCACGCGTCAGGTCATCCGCACGATCAGCAAGCGCGGGATTGGTCGCACCGTAGCGGGCAACCATTCCGCACAGCGAGGCGCCCAGCGCGCCCACAAAAGCGCTCGCGCTGCCACCACCGGGAACTGGCTCGCGCGCGGCCAGCGCCTCGGCAAAACCGCGACAGGTTTTATCCATCATCTCTTGGCTCATACGCACACGCACCTTCAAGTCATATATATCGGTCGGTCGGCCGACGTCGGCCGACCGCATCGATCACGTAATGGTGCTAAGTCTAGCCCATAAGTACGCGAGCGTCAGCGCACCTGGCCATCGCGGATTTCTATGGCACACGATAGGCCATGCCAACGCAAACATGGGACACATGGCCCACCTTTCGAGACTCCCGAGCAGCACAAGCTGGGGCATATCTATAAGTAAGGAACCCGTTGGGGAACGGCCGCGCAACGGCCACAAGCGATGAACGGAGGCATAAGTCGCACAGTACACAGAGACATCCGCCGCCAGCGCAATCAGTACCCCAACAGCATGCGGCGCCGTGATGTCATCAGCAGACAAGGAGGACGCCACCATGATGAAAAAGACCCTATCAATCCTTTCCCTTTGCATCGCCCTCTTTGCCGCGCTCGCCCTTGTGGGCTGCGGCGGGAGCGCATCGGGCGGCGGCAGCGCCCCCAAGAGCGAGAGCAAGGAAAAGGCCCCCGTCGCCAAGAAGACCGACTTCATCTGGTTTAAGGTGGAGATGCCCGAGGGCGTCGGCGTAAGCGACTCCGCCGGCAAGAATGCCGACAGGGTCCAGCTCACCTTCCCCGAGAACGAGAACACCACAGTCGACCGTTTCATCCCCGTTTGGCAAGAGAAGATGACGGCCGAAGAGTCCTTTGCAGAGCAGGCCGAAAGGCACACCGGAACGTTCCAGTGGGAGGATGGCGACCCCGTCGAGTACAACGGTAGAACATGGCTCACCGGAACGTGCAAGGACAACGGCGGCACTTATACCTACCTCTTTACCGACGTCGACACGGGAAGCGTCTATATCATGATTAGGAACGTCGACCTTCACAAGAAAGAAGCCGAAGCGCTCCTCAACTCCATCGAGTTCCCCGACGACATGAAGAAAGCAGTTGACGAGGCACGTGAAGTCGAGATTTCGAGCATCGAGCTCGAGTAACGGGACACCCGCACGCGCCTACGCGCACCTGCGCACATGCGCCCCATTAAAACAACGGGCGCCCAACCCGGGGAGGGCCGACAGCACCAGCCCTCCCCTCTTTTGCGCCCGAACATATTGCCACTTAACGGCGCAAATCCGGCCCTCAGAATGGGACACATGGCCCACCCTAGCGAGCCGTCCACGCGTACAGTAAAGACAGGTAATCCATGGGCGGTTACAGATCGAGGAGGACACGACCATGAAAAAGAAGGCCTTTGCGATTCTCACCCTCTGCATCAGTCTCTTTGCCGCGGTTGCCCTGGTGGGCTGTGGCGGAAGCGGTGGAGCTACCGGCAGCGGTGGCGGTGCGGAAAAGCCAGCCGCGGATATGAGGACCGACTTCATCTGGTTTAAGGTCGAGGTCCCCGAGGGCGTCGAGGTCACCGACGTCGCAGGCGATACCGCCGACAGGGCCCAGTTTAAGTTCACCGAGAGCGAGCACGCCAGCGATCGCTTCATCCCTGTCTTCGACTCTGACAAGAACGCTGACGAGCTGTTCGACTACGAGGCAAAGTGGAATGCCAGCTTTGAGTGGACCGAGAATGACCCCGTCAAGTACAACGGCAAGACTTGGCGCAACGCTTCCTATACACACTCGGGCGGCGTGACGACTGAGTACTTCACCGAAGCAGGCGGCGGCAGCGTCTACGTGCGCATCGACAACGTCGAGGAGCACAAGGACGCCGTCGAGACCATGATGAAGTCTCTGGAATTTGCCGACGACATCGCCGAGGCCAAGACCGAGGCCATGGACGTCAAGCTCGACGATATCGAGATCAAGCGCTAAGCGACTGGCGAGCGCAACGGGAAACACGGTCGCAGTGCAAACAAGCGACGGTACCCCAGCGCTTCATACCCAGGGAGGGCCGGTAAACCGACCCTCCCTTTCTTATGCCGGCACCTGACGAACGCGAGGATGCCGGACGCCGGAACCACCCCAAATGTGGCAACGGTACGAAAACGGCAAGCACCCAAACACGTCCGCCCGCCGATTTATAGCGCCGCGCACACAATTTAAGCCGACACCTTTAAACATCCGGGCAGTATAGTGACCAAAATGAGCGCATTACCGCACCCTGCGAATGGAGGAGTTATGACCGAACACCACGCCATCAGTCGTCGAGCGTTTACGCTGGGCCTAGGACTTGCGGCGTTGTCGCCGCTTGCAAGCCTGCCCGAAACCGCGGGATTGGGCCTTCCCATGCGCGCGGCATTTGCAGAAGACACGCCCACACCGGCGGCCACCCTCGACAAGTTCGTCATTCGCCTTCGCCCCGCGGGCTATTTTCGCACCGCGAGCGTCAACCAAGACGGCAACGTTCGCGGCAACGTCTGCCACCTGTTTAACGACGGCACGTCCAGCAAGCTCATCCTTGAGAACGTAACGACCAAGAATGACGATACAAACTGGTATGCTATCCGCACCTTGCTCAATTTCGAAGAGCATAAAAAGACGGGCTACAGCATTTGGTCGGTCGACGACGACTCTGACAAAGATGGAAAGGTCATCCACGTATGGGGCGGCGAGTATGACAACAAGCCCAGCCGCGCTTTTGCGTTCGAGCGTCAATCAAACGGAACCTACATCATCCGAGACCGCACGGTCGAGAAAGAAACCGAGAAAAAAGACATTAAGTACCTGGCAATAGAATCGAACGGCGAAGACCAGGACAACAATAAGATCTGCCATAAGAGTAAGAGCATTCCGTGGGAGCTCGAACTTATCGGTTACGACATGAAAAAGAACGATGCCACGGTTAGCAGCCTCGACTGGATCACGTACAGCAGCTACGTCGACGGACCATGTTGGATGAAATACGTCGACGACAACAAGTTCCTCGACGAGCTGAGCATCCCGGGTACGCACGATTCGGGCACCTGCAGCGTGGACAACGACACTGAGCCCCAATCCTCGCAAGTAAAATGCCAGCAGGATTACATTCCCACGCAGTTGCTCGAAGGCATTCGCTATTTTGATATCCGGCTCGGAAAGGGCGACGACCCCGGTATCGACCACGGGGATTACTACCTGCTCAAAAAAGACGCGTACTTTATGCATCTTTCCGATGTCATAGGCTACTTCAAAACGTTTTTGAACGAAAACCCGACAGAAGCGCTCGTCATGCTTGTATCACGAGGCAACGACGAGGCTACCGACGAAAGTGTTACGACGGCTTTCGCCAAGGTTTTGGACGACAACCCCAAACTGTTCTATACGTCGAGCCGAATCCCCGCGCTACACGAGGTGCGCGGAAAGATCGTTCTGCTGCGTCGATTTAGGCTCGCCGGCAACAGTGTAAGCGGCCACACGTGGGGCCTCGACCTTACCGAATGGGATGACAAGATCAAGGCTCACTCCGACAGCGCCACTATGTGTCTCGTCCAAGACGCGCGGGGCTTTGAAGCCGCGGGGGAAACAGGCGACAAAGAGCCCTATTGCACCAAGGTATACGCCCAGGACAAGTACAAACTCGCGGGAACCGACAAGCTCAGCTGGGTCGATAATGCGCTGAAGGAAACGACCGGGCGCACGCGCAACGAGGTAGATGTCGAGGACGACAACGGGGCCAAGGAGCAAGTCCTGGAGCGCTGCTGGTCTATCAACTACACCAGCTGCACGGGCTTGTCGCACGGAGGCAATCCTTTTACCTCGGCACGAGTAGTCAACGAGCATCTGTACAAGAGCCCGTACATCAATCCCAGCGGCACCGAAGATACAAAGTCAGATTACCTCAAGCACATTGGCATCATCGCATCCGACTTTGTTGATGCGGCGCTGGCCCGGAGCATCTACCAGCGCAATTACGATACGGAGCACAAGCAGACGGCTTCGTACTATCTCCCGTACTATCTCCCGACCCGCATGCGCATGACGTACGGCGACTCGCTGAGCGATGCCTCATTCCAGGATGGCAAGACCGTTGGCGAGGGTCATTTCCGCCTTGCTGACAGCAGCAACGCGCTCAACGCGACAGCTTCGGGCCATGCGTTTGCCATTGAATACGTGGATGTCGACGCCTTGGGCAACGAGACCGTTACGGGGCTGCAGGGATCCGTGCCCATCGATATCGATCCGCGCGCACTGACACCCCACTTTGAGGGGCTCGAAGGCCTTAAGGCCGGCGAAGACGTGCGCGCCAAGATTGCGGCATCACTCGAGGGCAAGCTCGAAACCGATGCCTGCACGGCCCAGCTCGAGTTTGTGCACGACGCGGACGGCGCTCCGGGCACGGCAATGGCCGAGGGCGAAACATTTGCCGCAGGAACGTACTGGGTGCGCGTGAACGGTCTCTTGGGCGACGCGGCGCAGAACTACACGCTCGCCAGCGACGGAGCCGCAAGCTTTACCGTAGCGGCCTCGGGCAGTGCGGGCGGCACCGGCAGCGACACGGGTTCCAACGCAGGCGGCGCCGACAAGAACGGCAAGAGCAACAAGAGAGGCCAGGGCAAGAGCTCGGGCGGAAAGCTCGCCAACACGGGCGACGGCTCTGGCGTTGCCGCCGGGCTCGCTGCCGCCGCCGTGGCGACAACGGTCGCAGGTGCAGCA
>CALFDL010000152.1 GCA_937950415.1 uncultured Collinsella sp. | reverse complement strand
TCGCTCGACATCGTGTCGCAGGCCGAGTTGTTGGAGGCTCCCCTTGGCGCCGCCCCCGATTACGAGGCGACCTGTGCGGCGAGTGCGATTGCCGAGGTCGCGCGTGTGTGTTCGTTTGAGGATGCGGAGGATCCGTTTACCTTTGCCATTTCCTCGCGCGCCTTGGAACTTGTGGGCGGCGGCCTCGATACGGCGCACATGGACCTCCTGGTAGCCGCCTTTGTCTTTAAGCTGCTGTCGCATATCGGGTATCGCCCCGATTTTTCTGCCTGCGTGTCGTGCGGCGACCCTATGCTGTCGTATTTTTCGCCCCAGGCCGGCGGGCTCATGTGCGGGTCGTGCGCGTCGAGCGTTCCCGGTGCCGAACTGGTGTCGACCAGTGAGGTCGCATGGCTGCGCGCCCTCATGTCCATGACCTTCGACGAGCTTATGGATCAAAGGATCGACCCGCATACTGCGGCGTTTTTGCTCGGGCTTTCGCATATCTGGGCGGCAACACATACCGATCAGCGGCTCCGTGCGATGGAATTCATGTTGGGTCGGTGATGATGCGCAGGCGCGGGCCGCTTGTGGTAAAATACCGACCTGTTGGTACCTCGACCTTGGTTGTTCGCTCCACCGGCGGCTTCCCAGTCCGAGGCGAATCGAGTCGCCCGCGGGCGACGTAAAACGAAAGGTGAAACAATGACTGTTTCCAAAGAGCGCAAGGCGGAGCTGACTGCCCAGTTCGGTAACACCCCGGTCGACACCGGCAACCCCAAGGTTCAGGTCGCCATCCTGACCGAGCGCATCAAGGAGCTGACCGAGCACATGAAGTCCCACCAGAAGGACTTCCACACCCGTCGTGGTCTGCTTATGCTCGTCGGCCGCCGTCGTCGTCTTCTCTCCTATATCAAGAAGAACGACATCGTCGAGTACCGTGAGCTCATCAAGGCTCTGGGCATCCGCGACAACATCCAGTAAGGATTTGTACATGCTAAGAGCGTCCTGCGCAGCGGGGCGCTCTTTTTGTGTAAGGGCGTGAACAATCACGCTCTGAAGCGTGGCGGGGGCAGGGGGCCCGCGTCACATGAGAAGCCCGCAGGCAAGGGGCCTGTGGGGTAAAGGAGAACAATGACACTCGTATCCAAGACCTTTGAGCTGTACGGCAAGACCTACACCTTTGAGTCGGGCGAGCTTGCCAAGCAGGCCACCGGCGCCTGCCTGGTCAAGCAGGGCGACACCACGATGCTCGACACCGTGGTCGTCTCCAAGGAGCGCAAGAACTACGACTTCTTCCCGCTGACCGTCGACTTCAATGAGAAGATGTACGCCGCCGGCCGCATCCCGGGTGGCTACCTCAAGCGTGAGGGCCGTCCCAGCGAGAAGGCCACGCTCACCGCGCGCATGATCGACCGTCCGATTCGCCCGAGCTTCCCGGACGGCTTCCGCAACGAGGTACACATCGTCGCTACCTCGCTCGTCGCCGACCAGGTCAACCCCTTTGACGTCATCAACGTCATGGGTGCCTCTCTGGCCATGACGCTCGGCGGCGTGCCCTTCGAGGGCCCGCTTGCCTGCGTGCGCATCGGCCGTAACGTGGAGACCGGCGAGTTTATCGTCAACCCCACCTACGAGGAGCGCGAGAACTCCGACCTGGACCTGGAGCTGGGCGGCTCTGCCGACTTCATCTCGATGGTCGAGGCCGGCGCCGAGGAGATCTCCGAGGACGACATGCTCGCCGCCATGAAGTTTGGCCAGGAGGCCCTTGCTGCCTTCTGCCAGGCTCAGGACGAGTTTGTCGCCGAGTGGGAGCAGGTCAACGGCGCTATCGTCAAGAAGGAGTACCCGCTCGACCAGCCTGTCGAGGAGGTCCAGGAGCGCATCTTTGCCCACTACGACGAGATGGCTGCTGCCCTGCGCGACGCCGACAAGCTCTCCCGTATCGGCAAGGTCGAGGCTCTGAAGGAGTCCATCCGTGCCGAGTTCACCGAGGAGGAGCAGTCCGCTTGGGAGCGCGAGATTCCCGTGGCGCTCAAGAAGCTCGAGAAGAAGGCTATGCGCACCATGGTCGTCGAGACCGGCGAGCGCGTCGACGGCCGTGCCGCCGATGAGATTCGCCCCATCATGGTGAAGGATAACTACCTGCCGCTCGTTCACGGCTCCGGTCTGTTCCAGCGTGGCCAGACCCAGGTGCTTTCCGTCCTGTCGCTCGGTATGCTCAACGAGGGCCAGCGTCTGGATACCATCGAGCCCACCGAGGGCAAGCGCTACATGCACCACTACAACTTCCCGCCGTTCTGCACCGGCGAGACCGGCCGCATGGGCAGCCCCAAGCGCCGCGAGATCGGCCACGGCAACCTGGCCGAGCGCGCTCTGCTTCCGGTGCTCCCCGACGAGAACGAGTTCCCCTACGCCATCCGCGTCGTCTCCGAGGTCATGGAGTCCAACGGCTCCTCTTCGATGGCTTCGACCTGCGGCTCCACGCTCGCCCTTATGGACGGCGGCGTACCCATTAAGCGCCCGGTCTCCGGTATCGCCATGGGCCTGATCCAGGAGGAGGGCAAGACCGTGGTCCTGTCCGACATCCAGGGTCTCGAGGACTTCCTGGGCGACATGGACTTTAAGGTCACCGGCACCACCGAGGGCATTACCGCTTTGCAGATGGACAACAAGGCCACCGGCCTTACCTTCGACATCCTGGCCCGCGCCCTGCAGCAGGCCAAGGAGGGTCGCGCCTTCATCCTGCAGAAGATGCTCGATGTGATCCCCGAGCCGCGCCACACCACGCGCAGCACCGCCCCGCGCATCGTCTCCATCCAGGTTCCGACCGACAAGATCCGCGACGTCATCGGTTCCGGCGGTAAGGTCATCCGCGGTATTCAGGACGAGACCGGCGCTTCGGTCGACATCCAGGAGGACGGCACCGTCTTTGTCGGCGGCACCGGCGAGTCCGTGGACCAGGCCGTCGAGCGCATCAAGCTCATCATCAAGGTTCCCGAGCCGGGCGAGGAGTACACGGGTCGCGTGGTCTCCATCCAGCCCTTCGGCGCCTTCGTCAACCTGCTGCCCGGTAAGGACGGCCTGCTGCACATCTCCCGCGTCGCCAAGGGCCGCGTGGAGAAGGTCGAGGACGTCCTCAACGTGGGCGAAGAGGTCAAGGTCGTCGTCATCGAGGTCGACGATCGTGGCAAGATCTCGCTCGATCGTCTTGACAAGCCCGAGGCCCCGGCTCGCGCCGAGGGTGCCTCCGAGGGCGACGGCGAGCACTTCCAGCGCCGTGAGCGTCCTCGTCGCGAGCGTTCCGAGCGCAGCGATCGTCCGCGTCGTCCCGGCGATAATGGAGGCCGCAAGCCCCGCCGCCACCACGACGCCGAGTAACAGCTACACATAAGCAGCTCAACAAGGGCGACTCCGGACAGGGGTCGCCTTTTTGCTTGCGCCCGGGAGGGCCGCATATGAAGTTTCCTGCTCTACAGTCCTGCGCAAGACGGAAAGCACATTAAGTGCTTTCCTTTGCGTGCGGAACTCGCGATAAACTTCATATGCGGCCCTCCCGGGCGCAAGCAAAAGGGCTGGTTAGTGTCGCTTGCTATTGATTTAGAGAGTCTATTCAGTAGTCAGATTCCAGATCTGTAGATAGACGAAGCAGAATTTCCCTAGATAAAACCGACCAAAATAAACCTGTCTCTTATTGGCAGGTCTGGGCTCAGCGGCCCCGGCACGGGCTAAGTTTATCGCGAGTTCCGCACGAACAGGAGGCCACTTAATGTGGCCTCCGTCGTGAGCAGGACTGTAGAGCAGGAAACTTAGCCCGTGCCGGGCCCGCTGAGACCAGACCGGCGGGATAGACCGGTTCAGATGGGGCTTTGATGCATGGGTGGTCTGTTGTTGTGCAAATGGGTATCATACTGTGGTTACTGCATCTACTCTGTGATGCATTGTTGTATGTGCCCGGCGGTCGGTTTGCCAGAAGCGCCCCGTCGGTTGTTCCAGACCCGTTTCGAAGAAAGGAAACCACACTAACCTATGGCAGCTAAAAAATCATCTCCCTTGAAGATCATCCCGCTCGGCGGCCTCGACGGCATCGGCAAGAACATGACGGTCTTCGAGTGCGGCGACGACATGGTGCTCGTCGACGCCGGTCTCATGTTCCCGGATGACTCCCAGCCTGGTATCGATCTGGTGCTTCCCGACTACACCTATGTTCTGGAGAACGAGGAGAAGCTCCGCGGTATCATCGTCACCCACGGCCACGAGGACCACACCGGTTCGCTTCCGTACCTTCTGCAGGACCTCAACAACAAGGTGCCCATCTTCTCGAGCAAGCTGACGCTTGGCTTTATCGAGGGCAAGCTCTCCGAGTTCCGCATTCGTGCACCCAAGTTCCGTGAGGTCAAGGGCGGCAGCCACGTCAATCTGGGTGGCATCTCGCTCGACTTCTTCTCGATGACGCACTCCATTCCCGGCGCTCTGGGCGTGTTCATCCGTACTAATCAGGGCACCGTTATGCACACCGGCGACTTTAAGCTCGATCAGACGCCCATCGACGGCGTCACGCCCGACTATGCCGCTATCAGCCGCTTTGCCAAGCAGGGCATCGACCTGCTGCTTTCCGACTCCACCAATGCCACGGTTCCCGGCTTTACCAAGTCCGAGGCCGAGGTTGGTCCCAACCTGCTGCACGCCATCAAGAATGCCCCGGGTCGCGTGTTCGTCGCGTCGTTCTCGAGCCACATTCATCGCCTGCAGCAGATCTGCGATGCCGCCCGCAAGTGCGGCCGTAAGGTCGTTGTGACCGGTCGCTCCATGCTCACCAACACCCGCGTCGCGCGCGAGCTGGGCTACCTCAACATCGACGATGCCGATATTATCGATGCCTTCGATATCGATAACCTGCCTGACGACAAGATCGTCGTCATGTGCACTGGTTCGCAGGGCGAGCCGCTGTCGGCCCTGTCCCGCATGGCCAATGGCGAGCACAAGACGCTCTCCATCCACGAGGGCGATACCGTTATCCTCTCGGCAACTCCTGTTCCCGGCAATGAGAAAGCCGTCCAGCAGGTCGTCAACAGCCTGGCCAAGCTCGGCTGCGACGTGTGGGATAAGAACCGCGCTCTCGTTCACGTTTCCGGTCACGGTAGCCAGGAGGAGCTCAAGCTCCTGATGGCCATGGCCAAGCCCACCTACTTTATGCCGGTTCACGGTGAGGCCGTGCATCTGCGCGCCCATGCCCAGCTGGCCCGTAAGATGGGTCTCAAGGAGGATCATATCTTTATCCTCGATAACGGTGACACGCTCGAGATGCGCGGCGGTATCGTTAAGCGCGGTACGCCCGTCGAGTCCGGCGTCGTCTACGTCGACGGCCTGCGTATCGGCGATACCGACCCCATCGTCCTGCGCGATCGCCAGAAGCTCGCCAATGACGGTATGGTCACGGCCGTTGCTATCGTCTCGCTCAAGCACAAGAAGATCGAGGCTATCGAGTTCTCGGGTCGCGGCGTCTCGTTTGCCATCGACGACCAGTTCTCCGAGGATGCCTCCGCGTCCATTATGAAGACGATCGAGAAGGGCAAGTTCAGCTTTACGAGCAGCGGTTCCGATGCCATTCGCAAGGCCGTGCGCGATTCGCTCTCCAACTTCATTTGGAGCCGTACGCGTACCCGTCCGATGATCATCCCGGTCGTCATGGAGGTTTAGTTTGGCGCGCGGATCTGCACAAAACGCCAAAGGCAATAAAGCCAACAACCAACCGGCATCTGCTAAGGGTGCCGGTTCCCATCTGCGTGCCAATAAGGGCCATGAGGCAGACTTCGACGATTTTGAGCCCTTGGTCGAGCCTTCGGCCAATCGCGATATCGCCGGCGTGGTCATTGCCGTTTTGGCGATCGCGTCCTTCATTGCCGTTATCTCACCGGCAACTGCGCCCGTGACGGCTGCTGTTGCCGGGTTCTATCACCTGGGCTTTGGCCTGGGCGCCTACGTGCTGCCGATCGTCATCTTGCTGTTTGCCGCCACGCTCTTTTTGGGTGAGGACTCGCCGCTCAACGTGCGCTCTGTTGCGGGCGGCGCCGTGGTCTTTATCGCTGTCGTCTCCATTCTTTCGCTGATGGTGCCGGGCACGAGCGATTCGTGCGACCTTATGTTTACGCCGCAGAACCTTTCCGTGTCGGGTGGCTACATTGGCGCCTTTATCGCAAGTGCCTTGCAAAACGCTCTGGGTAAACCTATCGCCATGGTTGTCTTGCTGGGGCTTGTCGTCGTGGGCCTGGTTATCATTGGATTTTCGGTGGGCGGTGTGCTGCGCTCTGCCCGCGATCGTGCGGCAGATTTTGCCGAACGCCGTCGTGCCGATGTCAACGCCAGCCCTTGGGGTGATGACGAAGCCCTGTCGGTGCCCGGCGTTGCCCGTCCGCACCTGAGCATTCTTCGTCAAAAGGGCTCCGATGCTGCCGTGACCACGGTCATGGACAACGATGTGGACCCGGTTTTGGACGATGACGACGAGGACGATGACCCGTTTGTCGACGTGTCCGAGGCCGTGGAGGCCGAGCGCGCTAAGACCACGCTGCTGCCGCGTCGCCATGCCAAGAAGGGCAAGGCCACGCCCAAGCTCAACACGAGCGAGCCCGACCCGTCTTGGTCCGATAGCGAGATTGAGCTCACCGAGGGCGATGACGAGGACGACGAGGCTCCGATTGAGACCGCAAAGACAACTTTGCTGCCGCGTCGCCATGCAAAGCGCGGTCAGGTAACCGGCCAGCTTTCGATGGAAGACGACCCCGATAAGATCGACGAGTCCGAGCCGCCGTTTGCCGTGAATCCTGTCTCGGCAGCACCTCAGATTCCCGACTTCCTCAAACATCCCAAGGTTGCCGATGTGCCTGCCTTGAGTGCCGTCGAATCGGCTGCGGCTAGCGATGGGGGAGCGGACGGCGGCGCCGCAGATAACGAGGGCGAAGAAGAGGACGGCCTCAAGCTTCCGCCGCTCGAAATCCTGCATGCCAACCCGCAGTCGGCTTCCGCCGCGTCTTCGGACAAGGAGCTGGAGCAGACCGCTGAGTCACTGCAATCCACCTTGCTTGAGTTTGGCCGCAGTGCCCGCGTGGTCGGCTGGATCGCCGGCCCCACGGTGACGACCTTCAAACTGCAGCCCGGTGAGGGCGAGCGTGTGAGCAAAATCTCGAGCCTCGAGGACGATATCGCGCTTTCGCTCGCTGCCCAGTCGGTGCGTATCTTTGCCCCGATCCCCGGCACCTCGCTCGTGGGCATCGAGATTCCCAACCGCAAGCGCCAGAACGTCAATCTGGGCGACGTGCTGCCCTATGTGAAGGGCGGTCCGCTCGAGCTCGCCATCGGCCGCGACGCCGAGGGCACGCCGGTTGTCGCCGACCTCGCCAAGATGCCTCACCTGTTGATCGCCGGTACGACCGGTTCTGGTAAGTCGGTGATGATCAATTCCATCATCACGACCTTGCTCATGCGCGCCCTTCCCGAGGACGTTCGCCTGATCATGGTCGACCCCAAGCGCGTCGAGCTTGCGGGCTATAACGGTCTGCCGCATCTCTATGTGCCCGTGGTGACCGAGCCCAAGCAGGCCGCGAGCGCCCTGCAGTGGGCCGTGTCCGAAATGGAGCGCCGCCTGAAGGTCTTCGAGCGTCTCAACGTCCGTAAGATTTCGACCTATAACGAAAAGCAGGCCGCCGGCGAGTTTGAGCATTACGACAACCCGCCGCAAAAGATGCCCTACCTGGTCATTATCATTGACGAGCTCTCTGACCTGATGATGGTCGCCGGTAAGGATGTCGAGGCCTCGATCGTGCGTATTGCACAGCTGGGCCGTGCCGCCGGTATTCACCTTATCGTTGCCACGCAGCGCCCCAGCTCCAACGTGGTGACGGGCCTTATCAAGGCCAACATCACCAACCGCATCGCCTTTAACGTCGCCACGGGCATCGACTCGCGCGTCATCATCGACCAGATGGGTGCCGAGAAGCTCACCGGTTTGGGCGACATGCTGTTCTCCAAGGTCGACTGGGGCAAGCCCCGCCGTATCCAGGGCTGCTTTGTCTCGGACGATGAAATCAACGAGATTGTCGAGTTCGTCAAGTCGCAGAGCGAGCCCGACTACCACGAGGAGATTCTGTCCGCCGTGGCGCCCGCTTCCATGTCCATGGCTGGTGGCGGCGGCATTGTCCGCACCGGAGTCGCCGAGCCGCAAGACGATGATCCGCTCATTTGGGAAGCCGCCCATATTGTGGTGGAATCGCAGCTGGGCTCCACATCTGGCCTGCAACGCCGCCTGAAGGTTGGCTATGCGCGTGCCGGGCGTATTATGGACATGCTGGAAGAAAAGGGTGTCGTCGGCCCGCCCGACGGTTCCAAGCCGCGCGAGGTCCTGTTGGACGAGGAGGGGCTTGCCGCGCTGGAATCTGTCGACGCCGAGATGGCACGTGAAGATCGTGAGTTTGGAGGATTCTGATGGCTGCACGCTTTGGTGACATGCTGCTCGAGCAGCGTCGCCGAATGGGCCTTTCCATTCAGCAGGTCGCCAACACCATCAAAATCAGGCCGCAGATCATCGAGTTTTTCGAGACCGGTAACTTTGCTTCGATGCCGCCGCGCGGCTATGCGCAGGGCATGATTTCGAGCTATGCTCGTTTTTTGGGCCTCAATCCGCGCGAGGTCGTCAATGCCTACTTTGACGAACTGATGGCATACGAACGCGAGACGTCGCAGCAGGGCGGTCGTTTCCAGGACGCCGCCGGCTACGTCAATTTGCGTTCCTCTGTCGATAACGGGCGCTTCCTGATGGTTCAGGGCGGTCGTTCGACTCGCTATGGACAGCGTCCTCAGCAGGCCGGTTATATTACCGAGACGGGTTCGGGCGAGGAGATTCGCTCGCAGCGTGACCGGTTCCGCAGTACGCCGATGCCCGAGGACCGTGCACTTCCCGCTGCCCGCGGCGTGGCGCGTGACCCTCGTGCCGGCTACGGGGACGGCGGCTATTCCGATCGCGGTCACCGTGGTATCTCCACCGGACGTGCTCGCGGCGGCTATGCGGACGCCGATACCACGCAGGTGACGCCGCGTCTTCGCTCTCAATCACAGCCGTATGGTCAGCGCTCTTCGGCTCCGCGTTCGGGCCAGCGTGGCTATCAAGGCCGCGGTGAACTTGCGCCCCGCTCGGGTCAGCGCAGCCTTCAGGGCCAGGGTGGCTATTGCGGCCGTTCCGATAGCAATCGTGGCCGTATGCCTCAGGGAGGCGGCCGCAGCAGTTCCAGTCGTGGACGCGGCGGTTCCCGTGCTCCTCAAAACAACGGGCTCGATCCGCGTATCGTCTACGCCGGTATCGGTGCCGTGGCGTTGCTGCTGATCGTGCTCATCGTGGTGCTTCTGCGCGGCTGCGCATCTTCGGCGCCCGAGACCACGCCCGAGACGCCCGCTGCTACCAAGACGACGACCAAGAAGTCTTCTAAGAAGACCGAAACGGTCGACGAGGACGAAGACACCGATGAGGCGACGGATGAGTCGACTGATTCGGACGCCGCCAAGACGACGGCCAAGAAGGAAGAGAACGAGGTCACAAAGGTTAAGGTCTCCGTTGCCAAGGGAAAGACCGCGTGGATTGAGGTCAAGGTCGACGGCAAGTCGGTCTATGGCGCTCAGGCGACTGGCCCCTTTGAGCAGGAGTACACGCCCGAGTCCTCGATCGAGATCACCACGTCTAAGCCTTCCGATGTCACCGTTACCAAGAACGGCGAAAAGGTCCGTTACGATACCAAGACCTCGGGCGTGGCGCGCGTGACGATCACCGTTCCCAAGAAGGAGACGACTGATTCCGAGAATGGTGAAAGTTCTGATGGTACCGACACCACCGATGGTACCGATACCACCGACGGTACCGATGCCCAGTCCACGGATGGCGCCGATACCGCAACTGACGGCCAGGCGCCCACCGATTCTACCGACTATTCGTACGATAGCTACTAAGCCGCTCGTACGCGAAAGGAAACATCATGGCTAAAGATTCCAGCTTCGACGTCGTGTCCGAGGTCAACATGCAAGAGGTCGACAACGCCTTCCAGCAGACCACGCGCGAGATTTCCCAGCGCTATGACCTGAAGGATTCCGGCGCCACGATCGAGCTTTCGAAGGGCGACAAGCTCTTTACGATCAACGCCCCGGCCGACTTTGTCTCCAAGCAGATTGTCGACGTGCTGAGCTCCAAGCTCATCAAGCGCGGCATCGACCTCAAGGCTGTCTCGTGGGATGCTCCGCAGGCGGCATCGGGCGGCACCGTGCGCGTGCTCGGCCATATCGTCGAGGGTATCGACCAGGCGACCGCCAAGAAGATCAATAAGGACATCAAGGACCAAAAGCTCAAGGTCAAGGTGACCATCGAGGCCGACAAACTGCGTGTTTCCTCTGCTTCGAAGGACGCGTTGCAGACCGTTATCCAGTTCCTGCGCGACCAGGACTACGGCCAGCCGCTGCAGTTCACCAACTACCGCTAATATCAATCGAAAGGACCGCTCTCCAACATGGATACACCGTTGGGCTCCGTGCTCTACATCACCCTCGGGTGCGCTAAGAACGAGGTTGACACCGACCGCATGCGTTCTCTTTTGACCGCCGCGGGCTACGAGGAGGCATTCGACCCACAGGATGCCGATATCGCCATCGTCAATACATGCTCGTTCCTCGCCTCCGCAACGTCCGAGAGCATCGAGACCACGCTCGAGCTCGCCAACGAGGTTCAGGACGGCGTTCGTTCTTGCCCCATCGTCATGTGCGGCTGTGTGCCGTCGCGCTATGGCGACGACCTGCCTGACGAGCTGCCCGAGGTCGCTGCCTTTGTGAAGGCCGACGAGGAGGACGGCATCGTGGCGGTCATCGATGGCGTGCTGGGTGTCGAGCGTGAGATCGCTGCCTATATTCCGCAAGTCAAGCGCACTGTCGAGGGCGCCGTTGCTTACGTCAAGATTTCCGATGGTTGCAACCGCTTCTGCAGCTTCTGCATGATCCCGTATATCCGCGGTCGTTATCACTCGCGCAATGCCGAGAGCATTATCTCCGAGGTACGCGACCTGGTTGCCGGCGGTGTGCGTGAGATCGTGCTGATCGGACAGGACACGGGTATTTGGGGCACCGACTTTGCCGACGAAGACGTCACCGATGGCTCGCCGCGCAATCTGGCGCAGCTGCTGCATGCCGTCGCCGAGTCCGTGCGCCCGCACAACGTCTGGGTCCGCGTGCTCTATCTGCAGCCCGAGGGCATGACCGACGAGCTTATCGATACGATTCGCGATACGCCCGAGGTGCTGCCTTATATCGATATCCCCGTGCAGCACTGCGACGCGCGCATCCTCAAGGCTATGCGTCGCTCCGGTTCGCGCCAGGAGCTCGAGGACCTGTTCCGCGATCTGCGTGAGCGTATCCCCGGCATCGTGATCCGTTCCACGGCCATGGTCGGCTTCCCGACCGAGACCGACGACGAGTTTCGTGATCTTATCGACTTTATGGACACCGTCGGCTTTGACTACACGAGCGTCTTTGCCTACTCGCAGGAGGAGGGCAGCCTGGCCGCTAAGATGGAGGGTCAGGTCGATGAGGAGGTCAAGCTCGAGCGCGCCCAGGAGGCCATGGACCTGGCCGAGTCGCTCGGTTTTGCCGCCACCGCCGCACATGTGGGCGAGCGCGCCCAGGTGATCGTCGACGGTATCGAAGAAACCGAGGACGGCGCCGAGCTGATCGGCCATGCCTGGTTCCAGGCGCCCGATTCCGATGGCGCGGTGCACTTGGACGCCAGCGAGGCGTCCGTGGGCGATATTCTGACGGTCGAGTTTACCGATAGCTTCTGCTATGAGCTTATCGGCCATGTTGTGGAGTAGGAGAGCATCGTGGCAAACGAGAGCAATAAGGAACTGACGAGTGTTTGGACGCCCGCCAACATCGTGACGTGCGTTCGCATCGTCTTTATCCCGGTGTTCATGATCGTGTCGGCGCTTTCTCACACGAGTGTTGCCGGTACAGATTGGAGCACCTTCGACGGCCCGCTCGCCGCCGCTGCCTTCATTCTGTATGTGATCCTGTCGTGCACCGATAAGGTCGACGGTTATCTGGCGCGTTCGCGCAACGAGATCACCGACTTCGGTAAATTCTTGGACCCCATCGCCGATAAGCTGCTCGTGTTTTCGGCCCTGCTGCTGTTCTTGGATTTTGGCGCGGTGACCGTGTGGTCCGTGTTCATTATCCTGTTCCGTGAGCTTCTGGTGAGCGCCCTTCGCATGGTCGCGAGTGCGGCCGGTGTGGTCGTTGCGGCCGATAAGCTCGGCAAGTACAAGACGGCGACCACGATGGTCTCCATCTGCGGTTACCTGTGCGTTTTTGCTATGGCCGGCTTGCACCTTGGCCCGGTGGCGCTGACGCTCGGCATCTACTCGGTGTCGCGCTTTCTGTATGCCGTTGCCGTTGTCTTGACCGTTATCTCGGGCGCCCAGTACTTCTGGAACTGCCGCAAGATCGTCTTTTCGGTCTAGGTCCTGGTGGGTATGACGGACTCTTTTGAGCAGATTTCCGCACATAACGAGGAGCTGGCGCGCGATATCGTCGAGCGCGCGAGCGCTCGGGGTGTGACGGTTTCGACGGCTGAGTCGCTGACAGCAGGTATGATCGCCTCGACGATTGCCGATATCCCGGGCGCCTCGGTGGTGCTGCGTGGCGGTGCGGTGACCTACTGCGATGAGATCAAGCATCGCGTTTTGGGTGTTGATCAGGAGACGCTCGACCGCTATACCGCGGTGTCGCATCAGACCGCGCGCGAGATGGCGGCGGGTTCGCTGGAGCTGTACCAGAGCGATATTGCAGTGAGCGCAACGGGTTATGCCGGCCCCGGCGGCGGCACTGAGGACGATCCGGCTGGCACTTTCTATATTGGCTGGGCGTATCGCGCGGCTGATGGGGAAGTGCCGGTCGTGGACTCTGTGCGCTGCCACTATGAGGGCGACCGTTCGTGTGTTCGTGCCCATGCGGTCGCGGAGGCATTGGGACGCATTGCCCTTGTGCTCAACTCTATGGAATAGACGTGTTTTAAGGGGCCTTCGGGCCCCTTAATTGTGGAGATAGGGACCCCTGACGAATTTTGCGTTTGCGCTGGTCATAGGTGTATTTTTGCCTTTCTTGTTCTTATTTGCCCCTTTGTGGTCAAGCATTTGGTCAGTGTTTGGTCGGCGTTTGGTTGGGTTTTGGAAAGACTGCCTGCATATGATTGGCCTGAACGGTTGACCACGAACAGCCGTTCGTTTATTATCGATGCAGGTTGTTAAGAGGAGGGCTATTCATGGCCAAGAATTCAGGTCCCGTACGTACCGTTCATGCTCGCACGACGGGTAAAGAGCGCGATGAGATGATCGCCACCACCAAGGCCGAGATCGAGAAGAAGTTCGGTCAAGGCTCCATCATGAGGTATGGTGACGGCGGCCCCGAGCTTGAGGTTGAGGCCATCCCCACGGGCGCTCTGGCACTCGATGCCGCTCTGGGTATCGGCGGTGTGCCGCGCGGCCGTATCGTCGAGATTTACGGTCCTGAGTCCTCCGGTAAGACGACGCTTTCGCTCGAGATCCTGGCCGAAGCCCAGGCAATGGGTGGCGTGGTGGCATTTATCGATGCCGAGCACGCGCTCGATCCCACGTATGCCGCGCGCATTGGCGTGGATATCGACGAGGTACTGATTTCCCAGCCTGATACGGGTGAGCAGGCGCTCGAGATTGTTGACATGCTCGTGCGTTCCGGCGCCATCGATGCCATCGTCGTCGACTCCGTCGCCGCGCTGACCCCGCGTGCCGAGATCGAGGGAGAAATCGGCGACACTACGGTCGGTCTTCAGGCTCGCCTGATGAGCCAGGCGCTCCGCAAGCTCGCCGGCTCGCTGTCCAAGTCCAACACGACATGCATCTTCATTAACCAGCTGCGAGAGAAGATCGGCGTCATGTTCGGCAACCCCGAGACCACGACGGGCGGCCGCGCCCTTAAGTTCTTCTCTTCGGTGCGTATCGACATTCGCCGCATCGACAGCATTAAGCTTAAGGACGAGGTTATCGGTAACCGCGTGCGCGCCAAGGTCGTTAAGAACAAGGTGGCAGCTCCGTTCCGTTCTGCTGAGTTCGACATCATGTACGGTACGGGCATCTCTAAGGAGGGCTCGATTCTGGACATGGCTGTCGAGTGCGGCATCTGCAAGAAGATGGGCTCCTGGTTTGCCTATGGCGAGGACAAGCTCGGCAACGGTCGCGAGGCCGCCAAGGCGTTCCTGCGCGAACACCCCGATTGCGCCGACGAGATTGAGCATAAGGTCCGCCTTGCCTGCGGGCTTGAGTTTGATGACGATGCTCCGTCCGAGGTCGAGCTGACCGATCAGCCTGCGCCTGAGGAGTTTGACGAGCTTTACGCCATCGATGGTTCCGCCATGCTCGATGATGACGACGAGTAGCGGTTACGCTCATGTCGTATACGGTGACTGAGGCCACGGTCGTCTTTCCCGATAAGAAGGCGGCCTCCTCGTTCTCGAGCGGGTATGCGTCCAAAAAGCCTTGCGCACATATCGATTGTGAGCTTGAGGGCGGTTTTGAGCGGTCCATTTGGATTCCCGTGCGGGTCGCGCGCCTGTATGTCAAAAATCGCCCCGATCTTCCCTGTGATTGGGACAACTTTCGTGAGGCGGTGCAGCTCATCGAGCGTAAATGTGCACTTACCATGGTGACCGAGATGTTATCGCGCCGCGACCATGCGACGGGTGAGGTCCGTGACAAGTTGGCTCGCTACGGCTTTCGCCAGCCCGCGATTGATTTCGCCGTCGAGCGCGCCACCGAGTATCGCTTTTTAGACGAGAACCGCTTTTGCTCGTACTTTATCGAGGAACGCAAGCGGCGCGGTTGGGGACAGCGCAAAATCGAGACCGAGCTCAAGCGACGTCATGTTGTGCTCGATGACATTCCCGGTTATCCCGAGGATTATTTTGCCGTCGAAGACGATTTGGCGCGTGCGTCAGCCCTGCTCGCCAAGCGGCGTGTTCCAGAGACGCGCGGATTCGAAAAACTGGTTCGGTTTTTGATGGGCAAGGGCTTCTCGTATCACATCGCCGCCGATGCCGTTAAGGCACGTCTCGATGCCGAATGCGAGGAATGTGCACTTTAGGCGTATGCGTTTTGTGGCCCCGCCGTTCACCGCGTTTTAGCCGCCGTGCTGGGGCCATTTATTTGACAGTTGTTGTGGTTCAACGTACGATAAACACTGTCATTTGCTTTGTGATATGTGCTCATCTGTGATGAGTTTGTTTATATGTTTATCTGTATCCGACCCGCATAAGCTGCGCCCATATTACTCAAATGTCGCGAGCCGTTCGTAAGGACGGTTCGCTTTGTTGTGTAACGAATCCATAAAAAGGAGTGAGCATGCCTATCATCGCAGCGCTCGTTGGCATCGTTTTGGGTGCCATCGCCGCCATTGCCTACATGCGCACCGCCAAGCAGGGTAGTCTTCACGAGGCCGACGAAATAATCCAGTCGGCACACGCACAGGCTGAGTCCCTGATCGGTGATGCTAAGCGTCAGGCCGAGACCCTCAAAAAAGAGGCTCTGCTCGAGGCTAAAGAGGAGATCATCAAGAACAAGCAGGCCGCTGAGGCCGAGGACAAGCAGCGTAAGAACGAGATTCGTACGCTCGAGAACCGCGTGATGCAGCGCGAGGAATCCCTTGATCGCCGCAACGACGCTCTCGACAAGCGCGAGCATCAGCTGTCCAGCCAGGCCGGTCAGGTCGAGAAGCGCTCCCGTGAGCTCGAGGAGCTCTGCGCAAAGCAGACCTCCGAGCTCGAGCGTATCGCCGACCTTACCCGCGAGGACGCCCACAAGGAGCTCCTCGATAAGGTTCGCGGCGAGGTCACCCACGAGGCCGCCACGATCATTCGCGAGTCCGAGCAGCAGGTTCGCGCCGAGTGCCACAAGACCGCCCAGGAGATTCTGTCTCTGGCGATTCAGCGCTGCGCTGCCGACCACACTGCCGAGGTCACCGTTACCTCCGTGCACATTCCCTCTGATGACCTCAAAGGCCGTATCATCGGTCGCGAGGGTCGCAACATCCGGACCTTCGAGCAGGTTTCCGGCGTCAACCTCGTGATCGACGACACGCCCGAGACCGTCGTTCTTTCGAGCTTCGACCCGGTCCGTCGTGAGACCGCCCGTGTCGCCCTCGAGAACCTCATCGCCGACGGCCGCATTCACCCTGCCCGTATCGAGGAGATGTATCACAAGGCCGCCGACCTGGTTCAGCAGCGCGTGCGCGAGGCTGGCGAGCAGGCTGCCTTCGATACCGGCATCCACGACCTGCACCCCGAGATCGTCAAGACCCTTGGTGCCCTGCGCTACCGTACCTCGTTTGGTCAGAACGTGCTTCAGCATTCCCTCGAGGTCTCTGATCTGTGCGGCGTGATGGCTTCCGAGCTTGGCCTGGACGTTGTGACCGCCAAGCGCGCCGGCCTGCTTCATGACCTGGGCAAGGCAATCGACCACGACGTCGAGGGCCCGCATGCCGTCATCGGCGCCGAGCTTGCCCGCCGTTATGGCGAGAAGCCCGTTATCGTCCACGCTATTGAGGCTCACCATGCCGATGTCGACCCCAACACGGTGCTCGATGTCCTGGTGCAGGCCGCCGATGCTGTCTCTGCCTCTCGCCCCGGTGCCCGTCGCGAGTCTGCCGAGAACTACATCAAGCGTCTTGAGAAGCTCGAGGAGATCGCCAACTCTCATGACGGCGTCGAACGTACCTATGCCATGCAGGCCGGTCGCGAGGTCCACGTCATGGTCCAGCCGGACAAGATTTCCGATGCCCAGTCCACGGTTCTGGCTCACGATATCGCCCATCAGATCGAGGAAGAGATGGAGTATCCCGGTCAGGTGCGCGTCGTCGTGATTCGCGAGAGCCGCGCTGTCGATATCGCTAAATAACATGAGCGACGCGAACGAGCTCATCTCATTTATCGCGTCGATGTCGGGGGAGGGCAACCTTTGCGTCGAGGAGAACCTTGGCGAGGGGTATGTCCGCCTCCGCGTTTCGGAGGCCGAGCGGCGCCAGGCTAAGCACGACATTCAGCATGTCGAGGACATCGTCATCGAAATGCTCCGTAATGCTCGCGATGCCGGCGCCGACAAGGTCTATCTCGCCACGACCAAGGAAGATGGCGTCCGCACGCTTGTCTTTCTGGATAACGGTTCTGGCGTTCCGCAGGATATGCAAGAGCGAATCTTTGATGCCCGCGTTACCTCCAAGCTCGAGAGCATGAAGATGGACCGTTGGGGCGTTCACGGTCGTGGCATGGCATTGTTTTCGATCAAGCAGAACACCGACGAGGCCCGTGTGGTCACGTCCGGCGTCGATCTTGGTTCAGCCTTCAAGGTGAGCGTTGCGGCCGACCGCCTCAGCGAGCGTGCCGATCAGTCCAGCTGGCCCCAGGCCGTCAAGGATGAGGATGGACGTTATGTCTGTGCTCGCGGTCCGCATAATATTATTCGCGCTGCTTGTGAGTTTGCGCTCGAGGAGTTGCGTGGTTGCGATGTCTATCTTGGTTCTCCGTCTGAGATTGCCGCGACCCTTTATGCTCAAGCGTCAAGTCGGCTCGATACGTCGCGTCTCCTGTTCATTGATGACGAGAGCGAGCTTCCGGTTGTCGATCGTTTAGGCCTTGCCTCTGATGCCGAGGACTTTATCCGTATCTGTTCGGGTTTGGGTCTTGAGATGTCCGAGCGCACGGCCCATCGCATTTTGGCAGGGCAGATTAAGCCCGTTCGCGGTGTGACCGCGCGTCTGCTGCGCGAGCGTGATTCGTCCTCGCATGCGCCGGCTCCTGTCGATCTTGCAAAGGATCGTCGCGGGCTACGTATTGCCAAGGATGACATGGCACAGTTTTCGCGTGCTGTGGAGCGTGACTTTAATGACCTTGCCGCCCGGTACTATCTCAACCTTTGCGGCGACCCAAAGATCCGTGTTTCGCGTGATCGAATCACCGTGACCTTTGATCTTGCCAAAGAGGAATAGTGCCTTTACCGAGTCCACTCGGTACGATACAGTTATTGCAGTTAAAACGTACTTTTAAATGCAGGAGTTTCTTCATGGATTGCCTGAAGGTATCAAGCAAATCATCGCCCGCGTCCGTTGCCGGCGCCATCGCCGGCATGGTCAAGGATGGTGTGCCCGTCAACATCCAGTGTGTCGGCGCCGGTGCCGTCAACCAGGCCATTAAGGCCGTTGCTATCGCGCGCGGTTTTTTGATTCCAACTGGGTTTGATATTTCCTGCGCGCCCGTGTTCTCCGACATCCTCATTAACGGGGAGTCGCGCACGGCCATCCGCCTTTCTATCTACGTTCACCAGATCAATCGAGCTGCTATGGATAACGTCGTCATGGATGATGTTAAGCCTGTGGCATAGCTTCTGCTTGCCTCGATTCGCCCCCCCCCTCTCCATCGTTAGGACTTATGCACATGGACCAGCGTTCCGTACGCGATATTCTTGCCGGTAAAACCTACTTTATCCGCACCTTTGGCTGCCAGATGAATCAGCACGACTCCGAGCGCGTGAGCGGTCTGCTCGATTCGTATGGTTGCCTCATGGCGCTCGATCCCGAGCATGCCGATATTGTTGTCTTCATGACATGCTGCGTGCGCGAGGCCGCCGATACTCGCCTGTACGGCCAGTGCAATTCCTGTAAAAGCCTGCCGCCTTCGCCTTCGGGCAAGCGTGTGGTTGCCGTTGGTGGTTGCATCGCGCAGCGCGATGGCGAGGGCCTGCTCACCAACGTCGATAACGTCAATGTCATCTTTGGCACGCATTCCATTGCACATGTGGCCGAGCTCATTGCCGAGGCGTTCCTTGATGGTAAGCGTCATATCCGCACCAATGAGCATGAGGATACGGATGCCATGAGCATGCCGTGGCATCGCGAGACTCAGTATCACGCCTGGGTGCCCATCATGACGGGCTGCAATAATTTCTGCACCTATTGCATCGTGCCGTACGTGCGCGGTCGCGAAAAGAGCCGCCCCTTTGAGGAGATTGTCGACGAGGTGACCGGTTTGGTGCGCCAGGGCGTGCGTGAGATTACGCTGCTGGGCCAAAACGTTAACTCATATGGTCGCGATCTGTTTGGCAAGCCGCGTTTTGCCGATCTGCTGCGTGCCGTGGGCGATACGGGCGTGGAGCGCATCTTCTTTACGTCTTCGCATCCCAAGGACCTGTTGCCCGAGACCATCGACGCCATGGCCGAGACGCCTGCTGTTATGCCGCAGCTGCACCTGGCCGTCCAGTCAGGTTCGACGCGGATCCTCAAAGAGATGAATCGCCGTTATACACGCGAGGACTATCTGGGCCTGGTCGATCGCATTCGCAACCGCATGCCCGATATCGCGCTCTCGACCGACATTATCGTTGGCTTCCCGGGTGAGACTGAAGAAGACTTTGAGCAGACGCTCTCACTTGCCGAGACGGTCCGCTATGCTCAGGCCTATACCTTCATCTATTCCAAGCGCGCCGGTACCCCGGCCGCCGAGATTGACGATCCTACGCCGCATGAGGTTATTCTCGAGCGTTTCAACCGCCTGGTTAAGGTTATCGAGACCACGGCACACGAGTATAACCAGGGTGAGCTTCATACTGTGGTTCCGGCGCTCATTGAGGGAACGAGTAAAAAGAACGACGCGGTCCTGCTGGGCAAGAGTCCCAAGAATCAGACCGTGCATGCGCCTATCCCCGAGGGTTACAGCATCGATCAGCTTGTTGGTAAGATCGTTGATGTTGACGTTGACGTTGCCAAGACCTGGTATTTGTCCGGCTCCGTTGTGGGCGAGCCGCGCTAATGGTTTCTCCCGGGGCAGGTCTTTCCGCCGTTGCGATCGTCGGTCCGACGGCGGTTGGTAAGAGTGATGTTGCCGACCGTTTGGCCGCTCGTCTTTCGTCCGAAGTGCTGTCGTGCGATGCGATGCAAATCTATCGCGGCATGGACATCGGTACCGCAAAGATGGTGCCCGATGAGTGCACGGCGCCGCTGCGTCTCGTCGACATTGTAGAGCCGGGTGTGGCATATTCTGCTGCGCTTTATCAGGCCGACGCTCGCGCGCATGTTGAACGTCTCCTTGGTTCGGGTTGCCTGCCGGTTTTTTGCGGAGGTACGGGTCTGTATCTCAAGGCCGCCCTCGATGAGATGGACTTTCCCTCGGGTGAACTTGAGGACGATCGTCGTGCGGGCTATCAGGAGCTTGCCGAGCGTATTGGCGAGGAAGAACTGCATGCCTTGCTTGCCGAGCGCGATCCAGAATCGGCTGCTGTTATTCATCCCCATAACGTGCGCCGTGTGATTCGTGCGCTCGAGATGCATGATGATGGCGTCTCCTATGCGCAGCAAAAGTCGCAGTTTAGTGTTCCGCACGAGCATTATCATGCCCTATGGTTTGGTCTGACGCGTAATCGCGAGGTGCTCTACGAGCGCATTAACCTGCGCGTCGATCTGATGTTTGAACAGGGTCTTGTCGATGAGGTTCGCGGTCTTATGGACCAGGGGTTGGGAGATGCCCTGACGTCGATGCAGGCAATTGGCTATAAAGAGATTATCGATGCTTTCAATGGCGTGATTTCTATGGATGAGGCTCGCGAACTCATCAAGATGCGTTCGCGTCGCTATGCCAAACGCCAGCTTTCGTGGTTTAAACGCGATGATCGCATCGTGTGGTTCGATATGGACAAGTTTACGATCGATGAGGTCGTTGAGGACATCCTGCATTGTATTGAGGCTGCCTAATGGCCCGTTTCCCCCTTGTTCCTACGGCACCCGAGCCCGAGCGTGCCATTTTAGTTGGTGTTGAGTGGCGCGACAATGCATGGCCGCTCGATCGCTCGCTTGATGAGCTGGAGCGTCTTGCCCACACAGCTGGTGCCCAGTGCGTGGCACGCTTGTCGCAGCGTTTGGTAAAGCCGTATCCTAAATCGTTTATCGGTTCCGGTAAGGTTGAAGAGCTGTGCGGCCTGGTGCATCGCATGGATGCCGATGTCGTTATTTTTGACGACGACCTGACCCCCTCGCAGCAATCCTATTTGGAGAAAGCCGTGGGCGAGCCGGTAAAGATTATCGATCGTACTGCACTGATCCTGGATATCTTTGGCCTGCATGCTCAGACGCGTGAGGGACGCCTGCAGGTACAGCTGGCACAGCTTCAATATTTGTTGCCTCGCCTGCGTGGCATGTGGAGCCATCTCGCCAAGGAACAGACGTGCGGCGGCATCGGTTCGCGCTTTGGGCAGGGTGAAAGCCAGCTCGAGGTTGACCGTCGACTCATTCGCAATAAGATTGCCGCGCTTCGTCGTGAGCTTAAGCAGGTTGAACAGCGTCGCGATGTCCAGTCCAAGAGCCGCATTGAGTCACCGGCGTTTCGCGTCGCGTTAGCCGGTTATACCAATGCCGGTAAATCGACGTTACTCAATCGTCTGACCGGCTCTACGGTACTTTCGCAGGACAAGCTGTTTGCTACGCTCGACCCGACGACGCGTTCGTATCGCCTGCCCGGCGGTCGCGGCATGACGATTACCGATACCGTCGGCTTTATTCAAAAGCTGCCCCATGGTCTGGTCGATGCCTTTAAATCGACGCTGTCCGAGGTTTTGGGTGCCGATCTAATTCTCAAAGTCGTAGATGCGTCTGACGAGGACTATGAGCGGCAGCTGGAGGCTGTCGACCGCGTGCTTGATGAGATCGGCGCCGGAGAGCGTTTAACGCTGACCGTATTCAATAAAATCGATCTTCTCGATAGCGTCGATCGATTGAGTTTCCGTCGTCGCTATCCGGAGGCCGTTCTGTTCTCGGCCCAAACGGGCGAGGGGCTCGACGATCTCGTCGACCGGATTGCTCGCGAGGCAGCTGCCACCGATGTGTTGCTCTCCGCTGATATCCCGTATCGTGAGGGCGCTCTCATCACGCTGGTGCATGAGCAGGGAACCCTTCTGCATGAGGAATATCTCGAGGACGGCGTTCGCATTGTGGCGAAGTTGCCGGCTCGTATTGCACCGCGGCTCGAGCGTTATCGCACCGAGTAGACGAGCTCCAAAATGCCCAGAATGATGGGCTGATGCAGCAGATAAAAGGGGAGAGCGTGACGTCCAAGGCTGGCGAGCGCCGGCAGGGGGTTGGCGTAGGCCCAGCTAGGGACGGTCTTATCGATTCCCTGCGCTATGTGTGCGGCGAAGTATCCTGCAAGATACATAAAGATAAACGGGATGATGGGGTAGTAATCACCTGAGATAAACCCAGGGCTCGGAAATCCCAGCCACGCCAGGTAGGGGACAGGGTATATCGTTTTGGGGATGCTCCAGGTGATTGCGAACAACATAAGGCATAGGGGCATGCCCCATCTCGCCGTTATCTTCTTAAGGACGGGATCGGTCAACGCCACGATGCCGGTGCATGCGGCCATGCAGTAGATGATGCCAAAATTAACCGAATCGTCGACTGAGACAAGTGTTGTTGCCAACCAGACAACGAGTGCTGCTAAGGCGTATTTGGCGGCACGTTTGACATTGTTGCGCGAAAGGGTGCACATCCAACCGGCGATAAACAAAAATACCCAGCTGATGCTGGCGCGCCAGATGTCTTGAAAGGCTGACTGGGTAAACCAGGGCATATCCCAGCCGTACAGGTAGGCGAGATCATAGCAAGCGTGAAAACCTGCCATTGAAATCATCGTAAACCCGCGGACGGTGTCAAAGATGGTGATGCGTTTTTGCATTACGAGAACCGGCGCATCAAGCCGACGACTTTGCCCAGGATAACGGGATTCGTTGCATAGATAGGTTCCATGGTGTCGTTCTCGGGCTGCAAGCGCACACGCCCCTGCTCCTTGTAGAACGTCTTGACGGTCGCCGAACCATCAATCATGGCCACGACAATTTCGCCGTTCATGGCACTCTTTTGTTCACGGACGATGATGTAATCGCCATTGAAGATGCCGACATTGATCATTGAGCTCCCATGCACCTCAAGGATAAAGGAACCCTGATCGGTGGCGATTTCGGTCGGGATAGTAAAAGTGTCTTCGATATTCTGCTCGGCCAGAATGGGAATCCCAGCCGCGACGCGACCAACGAGCGGTAGCGAGACCGTTCCGCGAGGTGCGGTGGGCTCGTCAGATTTAGAAATTGAGACAGAGGAACCGTCCTCGTTAAAGAGTTCCAGGGCACGCGGCTTGGTGGCATCGCGCTTGAGCAGCCCGCGCGCCTCCAGGGCAGATAGATGGGCGTGCACGGTGCTGGGGGAGGAAAGGCCCACGGCAGAAGCCATCTCGCGCACGCTGGGCGGATAACCCTTCTCCTGCTGATATTCCTTGATGAAGTCGTAAATTTGCTGCTGACGCTTGGTAATTTTGCGAGCCATCAGGGCATCCTCTCTACCCATGTCAAACAAATGTTCGAATTTTGCTTGACAGGAACAACTGTTCGAAGATAATAATAACCGAACATTCGTTCTCGCGCTAGACATTTTTGTCCGCGCGGCTTGATAAAACTGTTCTCAGCAAAACACGCGAGAGGAGAACATGATGAACGCAACGAATATGGTCCAGGGAAACCTCGCCCTTAAGCTCGAGACGCCTGCAGAACCCACTTTTACGGTTGTTCAGGGTGGCCGCTCCGGCATTCACCCTTTGACCGTACAGCCTGCTCGCAATCAGCAGGCTGTAGTCGCGCCGGCCCGCGTTGCCCTGAAGGTTCCGACGATTGTCGCCGTCGCCGTTGCGCTTACGCTCTTCTTTGTCCTCGCTACTTCGGTCTTTAGCGCTCGTCACGCCGCGTATGCCGAGTCCGTTTCCAACATTACTTACGAGACCATTCGCGTTCAGACTGGCGATTCTCTTTGGTCGCTTGCCGAGGAATATCCAATCGAAGGCCTTTCCACGCAAGAGACTTCCGACATGATCCGTAACGTCAATCATCTGGAGCATGGTTCGCTCGCCGCCGGTGCGCATCTTAAGGTTCCTGCTCGTTCGTAATCATTATCGCGCTGCGCATGGTACCCTTGTTATCGTTTAAGAGGAGGTACCATGCGCTGTCCCAAATGCGGCAAGGCACATACCCGCGTCGTTGATTCTCGTATGCAGGAGTCAAATAACACCATTAAGCGCCGTCGCGAATGTTGCTCGTGTAACTATCGCTTTACAACGTTCGAGCGATGCGAAGACCCAATCGAGGTCATTAAGTCAGACGGAACCAAGCAGCGGTTCGATCGCAATAAGCTGCTCGTCGGCTTGATGCGCGCCACCATCAAGCGCGATATCGACACTAAGAAGCTCAATGAGATTATCGACGACATTGAGGTCGAGCTGCGCTCTCGCACACTGACGGCCGTCACGTCCCATGAGTTGGGTGACATGGTGCTCAAGCGCTTGGCCAAGATCGACAAGGTGGCGTACATCCGCTTTGCCTCGGTCTACCGCGATTTCAAAGACGTCGATGAGTTTCTGCAAGAGCTCGACAAGCTAAGGTGATTCCATGTCCAACATTACCGTCAACATAAAGCGTCTCGACCCCACCGTCGAGCTTCCCAAATACGCCCATCCCACTGATGCCGGCTTGGATTTGCGCTCCAACGAGGACTGCGTCCTGAAGCCCCTCGAACGCCGTCTGGTCTCTACGGGGCTGGCCATCGCCCTGCCCGATGGCTACGCCGGCTTCGTCCAGCCCCGAAGCGGTTTGGCCATCAAGCAGGGCCTGTCTATAGTCAATACGCCGGGCCTCATCGACGCCCACTACCGAGGAGAACTCAAGGTTATCCTCATTAACCTGGATCCCTCCAACAACATCCAAATCAACAAAGGCGACCGCATAGCCCAACTCGTCATCCAAGAAGTCCCTACGGTCAATCTCGTAGAAGTAGAAGAACTAGACGAAACCGACCGAGGTAAAGGAGGCTTCGGCTCCAGCGGCGTGGCCTAGGGCGCTCGTATCCCTCCCGCCCGCCTCTCACACATATCATTCCATGCTCAAACATTCTCGCTTCGCGGGGGCGCATGGATCCCGTTTTCGCCTGGGCCCTATACATATCGTCCCGCGCGCAGTTTCGCAGCGAAGCG
>CALFDL010000151.1 GCA_937950415.1 uncultured Collinsella sp. | reverse complement strand
GGTCAAAGACGGAGACCTTCTGGCCGCGAGCCTCAAGCGCAGATGCGAGCTCCTCAACGGCAGCCTTCAGATGGCCGTAGACGCTCGCGTAGGCAATGGTGATGCCCTCGTCCTCGGGCTGGTAGCTCGACCAGGTGTTGTAGGTGTCGAGGTAATAACCCAGGTTCTCGGTCAGCACGGGGCCGTGGAGCGGGCAGATAATCTGAATGTCCAGATCGGCGGCCTTCTTGAGCACGGCCTGCACGAACTTGCCGAACTTGCCGACGATACCAAAGTAGTAACGGCGCGCCTCGCAGGCCCAGCCTTCCGGGTCCTCGATGTCGTTGGCACCGAACTTGCCAAAGCCGTCGGCGCTAAAGAGCACCTTGTCGGTGGCCTCATAGGAGAACAGCACCTCGGGCCAGTGCACGTTGGGAGCGCCGACAAACGTTAGGCTGTGGCCGCCCAGATCGAGCACGTCACCCTCTTTGACGACCATCTTGCGCTCGGGGTAGTCGGTGCCAAAGTAGTTGACCATCATGCGGAAGGCGCCCATGCTGGCCACGATCTGGGCCTGGGGATAACGCTCCATAAAGGCGGCGATGCCAGCGGAGTGATCGGGCTCCATGTGGTGAACGACCAGATAATCGGGCGTACGACCGTCGAGCACGGCCTCGATGTTGCCGAGCCACTCGTCAACAAAACCGCCGTCGACTGAATCGGCGACAGCGATCTTTTCGCCCAAGATAACGTAGCTGTTGTATGCCATACCGTTCTCGGACACGTCGTACTGGCCCTCAAACAGGTCAATGTCGTGATCGTCGACGCCAACGTAGCGGATATCCTTGGTGATCTCCATCAGGCAAAGCCTCCTAGATAGACAAAAGAACCCGTCTATCATAGCACTCGGCCGCATCCCAACAGCTATCTGCCGGCATCCTTACCGTTTGTTATCCAAACGCAGCAACACGCCGTTGACCTGCGCAAACTACGCGCGCGGAGCCGCTGTGGGATGCCGAACGATAAGCTGGCCGGGGATACGGATCGCAACGGTCTTACCCGCCGCACCCGCCTCGGGAACCGCATGCTCAAACACCTCGCGTCCGCGCTGATGCAGATCGAACCGCACGGTCGTGAGCTCGTTGTGTGCGACAAAATCATCGAGCGAATCGTCGACACCCACCACACTTACGTCTTCGGGCACGCGCAGACCGCTATCGCGCAGCGCGGCGATGGCACCATTTGCCATCTGGTCGTTTGCCGCATAGATCGCCGTCATGGTTCGGTCGTGCTCGGCCAGATACCTGCCGGCCTCGTAGCCGCTGTTGGCAGACCAGTCGCCCTCGAGCGGCTCTGCCGGCTCGATGTGTTTACGCTCGAGTGCATCCTGCCAACCGGCGCGACGAAATTGCTCGTCGACCGAGAATGACGGGCCGCCAATATAGCGAATCTGCTCGTGCCCTAGCTCAAACAGGTGATCCATAAGCAATAGCGAGCAGCCGTAATGGTCGGAATCGACCGTGGTCACGCGCGGATGCGCATACATGGTGACGATAACCGTGCCGATCCCCGGCAGTGGATCAAACGCCTCAAAGTCGGGCGCCATACGGCTCATGCCGATGATGATGCCATCGACCGGCAGCGCCGCCATGCGGCGGGTGGCCTCGGCAAGCGAAAACTCCTCGGTCTTGGACATCTCGACCAGCGTGATGGCACAGCCGTGCTCGCGGGCGGCGCTGGCGATGCCGTCGATCATTGTCAGGTTCCCAAACTTGGTGACATCGTTGACGCATAGACCGACCGAATGGTAGCGACCGTCGCGCAGGGAGCGGCCGGCATAGCTCGGGCGAAAGCCGAGCTCTTGCATGGCAGCCTGTACGCGCTGGCGCGTCTGCTCGTTCACATTGGGCAGGCCGTTGGCGACGCGCGAGACCGTCTGCTGCGAAACGCCAGCAGCGCGGGCGACGTCGGCCATGGAGACCGGACGCGTACCTGTATCGTTGGACGGGCGCCTTGCCACAGGATCACCTTCACCCTTGCGAGATCAAAAGAGCGTACATACCGGCCCGTGCAGGAATAGAGCCCGCGCGGAAGACCGCTATCGTCGGACGCATGTTAACGTACTCTACTTTTTCTAGCTGCAGCTCTTCTGCTCTATAAGTCCATACGGCACTACCGTTCACGGTCGAATTTCGACCGATTACCAGATTCTCAAAAAGTTATAAGCGTTGTGTTATGAGTACGTTAACATAGCCCTTAACGTGCGGCATCGTGAATGCTGAATTCACGCCGCTTCAAATTGTTAACGTACTCATAACGACGCAAAACTTACCCGTACGCGCCAAGGAAAGGACCCTCATGACCGCCCCCGACGAAAAGACGCTCGCTACGCTCACCAAGCTGTTTGAGGAGGAGTTTGGCCCCATCGGCGACCGCCAGGTGCTCTATGTGCACGCGCCCGGCCGCTCCGAGATCAGCGGCAACCATACCGACCACGAGGGCGGCCACGTTATCGCCGGCTCGCTCGATGTCGCCGTCGACGGTATTGCCGTGACAACCGACACCAACAAGGTCCGCGTTGCCGACGAGGGCTACCCCACCTTTGAGATCACGCTCGACACGCTGGATGTTCAAGAGTCCGAGAAGGGCACGTCCGCGAGTCTCGTCCGCGGCATGGCCCACGAGGTTGCAGCCCTGGGCGTTGAGCCCCACGGCTTCGACTTTGCCTTCACCTGCTCCGTCCCCTCGGGCGGCGGCCTTTCCAGCTCCGCTGCCGTCGAGGCCGCATATGGCCGCGCCATGGAGACCCTCTGGGGCGCGCCCGCTATTGAGCCTGTCGCGCTTGCGCAGATGAGCCAGCGCACCGAGAACAACTACTACGGCAAGCCCTGCGGCCTGATGGACCAGGCTGCCGTGTGCCTGGGCGGCCTTGCCTACATGGATTTTGAGGACCAAGCTCAGCCTAAAACTCAGAAGCTCGAGCTCAACTTTGAGGATCACGGCTATGCACTCGTACTCGTTAAGGTCGGCGCCGACCATGTGGCAGCCACCGACGACTACGCCGCCGTTCCGCGCGAGATGCAGGACGTCGCCGCCGAGTTTGGCAAGGCACGTCTGTGCGAAGTTGACGTTGCCGACTTTGACGCCAAGCTCCCCGAGCTGCGTGCCAAGCTGGGCGACCGTGCCTGTCTGC
>CALFDL010000150.1 GCA_937950415.1 uncultured Collinsella sp. | reverse complement strand
CACCGGCCTTCATGCCATTGTCGGCACACAGCGCGGTAAACGTCTGCAGCGTCGAGGCGTGAAACTGGCGATTGATGTGCGGCGTGGAGACAAAGGTGCCGCGGCCCTGCTGCTTAACCAGGTAACCATCGGAGCACAGCTCCTCGACAGCGCGGCGCACCGTAATACGGCTCACCTCGTACTGCTCGGCTAGTTCAAGCTCGGACGGAATACGCTCCTTGGGTGCATAAACACCTTTCTCGATCGCATCCTTGATTTCGTCGTAAATCTGCTGGTAAAGCGGTGCATTTTTGGGCGCGGGCATATCTGATCACTCTTATCGAAATATCGAAATAACTAATACGTATATAACGTCTAGTTTCATGTTACCTCATATTGATAAAACGATACACCCTCCCTACCAAAAAGCGACAGCTTCATTTTGGTAGGTTTTATCTGGGCAAACGAGAGCCTCTCGAAAGCAACGGGGCTTTCGGGGGGGCTCGTTCGGATGGGTTGCGCAGGACCGGCAAAATGCCAATACCCTACTTGCCGTCGTCCTGCTGCAGGCTGTCCTGTTCGCTGAGGCGCGCCTGCCTGCTGGCCATGCGTGCGGGCTTGTCGGGATCGGGAACGGCCGTGGGCATGGGCTCGTCGACATGACCACCCCACCAGCCGCCCACAAAGTTGAGCGTGTGGAACACATTGATCACGGCGCCGGGATCAACGTCGCACACCAGCTTGATAATGTCCTGGCTCTCGTAGGTCGAGACAACGGCGTGCAGCAGATACATCTTTTCGCGGCTATATCCGCCAATGACCTCGGCACAGCTAACGCCATGCTGAAAATGGTCAACATAGGCGGTCATGACCTCGTCTGCCTTGCGCGTCGTGATCTGCAGCGTCACGCGATCGTAGCGACGATAGAAACTGTCGATGGTCTTGGTCGAAATAAACTGGAACACGATGGAATACGCCGCCTTGTCCCAGCCAAACATAAAGCCAAAGATCGCCAGGATAAAGCAGTTGAAACCAAAGATGACGCCCCAGATGGTCTTGCCCGTGTGGTTGGAGACCCACAGCGCGATAAAGTCGGTGCCGCCGGTGGATGCGCCGGATTTAAGTGCGATGGCAGCGCCCAGACCCGAGACCACGCCGCCAAAAATGAT
>CALFDL010000149.1 GCA_937950415.1 uncultured Collinsella sp. | reverse complement strand
CCTTGGCCACCACCTTTTTGATGAGCTCGGGCAGTGACCCGCCCGAAAACCGCAGTGCCTCCTCGGCACGGTTCTTGACCTGGCGATCCACGCGAACGTTCACCTGCGCCATGCCGCCAACAGCACCCACGTTGATCCCGCTCCCTTCAAATGCTAGCACCGCTAGCAACACTATATAGAGAAGCTAGCAAATGGTCAAATGCAAAAGGCCTGCGTCCGGACGACACCGATGCCGTCTGGGCGCAGGCCAGATAACGTGGGCGAACACGTCTGCTAACGCAGGTAAGCCTTTGCGTTGCCCAGGCTGTAGGCGATCGTTGAGCCGTTGTGCAGCAGTGACGACGTCTGCGGAGTGATCATGCCGGTAATACCCAATGCCAACAGCGCCGAGTTGGTGAGCATCACCTTGGAATACGAACTCGTCAGACGGTCGATAAGCCCCTGACTCATGCGGCGCAGGCGCACGATTGCGGCCAGATCTGTATCGGTCAGGATGATATCGGCGACCTCCTTGGCGATGTCGCTTCCACCGCCCATGGCCAGACCCACATCGGCCAGACCCAGCGCCGGTGAGTCGTTGACGCCGTCGCCCACCATGGCAACGTGGCGCCCCTCGCTCTTAATGCGCTCCACATACGCGTACTTGTCCTCGGGCAGCAGCTCGGCCTTAAACTCGTCGACACCTGCCTCGCGAGCAATGCGCTCGGCCGTACGCTCCGAGTCGCCCGTGAGCATGACCACGTGCTTAACGCCCAACGCGTGCAAGTCGGCGATGGCCTCGCGGACCCCGGGCTTAAGCGGGTCCTCGATACCGAGCACGCCCACAACGGTGCCGTCGACCGCCAGATACAGCGGCGACAGGCCCTGCATCTGGGACTCGATTTGCTCCTTAATGTCGGACTCGAGCTGCGCGCCCTCATCCTCAAATACAAAGTGCGCGGAACCGATGGTGGCGCGACGCCCTTCAATGGACGAGGCAATGCCGTGCGCCACGATGTACTCGACGGCGGCGTGGCGCTCGCGATGCTCGAGCCCGCGCTCGCGTGCCGCATTGACCACGGCGCGTGCCACCGGATGCGGAAAATGCTCCTCCAAGCAGGCGGAAAGGCGCAGAACCTCGTCCTCGCTCCAGCCATCGGTGGTGAGCACACAGGCAAGACGCGGCTGCGCCTCGGTAAGCGTGCCGGTCTTATCAAACACAATGGTGTCGGCCTTGGCAAACGACTCAAAGTACTTCGCGCCCTTGACCATGACGCCCATCTTGGCGGCATCGCTCATGGCAGTCATGACGGCAACGGAACCCGTGAGCTTGAGCGCGCACGAGTAGTCGACCATCAACGCCGCCGAGGTCTTGATAAGACTGCGCGTGGTGAGCGCGACCAGGCCCGCAAGCAGGAAGTTCCACGGAACGATCTTGTTGGCGAGATCCTCCATGTGCGACTGACCCTCGGACTTGAGCGAGTCGGCCGTCTGCACGAGCGAAACAATCGAGCGCAGCTTGGTCTGCGCCGTGTTGGCGCGCACGCGCACCAAGATACTGCCGTCTTCCACGACGGTGCCGGCGAATACATCGTCGCCCGCGCTGCGCTCGACGGCAAGCGGCTCGCCGGTTAGGGTCGCCTGGTTGACCATGGCGCTCCCCTGCTCGACGACTCCGTCAATGCAGATGGACATGCCGGTGCGCACGGCCACCAAGTCGCCGGGCTCGAGCTCGGTAGCGGCAACGCTCACTTCGGTGTCGCCGACCACTTTTTGTGCCTTGTCGGGCACGTCGAGCAGCGAGTTGATGAGCTCGTTTTCGCTCATGGCGCGGGTGTAGTCCTCGAGCAGCTCGCCCACGTTGAGCAGGAACATCGTCTGGCCCGCGGTGTCGACATCACGTTTGACGAACGAAATGCCGATGGCCGAAGCGTCGAGCACAGGAACGGTCAGGCGCGGCTGCGCCAGCTCATGAAGAGCAGCGCGCAAAAATGCCATGTAACCGGCCACGACAAACACCGCACGCAGCGGCGTAGGCAGGAACCAGCGGCGCGCGTAGTGGGCGCCGAT
>CALFDL010000148.1 GCA_937950415.1 uncultured Collinsella sp. | reverse complement strand
GTCGTGGCAACGGGCAACGCCCATAAGCTCACCGAGATCGAGGCCATTTTGGGCAAGGTCATGCCCGAGGTTCGCTTTGTGGCGCTCGGCCAGCTGGGCGAATTTGAGGACCCCGAGGAAAACGGCACGACGTTTTTGGAGAACGCCATCATCAAGGCCCAGGCTGCCGTCGAAGAGACGGGGCTCATGGCCATTGCCGACGATTCGGGCCTGGTCGTCGACGCGCTGGACGGTGAGCCTGGTGTGTATAGCGCGCGCTACGCGGGCGTTCACGGCGACGATGCCGCCAACAATGCCAAGCTGCTCGCGAATCTGGAGGGCGTGGCCGACGAGGACCGCACTGCGCGCTTTATGAGCGTCGTCGCGCTCATCGATACGGATGGTTTGGTCACCTATGGCGAGGGCGCCTGCGAGGGCGTTATCGCGCACGAGGGCCGCGGCGATCACGGCTTTGGCTACGACCCGCTGTTCCTGCCGGTCGACACGCCGGGCAAGACCATGGCCGAGCTGACGGCGGACGAGAAGAACGCCATCAGCCATCGATTCCATGCGCTCGAGCACCTATCCGCCAAACTGACGGGCGAGGAGTAGGCCGTGCGTGCGGTGGTGCAGCGCGTGCTCAACGCCGGCGTGACGGTAGACGGCGAGTGCGTGGGCAAAATTGGGCGCGGCTATCTGGTGCTGCTGGGCGTGGGCCACGGCGACACGCGCGCCGAGGCCGATAAGCTGTGGGGCAAGCTCCGGGGCTTGCGCATTAACGAGGACGAGAACGGCAAGACCAACCTGGCGCTTGCCGATGTCGACGGCGAGGTTCTCGTGGTGTCGCAGTTCACGCTGTTTGCCGATTGCCGTCACGGCCGCCGCCCATCGTTTACCGATGCAGGCGCCCCCGATGTCGCCAACGAGCTCTACGAGTACTTCCTGACGCTCGTTCGCCAAGATGTCGAACACGTGGCGCACGGCATCTTTGGCGCCGATATGAAAGTCGACTTGGTCAACGACGGTCCGTTCACCATCGTCCTCGATACCGACAATCTGTAAGTAGCCAAATTAGCTACTTGCGCGTGTTTGTAACAGGGTGCTATAGTATTAGAGTTTTGTCTATCTTAGGGGTATTATCCCCTTTTTGAATTGCACCTTCTGGAGGCCCTGTTCATGGAAGAGATGGAAGTCAATCACGTCGACGACATCCACGAGAAGCTGACCGATATGGTGGGCGATCGCGTTAAGGTGAAGGCCAACATGGGCCGCACCCGCGTCGTCGAGCGCATGGGCACCATCAAGAGCGTCCATCCGGCAGTCTTTATCGTCGAGGTTGACGAGCGTCGCGGCCGCAAGTCGCGTCAGTCCTACCAGTATATCGATGTCCTCACCGGTCAGGTCGAGCTGTTCGACCCCGAGAGCGGCGAGCATATCTTTACCCCGCTCGGCAATCAGCTCGAGGAGCACTAGCGGTGACCGATTGGTCCCTGACCCTTTCCGCGCCGGCAAAGATCAACCTCTATCTAGGGGTTCATACCGAGCGTGACGACCGCGGCTACCATAAGGTCGATTCCCTGATGGCAGCCGTCGGTCTT
>CALFDL010000147.1 GCA_937950415.1 uncultured Collinsella sp. | reverse complement strand
AGACCTGATCGTCCGCAATGCCATCGCGAATAAACGAGCGCGATGTTGATGCCAAAAGGCCTGACAACCACTGTGAAGTCTCGGTATCCATGCTCAGATACTCGCTCATCTCGCGCCATAACCTCGCAGAAGTGCGCGGGCAGTAGGTCGGAAAATCACTCATCGGATTCAGTGCCGTTTCGTCATCAACACCCAGATTGGCAATCCAATCCTCATAGCCATCATGGTCAAACGCCGCGCGTAACGCGATAAACGAATCGTTGTCTGAGTTGGCGACGGCATTCTCGATAAGGTCGCGCACCGTCTGCCAGCCCATGCTGTAACCACCATACGTGGCTAAAGGCCCATCGAGCGGCACCTGCCCCGATTCGACCAACGTCTCGCAAATATAGAGCGCATACAGCGCTTTGTAGCTGCTCGCTCCATACACCTCGACATCGGCGTTATACGTCACGCCCTTACCGCTCGACAGGTCGTAAAACACCACGCCCGCATCGCCCAGCTCCTGCGCCTGGTCAAGCGCATTCTGGAGTGCGGCGAGGTTCTCATCCTCCAGGGCGAGGATCTGGTCATCAACCAGTGAGAAGGTCTGCACGGTATCGCCTGAGGGAATATCGTTAAAGTCCGGCTTCGAAAGCCCCGTCTTGAGGTTCGCTGTCGACAGGGTTTGACTTGCGGTGACTTTAGATTCAGGGACCTTTTTGTTTTGCGTCTGTACCGTTGACGCATCTGAATGTGCCATTCGCTCCGACGCGTAGGTTTTAGCGGTAATTCCGAGGATAATGACCGCTAACGCTAACATTCCTATGGCGGCAATCTTCGCCCCGCGAATGCGAGCGTCGGCAAGGCCACGCAAAGACGTGCCCTTCGTCTCATATCTGCTGCTATGCTGCGGCACATACTCATCCCGCGATGCGATGTTTCGCACGTGGTCTCCTGACTGCCACCGTTTATATACGAGCAGCATGATACCGAGCAGGCATTTCTTTCCAAAGATATTCAGCGGCGTTTAAGGTGTCTTTAAAGAAACCACAAGCGTATTTATCCAAATGGCACGATTCTGTCGCGCATCTCTACCCAAAACGAAGTTGCGGTGAAATGGTTCCTGTTTGGGCGACATGGGCCTAAAAACAAGAACTATTCCACCGCACCTTGACGGGGCTCTTTAGCAATCAACTAGGTGCCCGGGGGCGCTCATTTAAGTCTGTCCCCAATGAGTGCCCTTGGAGAGCGAAAATGGCTCGCTAGCCGATGGCGTTTTTGAGTTCGGCGCGGCGCTTTTTCATGCCCGTCATGACAGCGTTGCGCAGCTCGGGCATGCGCGCGGTATCCATCTGGGGCACGCCCTCGAGCTTATAGGGAATGCCCAGTTGCTCGTACTTGACGACACCCATCGTGTGATACGGCAGCATTTCCAGGCCCACCACGTTGTGCCATGGAGCGATGAGGCGACCGAGCTTCTCGCACTCCTCCACCGTGTCGGTAATGCCCGGCACCACCACGTGACGGATAACGACCTTGATCTTGCGACGTGCAAGCTCATCGCCAAACGCCAGGATGCGTGCGGGATCACAACCGGTCAGCTTTTTATGCTCGACCGGGTCGGCATGCTTAATATCGAGCAGTACCATGTCGGTCTCGTTGAGCACGGCATCAAACTTCTCGGGATGGCCGGGATCAAACGCATACCCGCAGCTGTCAAGGCAGGTATGGACGCGTCCATCGGGATTGTTGTGCATTGCCCGGAACAGGTCGGCCAAAAAATCGGGCTGTAGGAGCGGCTCGCCGCCCGAAACCGTAATGCCGCCGCTGCGGTAAAACTCATGGTTGCTCTGGAACTCGTCCATCAGATGCTCGACGGTCACCATGGTGCCGCCGTTAACCGACCAGGTATCGGGATTGTGACAATACGCACAGCGCATGGGACAGCCCTGAACAAACACCACAAAGCGGATGCCGGGTCCGTCGACCGTACCCATCGTTTCAATCGAATGTACACGGCCCAGGGCAAACGCGGAGTCCTCGGGACGAGCGTCCACACCCTCGAGCGTCATCTCAGCCATTCCCGCTACCTTGCCTCTCCTTGGATGCAACCAATTAAAATGCCAGAGCCATTCTAGCCCATGCGCTTGCGTTTAAACGTCTCAGACTAGAACGGCACGTTTTAATCTATCCCCCATCACCATGGTTGGGGTCTACGTCGAGATGTCAGGCTGAAGAACGCTCGCCTGAGGCCTTTACGCCTTAAGCGTGAGCACCGCACCGAAGGCGGTCGGGCCGCAATGGCTCGAGATGACGCCGCCAACCTGAGTCCAGGTAACGTCCTTAAAGCCCAGGTCGTGCGCATAGACTTCCATGTCATCGCGCAGCTCCTGGGAAAGGCCCACCGAATACGCCAAGCCAATGTGCGAGTAGTCAATCTCGCCCTTCGCAACCATGTGGTCGATAAAGG
>CALFDL010000146.1 GCA_937950415.1 uncultured Collinsella sp. | reverse complement strand
TTGTTGTTGACGAGCCAGCCAACGCGGACCGTCTTGACCTGCTGGTCGGAGTCGGCGGCAAAGGCGGGGGCGGGCATGGCGGCGCTCAGTACGGCGAGTGCAGCCAGCGCGACGGCCAGGGTGCGATATAGGGTTAAGCGAAGGACGGCGGAAGGTTTCACATGCAATCCTATCGAGTCGAGACAGTTTCGCATAAGGATACCAGCTCAGCCTGCCCATTCAGCCGCCGCACCGCTAAACGGTCACTCCCGTTCTTAAATGACTAGTCGTTTAAGAACGTCCCCAATGACTAGTTTCGTTTGCGGGGGAGGCGTGGGACAATACCGAGCGAATGTGATTGGGCGTCTGGGAAAGGGGTTGCGATGAACAAGTTGAGGACGCTTGCCGACGTGTTGCGCCAGGCTGGCTTTGCGCGCATCACGGGCCTGTTTCTTATCTTCTATCTGCTGTGCTCGACGGCCGTCTGGCTGTCCGAGCCTACGACCCTTACGTTTGGCGACGGCCTCTGGTTTAGCTTTGAGACCGTATCGACGATCGGCTTTGGCGATATTCCGGCCGAGACACCGGTTGCCCGCGCCATTACCGTCATTTTGAGCGTCATCAGCATCTTCTACATCGCCATGCTCACGGGCGTGGCGGTGAACTACTGCAATACGCTCATCAAGCTGCGTCAAAAGGACACCATGGCGCGCTTCATGGACGATCTTGAGCATTTGGAAGAGCTCGATCGTGACGAGCTCGCCGACCTGTCGCGCCGTGTGCGCGAGTACCGTCGCCGGCAACGTTAGAACGGGCGCCGCGTGTCACGACGAGGGGGACTGAATATGAATATCACGGTATACCTGGGCGCCAGCGTCGGTAACGACCCAGCGTTTCTGCCTGCGGTGCAAGAGCTGGGCAACTGGATTGGCTCCAACGGGCACGCGCTGGTATACGGCGGGTCCAAATCGGGCCTGATGGGCGCGCTCGCCGATAGCGTACTCGAGGCAGGCGGACATGTGACGGGTGTGGAGCCGAGCTTTTTTATCGAGGCAGAGTTTCAACACGACGGAATCGACGACCTTATCGTGACGAGCGACATGGCCGAGCGCAAAGCCAAGATGATCGAGCTCGGTGATGCGTTCATCGCATTTCCGGGCGGCACGGGCACGCTCGAGGAGATTGCCGAGGTTATGTCCGCGGTGTCGTTGGGGCACCTGAGCTCTCCGTGCATCCTGTATAACCTGGACGGTTACTACAACGACCTCAAGGCGTTGCTCGGGCACATGATTGATAAGGGGCTTTCGAGCCCGAGGCGCCAGCACGGCATCTACTTTGCCGACGATTTGCGCGAGATTGCTTCGATTATCAACGGATAAGTCTTGAGCCTGCCCCACTATGGCTCCCAATGGTGCCGTTTGCGGCGCAGGTGGTTGGCTCGTTCGGGCAACGCTCGCTCTACAATAAAACGTATCTATGTCGACTTTGACCGCGGGAGGACCCGATGGATAACCTTGCCAAACCCAAAAACCGCGCGCTGTTTTTACTTAGCGTTGCCGTGACCGGTGCGTTCGCAGGTGCCGCGGTCTGGCTGTTCTTTTTTGCGATGGAGCACGGTATCGACTATCTATGGACCGAGATTCCGCACGCGCTGGGCGTCGCTTCGCCCGAGCTTGCCAGCGGCCCGTTTGGCTTTCTGCCGTACCCGTTTTTTGTCTGCCTGCTGGGCGGCCTGTTAATCGGTCTGTACGAAAAGATGACAGGCACCAAGACCGATGACCTCAACCAGGTGATGGCTAAGGTTAAGCAAGACGGGCGCTACCCGTACGACAACCTGGGCAAGCTTTCGCTCGCGGCATTGCTGCCGCTGCTGTTTGGCGGAAGCATTGGACCGGAGGCCGGCCTGACCGGCGTTATCGCGGGTCTGTGCAGCTGGGTCGGCGACCGCATGCGTCGCTTTGGCGCCGAGTTTAGGGAGCTCACGCTGCTGGGCACCCAGGCTGCCCTGACGGCGCTCTTTACTGCGCCCGTCTTTGGCTTTGTGGCGCCGCTTGCCGGTAGTGCCGACGGCGACGAGGGCTCCGCGTCCGGCGAGATCACCATCAAGCTGCCCAAGGCGCAAAAGACGGTGGTCTACGGTATTGCGATTGCCGGCGGTCTGGGTACCTACCTGCTGCTTGGCCAGCTTGTGGGCGGCGGCATGGGCATGCCCAGGTTCGAGTCCGCCGAGGTGGGCAACCTAGAGCTTACCTGGCTCGTCCCTCTGTCGTTGATCGGAACAATCTGCGGCTGGCTGTACTTTGTCTCTGAGCACGCGAGCGAAGCGCTTGCCCATGCAATAGGGGAGCGTCCTGTCGTCAAGGCCATGCTAGCCGGTCTGGCGCTCGCCATCTGCGGCACGGTCCTGCCCTACACCATGTTTGCCGGCGAGACGCAGGCCGACGTGCTCATGGAAACCTATCTGACCATTCCCGCCGGCGTGCTTATCGCGACCGGTCTCGTTAAGGCCATGCTGACGCCCGCCCTCATCAACCTTGGTTGGCGCGGCGGCCACTTCTTCCCGGTTATCTTCTCGGGCGTAAGCCTGGGCTACGGCCTTGCCATCCTCACCGGCGCCGATCCGGTCTTTTGCGTCGCCGTCTGCACGGCATCGACGATGGGTGCGGTCATGCGTCAGCCGGTCATGGTCGTGGGCCTGCTGCTCATGTGCTTCCCACTCAAGGGTATCGTCTGCATGATCATCGCCGCCGTTATCGCCGCCGGCATTCCGCTGCTCAAGCCGCTGCGCAAGTAGCACGGTGGCGCACGGTCGATACAAGCACCCTAGGCCCGGTGTGGCGCTGTGTCATGGATTTGCGAGCGCCTAGATCTCGCTCGGAATCGGCGCTACTTCCAAACTGCGAGCGCGGCGGTGCCCAGTACGATGAGGGCGAGACCGATGGCGCTGCGCCGTGAGAGTTTTTCGTTGAATGCCAAGCGCGCAAATAGTACCGATACGACAATCGATAGTTTGTCGATCTGCACCACGACGCTCACCTGGCCTGTGGCGATGGCGTAGTAGCATAGCAGCCACGATGCGCCAGTCGCAATGCCCGATGCCGCGAGAAATACGAGTTCGTAGCGGTCTACGTGCACGGCTTGGCCCATCTTGCCTTTAGCTGCTACGATTGCCCATGCCATAACCAGTACCACACAGGTACGGATTGCCGTGGCCAGGTTGGATTCGACGCCTTCGATGCCAGCCTTGGCAAGGATGGACGTGAGCGCCGCGAACACGGCGGCGCCGAGGGCGTAAGCGAGCCAGGTCCGGTCTTGCTGCTGCTCGGGTCCGGCAGGCTGCTTCTTCTCGATCATTAAAAACGTGCCGAGGGTGATGACAGCGGTTCCCACGAGCTTAACCGCAAGGTTGCTCGTCTCGCCAAAAAGTACGATGGCGATCAGTGCGGCGAGTACGGTGCTCATCTTGTCGACCGGTACGACCTTATTGACGTCTCCGATGCCCAACGCCTTAAAGTAACAGATCCACGAAGCACCGGTAGCGAGTCCCGAGAGGACGAGAAAGAGCCAGGATCTGGGTTCGATGCTGCCGATGGTTCCAATGGATCCAGAAATGCCCGCCATTGCCCAGGCGAAAACGAGCACCACGCAGGTGCGAATGGCCGTCGCGACATCGGAGTCGGTCTGCTTGATGCCGCATTTGGCCAGGATAGATGTGATGCCGGCAAAGAAAGCCGACACAAATGCTGCTGCGACCCACGACACGGGTGAAATGCCTCCCCAAAGAACGACCGCGCCAGATTTACGGCGCTCGTCCGATGATACCGTCCCGCCATGAAGCTTTGATATCGCTGTGGTGAGACAGGGGCCATAGTTCGAGAGGGCATTTGGTTAAGGCTCGAATCGAAGGTGAATGGTTTTCCGCGAAGTGAACGAGTAAATCTGGACCCCTGGAACATGCACACTTTTTTCGAACAAAACTGCAGGATTCTTAGACAAAACCGCAGGAATTGAGTCCTTAAAAATGTCGATGCTACAGGGCACTGTTTTTACTCGTTCACTTCTCGGAAAAGTATTCACCTTCGATATGCTGACGGTGTCTTTTTGGTTGCCAAGAACTAGACGGCCTGCTGTGGGGGGCGGTGGTGACGCTATGCCGCCTTGTTTCATTGAAAAAATAAGCGGGGTACCACCTAAGCTTTTTTAGCTGTCGATTACAGATCGCGTACTCGATAAACCTTGGTGCTGACAGCGCAGCTGATTGCACATAGTGCGAGCGCCAGTACTGCAATTCCTGCACACAGACAGCCAAGGACGGCGGGATCGGGATTCGTTCCGGCAATCGACATGAGCCAGTTGCTGATGGGGTTGGAGGAGCTCAGCGTGGCAATGGCAAGGCACCAGAGCAGGGCAAACAGGCCGACGGATAGGCGCAGCGCCTCCATGTGTCCAAATCGGAAGAACAGCGGCTGTGCCAAAAACACCATCATGAGGGAGATGAGCATCGATGCTGCCGAGGCTATAGCGATCTCAAAGACCGTCTGTCCCGTCGAGGGGATGCCCACGCTGTTGAATAGCGGGATGGAGACGATGCTCAGAAGCGCGGCGGCGCACGCCATGACAGCCGAGAAGACAATGATGCTCAGGTAGCGTGCGCAAATAATGTCTTTGCGCGTGAGAGGCAGCGTTGCCCGATAACGCTCCCATCCGTTTTGATTGTCGAAGCCGGCCAGCGAGTTCATGACCATGATGGGCGACATGGCGCTGACCGCGCAGGCGCCGGCGCTCATGCCGGAATCGCCATCCGACGCGTTGGCAAGGGTTAGCACGACGAAGATGAACAGGCCGACGCCCGCGATGCTCGGGGTGAGCGTGCGAACGATGGCGAGCTCGGACATAAAGGCGCGTTTCATTTCGAAGCCCCTTTCAGCATGAGGCGCAGATAGTCATCAATGGTTGTCCGATCGCAGGGAATCTCTGGGAAGGCCTCGAGCGTTTCGCGACGGTTGGGCACGAGTACGTCCACGCTGTAGGCGTGGCGGGCGGCGCGGGTGCCTTCGACGCAAGCCATGAGCTCGGCGGCCTGTGCCTGGGTGCAGTGGGCGATGCCGGCGCGGTCGGTAATGTCCTCGCGTGGCAGGTCAAACACAATCGAGCCGTTATCGATGCAGATGACGCGATCAGCGGTGCGATCGAGGTCGGACGTAATGTGGCTCGAGAGCAGCACGCTGTGCTGGCCGTTGGCGACAAAGGCAAGCAGCTCATCGAGCAGCTCCTCGCGTGCCATGGGGTCGAGGCCCGCGGTGGCTTCATCCAAAACGAGCAGTTTGGCTTTGTGGCTGAGTGCGCAGGCAAGCTGCAGTTTCATGCCCATGCCGCGGGAGAGGTCCTTGACTTTTGTCTTAGGATCGAGGCCAAATCGGTTGATGAATCCGGCGAACGTTTCGCGGTCCCACGTGGGGTACGCCGGGCCTACGAGCGACTCGATCTGGCCCACCTTGAGCGTGGATGGGAAGGGGCACGTGTCCAGGACAAGACCGACGCGGGAGCGCAGATGGCGTTGCGACTCATCGGGCGCGTCGGCGCCACAGCGCTGCCCAAACAGGTACACTTCGCCTGCATCGAGCTTTATAAGCCCGAGGGCAGCTCGAATCGTCGTTGTTTTGCCAGCACCGTTGGCACCAACAAAGCCGACGATCTGGCCAGGCTCCACGGCAAGCGTGACGTCGCGCAGCGAAAAGCGGTCGCTCACACGGCGTGAGATACCTTTGAGTTCTAGCAAGTTTTGCATGGTATAGCCTTTCTTGCAGATGGCTACTGCATGGTTTCGGGGGCTACCAG
>CALFDL010000145.1 GCA_937950415.1 uncultured Collinsella sp. | reverse complement strand
TGAGCCCCGAGGCGCTGGCCAAGCTCAAGGCCCTCCGCGGGAGGTAGGGGAGTTGGCGGGGCGATGCTGTCTCGCTAACTCCATTCAGCGATGTCGATCATTCTTTTGAGGCGCCACGTTAGCGCCTCTTTTAGATAAGGCAGTCTCGCTGTTAGAGCATCGTTTTTAGACAGAATCTCGATTGCCTCGTCAACGAAGCCTTCGAGTTTGTCGCCGTCAAACCAGCCCATGTCCTCGACGAGCAACATCTGTTTGGCGGGGCTTGAATGAAATTGTGCGCTGGTAAAACTGTGCTCTCCTGCCCGAAGCTCCTCAAGAGAAATGTTGCACCAGAGCGATGAGCCCGAATCGAAGATGGGGGCAGGTCTGCAGGCTAGCGTGTTTACGTTTCGCACAAGGCCAAAGTTACGCCAATGACGATCGTAGTTGGCGATGATGCCGTCGCACACGATCATGCGGTCAAGGGCATCCTTGACGCCTGTCACCCCGAGCTCCTCGCAGTTTGCTACGTATCGCTCGTAGTCGGTTAGCCGTTCACCTGCGTTCGCGTACTGGTTTACATAGAACGCAGGGACATACTCTTCTTCATCAGTTAAGAAGACATCGCATATGCTCAGGGCGGAAGTGCCCGTGCCCTCGAGCGAGTAAGGCACATAATCGCAGGTGTTTAGGATGCGACGGTGGAGCGTGGTCGCCACCAGCTCGTTATAAGGTTCCTGGTTCAGGTGCGCTCCTGCCTTATGCAGAATTCGACGCCCGCCCTCGCATGTCCAGTACTTTTGAAGATTGCCGTCCGAGGTGTTGTCGGGCTTTGCGGCAGCCACTTTTCCCTCTGGGGCGAAGGGTGCAATGGTTAGCGAGACGTCATCAAAGGCATTATTGAAGAAATTGATATCTTCCCACGCGAGGCCGGAGTCTTGGGGCCTAATCCAATACTGGTCGGATAAGGAGAGGCCAAGATTTCGCTGTACGAGTTCATCGGGAACATCGACTGCGGCTTTTGCAAGCAGGGAGGCAAGCCCAATGCGTGCGAGCGGGATACCGCGGCCGCGCCACCAGATGCGGAAGGAGTCGAGCGATATGGGGCTATTAGGGCCAAATACTCCAATAGGGGCGTGGGCGTAATCGATGTCGGCACCGATGTGGGTAAAGTCTTTTCGCGATGTGCTGTAGACCAGCTGAGCGACCTCGTGCGTGCGATTCATGAGGGTGAACGCGATCTCGCTCTTACCGTGGCCGCGGCGGGGACGTCCCCCCGTTTTGGTCACGGAGCGGAGTCGCGTGTCGACGCTGTCTTTGTCGATGAGCCATACACCAGAAGCCTTGCGGGCATCAAGTGCTCCGTTTTTTATGAGCTCCTGCACCCTGCGCGGAGTGATGCCGAGCAGCTCGGCGGCTTCCTTGGTAGTAAGCATCACGAAACCCTTCGTCAAAACGAATAGTTTTATATATAGCAATTGTAATTAAAACTATTCGTTCTGACGAATAGTTTTAAGATTGAGGGCGAACCGACAGAAATGAACGGGCCTGGTACCTGTTGTTGCTGGTTTTTGCATATTTATATAACGCCGTGTGGCCTGTTGCGCCCCGTCCGTAATTCCTTTATTCTTAACAGGCTTCGCGCGAAAGCGCCAAGTGTGCCAGTGTGGCGCAACGGTAGCGCAACTGA
>CALFDL010000144.1 GCA_937950415.1 uncultured Collinsella sp. | reverse complement strand
TGGATGTAGTGTATGAGCGGGGTATCGACCTAGTGCTGCCGGTCTGCCGCAAGCCCATGAGCCTTGAGCTGGCGCTCGACCCCCAGGAAGCCACAACCAACCTCATCTGCGCCGGTGAAGCCGCCGCTCGATCCTACGACCTCGCCCGCCTCTAAAACCCATCTCCCTATAAGTTGCGGTGGAATAGTTCCTGTTTGGGCAGCAAATAGCCAAAAACGAGAACTATTCCACCGCAAGTTCGTGAGGGAACGCGAAATGCCCTACAGCCCGTATTTCACGACGACACGGTTAATGCGGCGACACCAGGGCTTGTACAGGGCGGCCAAAAACACGCAGGTCGCAAGGCCGTGCGTAATATCGAACGGCACTGCCGTGGCAAGACGCGCCATGGTGCCCGCCCACGTGAGCGGTTGAACAAAACCGATGATGTCATACGCGTTGATCACCACGCCGTACAGCAAACCCGACGCAAAGCCGTAGGTCAGTAGCGCCGGCATGCGCACGGCTCCGTCCGCACGGTCGAACGCACCCGCATGCGCCAGCGCGCCGCCAACATAGCCAACCAGACCCCAGGCATACATCTGCCACGGCGTCCACATGCCCTGCCCAAAAAAGAAATTGCTGGTCAGCGCCGCCAGCGCGCCAACCATAAAACCATTGCGGCGACCAAGCGTCGCCCCCGCGATAATGGCGATGGCGCTCACCGGTTTAAAGTCGGGAATGGGCCCAAACAGGATGCGCCCCGCCGCCGCCAGCGCCGCGAGCACCAGCGTGGGCATAATCTGGCGCAAACCCGGACGAGATGCCTCGTAACCCGCAAAGAACAGTGCAAGCACCAGCGCCACCACGACAAGCATGGCAAGCGCCGCCTGCTCAACGCCCGCCAGCAACGCCGCTGCCATCACCGCCGGCACCGCCAACAACAGCGGGATCTCCAGTTTTGTGAGTAAACGCGAGAAACGACAGTCCGTCATCCCATCACGCCCTATAGAACACGTTGTCGGCAAAGAAGTCGGCCGGGGGCTCCATGCAGGCAATCTCGCCGTCAAACATCATGGCGACGTCGTCGGCTACCTGCTCGGCAAAGTCCAAATCGTGCGTAGCCATGATGACGGTGCCGCCAGCCTTCGCATGGTCACGCAGGGCGCGGGCGATGATGCGGCGGCTCTCCAGGTCCAAGCCCTTCGTGGGCTCGTCAAGCAGCAGCAGCTCGGGGCCGATCAGCAGCAGCTTTGCCAGTGCGAGCAGCTGGCGCTGTCCGCCCGAGAGGTCGTAGGGGTGGCGCGTCTCCAGGCCGTCCAGTCCAAGTTGCACCGCACGCTCCCGCGCCAAGTTCTCGTCATATCCGCAGGTCGAGGACCATTCCATCAGCTCATCGCGAACCGTCTCGGCAACCAGCAATGCTTTGGGATTCTGAGGCAGCAGCGCCGCCGAGGCCGCCCCGCGCACCATGCGGCCGCGCTGCAGCTTGGCGGTCTTGGCCAGCACCGAAAGCATCGTCGACTTGCCGCAGC
>CALFDL010000143.1 GCA_937950415.1 uncultured Collinsella sp. | reverse complement strand
CGGAGATCTCGTACGTACGCGTCACGCGCAGGCGCGGCGCGGCGATGTTGCCGGGAATGTCGTGCGCCTCGATGCACGCCGCCATGCAGGTTTGACACCCAATGCAGCGCGAGGAATCGGCTACGACTCGTTTATTGCCCATGTTGTTCACTCCCTCCTGAATCCCTTGTCGGAGAGACCCTGTCGACATTGCCCCAGGCCGCCCGTGACCTGGCATCGACGTATCGAATGCATGCGGCGAAACAGGCACTCGATAGAATTTCCCCAACGGTATACAGGTTGAATATACGCAGTTGCAGGGGTCAAACTTGGGCATAAGCCCTGCAATACGGGTGTATTGCAGTGGTTTTGGCAGGTCGGGATTATTCTCGGCGGGCTATAAAGGCGAGTGTATTACACGCGTACACACGCGAGTTTTTCGCGCGCTCCTTTTGAGGATGTACTACGCTTGCAGTAATGTTTACACTCATTAAGTTGAGTGAAATAAAGCGGTGGTTATAAGATAGTCAAAAGAAAGCACAGGGCGAATTTGACCATCCGTGTTGCACTAGATAAGGGGGCTAGCGATGTCATCGACTCAAAAACGAGCCATCCTACAGGTGCGCATTCGCGAAGAGGACAAACAGCATGCGGAGCGTCTCTACGACGCCATGGGTACATCGCTTGCCGAGGCCGTTCGCCTTTTTGTTTCGCAGAGCATCCTCATGCGCAAACTGCCTTTTCAGCCGATCGCCGTACGCTCAAAGGATGGCACGGCTGCCTACGGAGTGCTTAAGGCTTACGGGGACCCCAATCGCCGGTCCGAGGAACGCAACGCCTGGATTGAATATCACGCCGCAGAAAGCGACGATACGATCTTGGGTCCCGAGGAAGTAGACATCCATGAGTAGCACCATCATCGACGAGACCGTTATCCTACGCTACCTGCTTAACGACGACGAGGTCCTGTCGCCGCGCGCCGCCAAGGTTATCGCCACGCGCACCACCCGCGTCTACCCCGAGATCATCACACGCGTCGCCGTCACGCTTCGCGACGTATACAAGGTCCCCCGCCCCGAGATTGCGGCCGCCATGACCAGGCTGCTCGATGACGTCATGGTCGACGAGCCCACCGTCATCGCCTTTGCCATCAAGCTGTTCGGCAGGACGCATATGGACTTTAGCGACTGTCTGCTCGCAGCCCGCACCGCCATCTACAACGACGACGTCGTGAGCTTTGGCAAGCCCATCATCCAAGGCATGATCGATTACCGTCGCAAACGCATCAACGCAGCCGAAGCCCGCGAACGCGCCACCGACGCCCGCAGCCGCAGCACCGACGCCACCATCGACAAGCTCCGCCACCAAAATCGTCACTAATGCGACGGAGGGACAGTCCCTTTGCTACATTCGCCATCCTTGTCGAACCGTCACCAACATTTTTCGAGTTGTGCGGTCCATTCGGCAAATCCCAAGTGGAATACACCGTAACAACTTGAGCGCTTATGTCCCACTTTGGGCTTTTATATGTCTACTTGCACAGCAACTTCACAGAATCAAACACCAAAATAGACGCAGGTGATCCTAAGCCGGCATCCTTAATCATGAAAAGGCTCCCATGTGACCGCACAACTCGATTTTTGTTGGTGAGCAGAATGCGCAACTGGAAAACGCGCCAAAATCGGCCATCCTATAAGTCAAAACCAGTCCGTATTTCTTAATTCCGCACCCAACAGGCTTGATTCCCGTCGCCCGGCACGCATATGAAAACGGCCCTGATCCCAAAGGGAATCAGGGCCGTTAAGCTATCTTGTGGAGCGGGCGACGGGAAGTCCAAGGATTTGCTTCGCAAATCCTTGTTTCGCTGCGGGCCTTCGGCCCTTGCGTGCTGCGCTGGAAAATGCTCACGCATTTTCTCAGCTTCGCACCCTGCCGGGTTCGATTCCCGTC
>CALFDL010000142.1 GCA_937950415.1 uncultured Collinsella sp. | reverse complement strand
AAGGCGTCGGAGTCCCACAGGTCCTGCATGATGGCCGAGCGCGAAACGATCTTGCCCGCGCGGCTCAGAAGCAGCGAGAGGATACGCAGCTCGTTTTTGGTGAGCTCGGTGCTGGCGCCCGTTTGCGTGTTGGTGACCATGGAGCGTGCGAGGTCGAGCTCCAGTCCCTTGTGGACGAGCGTGCTGCGCTCGCCCGCCGCCGCGGTGCGACGCAGCAAGGCATTGATGCGCGCCACGAGCACACGGGCGCTGTAGGGCTTGGGAACAAAGTCGTCCGCGCCGAGCGTCATGGCCATGACCTCGTCGATCTCGGTCGTGCGCGACGTGAGGACGATGATGGGAACCTCGGATTCGCGGCGAACCTCGTGGCAGATATGCTGGCCGTCCTTGACGGGAAGCGTCAGGTCGAGCAGCACCAGGTCGGGCGCGGCGGCGAGAATATCGCGCGAGACATGCTCAAACGATTCGCAGGCCTCGATTTCAAACCCGGCGCGGGCAAGGATGTCGATAAGCTCACGACGAATGGGCTCGTCGTCCTCAACGATATAGATTAGCGCCATGGATTCCGCCCCCCTCTTGGTTGTCTTGCCCCATTATGACCGCGGATCCGCAGATACGCGCCTCACGCGGCACCAAAGTGACAGAACTGTTCGCGAGTGGCAGAGGCTTGCCTCTCGCTCGCGACGAGCACGGGAATTAAATGAGTTTTTAATCCCCGTCCCAGAAACATCATTTAGCGGCGGGCACGGAGCTTTTCGTAGCCTTCGGCGAAGAAGGCGACCGTGGCGGCGTCGGAGTCGGCGGCGTCGGAGTCGGCGGCGGCAACCACACCGTGCTCGTCGCTCACCAGAAACAGCGCACCCTTGAGCTGCGCGGGAATGTCTACGCGCGTGACCGGGATGCCCTTGGTCTGGGCCAGTTGCTCGATGAGCGTCGCCGTGCCGCACAGGCACTCGTCCGCTGGCGCCACAAAGGCAAGCTCGCCGTTATCGACGGCGGCGAGCAGCTCGGGCGCCACGCCGGTTTCGTCGGCCTCGGAGCGAGCCTCGGCGGAACGGGCGCGTAGCGCCTTGGCCGACGTATCGGCGAGCGGCTCGTACTCCCCCACCGTCATGGCGGCGTTGCCGTTAACGTCGATCACCAGCATGAGTACGCCGTCGTGCGCAGTGTAATCGCCCTCGGCAAGCGACCACTCAACGTGCTGCTTGGCCCAACTGAGCATGTTATGGGTAAGCGGCTCGCCCCGCACCAAGCGCTCGGACAGCGCACGAATGTGGCGGTTGAGCATGGGCACCTTTTTGTTGGACATGCGCCAGCGGCAGATAAGCGCGGGCTTGTCGAGCGTAAACTTCTCGACCGCCTCCTGATTGGCGCAAAAGTCCTCGTACGCACGCTGATCCTCGGCATTGCCAAACAGCTCGGCATCATCAATCTGGGGCATGGTTGTACCTTTCGTGTTAGTCATTCCGTCCTCTTATACCAAAAAGACGGCCCTCCAAACGGAGCGACCGTCTTTTGCGGAGATTATTTTGTCCCAAGGCGGAACTTAGTGGCGGAAGTGGCGAGCGCCCGTAAACACCATAGCAATATTGTGCTCATTGCAGGCCTGGATGCTTTCGTCGTCGCGCTTGGAGCCGCCGGGCTGGATGATGCAGGTCACGCCGTGTGCAGCAAGCACGTCGACGTTGTCGCGGAACGGGAAGAACGCGTCGCTTGCACAGGCAAAGCCGCCCTTCTCCACGCCCTCGCGCTCGCAGAAGTCCTCAGCACGCTCGCAGGCCAGCAACGCGGAATCCACGCGGTTGGGCTGGCCGGGGCCCATGCCAATGCCGGCCTTGCCCTTGGAGACCAAGATGGCGTTGGACTTGACGCCCTTGCAGACCTTCCAGGCAAACTCGAGCTCGGCCATCTCGGCGTCGGTGGGCTTGCGGTCGGTGGGGAACGTAAAGGTCGCGGGGTCCTCGGTCACGTGGTCGACTTCCTGCACCAGCATGCCGCCGTCGATGGAGCGCAGCTCCACCTGGGCACCGTGGTCCACGCCGCCGGTAGCCAACACGCGTAGGTTGGGGCGCTTGGCCATGCGCTCGAGCGCCTCATCGGTGTAGCTCGGGGCGATGATGACCTCGACGAACTGCTTGTTCTGATCGGCAAAGTGCTCAACCAGCTCAAAGGGAACCTCGCGGTTGCAGGCGATGATGCCGCCGAAGGCGCTCTTGGGATCGCAGGCAAAAGCGCGGTCGTAGGCGGCCGTGACGTCCTCGGCAACGGCGGAACCGCAAGGGTTCTGGTGCTTGAGGATCACGCAGGCCGGCTCGTCGAACTCGCGCACCAGGTTCCAAGCGGCGTCGGCATCCAGATAGTTGTTGTAGCTGAGCGGCTTGCCCTGGATCTGCTCGGAGCCCACGAGCGGGAACTGCGAGCTCGCGGTGTTCTCGCAGCCCTCGGCAAAGCGGTAGACCGTAGCCTTCTGCTGAGGATTCTCGCCATAGCGCAGGTCGTCGACCTTCTCCAGCGAGATCTCGAGCTTGGCAGAAGTGTCCGCCACGTCGCTTGCCTGGGCGGCAAGCCAACGGGAGATAGCCGTGTCGTAGGCGGCGGTAGTCTGGTAGACCTTCACCTGCAGGCGACGACGGGTGGCAAGCGTGGTGCAGCCGCCAGTCTCGTGCATCTCGGCCAAGACGGCGTCGTAGTCAGCCGGGTCGGAGATAACGGTAACGCTCACGGCGTTCTTGGCGGCAGAGCGCAGCATGGAGGGACCGCCGATGTCGATGTGCTCGATGGCATCCGCAAAGGTGACCTCGGGGTTGGCAACGGTCTTCTCGAACTCGTACAGGTTGACGACGACCAGGTCGATCAGCTTAATGCCGTGCTGAGCGGCCTCCTGCATGTGCTGCTCGGAATCGCGGCGGGCCAGCAGCGCACCGTGAACCTTGGGGTGCAGGGTCTTAACGCGGCCGTCCATCATCTCGGGATAGCCCGTGAACTCCTCGATGGGGGTTACGGGAACGCCCGCCTCCTCGATGGCACGGGCCGTACCGCCCGTAGAGATGATCTCGACGCCAAAGTCATCGACCAGCGTCCGTGCGAAATCGACGACACCCGTTTTATCGGTAACCGAGATCAACGCGCGTGCGATCTTCACATCAGATCCCATGCAGTCCTCCTGTCTGGTACGCCGCCGTGCTCTGTGAGTCGGTGATACGTCGATCTGCAGCGCTCGCGCAGCGGCATTGAAAATACTGATTCAATGTAGCGCATCAAGCGCATCGATGCACCCCGCAACGGGCGCATGTGCAGAAAAAGTTTGCGAGCAGAGGGGATGGGCACGGCACTGGGCACGGTGAGTTCATGGAACACAGGGGCACCATAATTTGATGCCAATGGCGTGGTAGAACTGTGCTCGATATGCATCCGCAAAAGAAAGAGGCACCATGGTCTCGCGGGTTCTCTACCGACCGTTTGATACCGAAGACTTCGACGCCATCGCGCTGATTCTGCAGCAGCTTTGGCATAACAATTCGGATAACGATGAGTACAACCGCCTTGAGGCCGCGTGCGACCTCGCCTACTGCCTTTCGTCCTCGACGTTTTCGCAGGTTGCGGTGATTGACGGCGAGGCGCGTGGCATTGCGCTCGCGCGCGCGGGACAGAGTTCCGGCGCCACCGTCAAGGAACATTGGATGGACACCGAACGCGCTCTGCTATCGCAAATGCGCGAGCTGGAGCCCGATGCCTGCGCCGAGTATCTCTCGTTTGTGCGCGCAACCATCCGAACCAACAACCGCCTGCTCGAGAGCAGCCCGTTGCCGCACGACAACGAGGTCACGCTGCTTGCCGTGGATCGCGATGTCCATGGCCTGGGCGTTGGCACGGTTCTGCTCGATGCCGCCGTCTCGCACCTGTCCTCGCTTGGAGCGACGAGGGCGCACCTGTACACCGACTCCAACTGCTCGTGGAAGTTCTACGAGCTGCACGGCTTTAAGCGCACGGCCACGCACCGCGCCAACCGCGAAGAGCGCCGTCACGACATGCCGCGTGAAAGCTTTCTCTACGAACTCGACCTAACAGCCTAGCCCAAGCAGCCACACCTAGTCATTTAAGTCTGTCCCCAATGACTGATCCCCAACAACTAGTCATTTAAGTCTGTCCCCAATGAGTGTCCCCAATGAGTAGCCTTGGTGGTCTGCAAATAGCTGTGGTCAAAAAACATCAAATATGAGTACTGTTACCTTTTTAGTAGCAGCGATTCGGGGCATTTTTGATGCTTATAGGCATGACGACCAGCTGCACGAGCTGACGTAGCTCCTCAAATGTTCAATAAAATGGGCCCCTAACGAGAAGTGCTCTCATTAGGAACCCATTATTATGTGCAAACATATGTGACCAACGCAGCAACAGTACTCATATTTGGCATTTTTTGTCCACTGCCCCTTGCGCGAAGGTCCGCAGCGGAAAGTTTGGCCCGTTTCGATGCACAAAAATGGGATGAATCTTCCCTGGCAACCGCCCAGAAAGATCCACCCCAAAGCAAGCGCTCGCTAGAACGTTCCACCGCCGCCTCCGCCGACGCCGCCACCGCCGCCACCGGAAAAGCCGCCGCCGCTGCCGCCGCTCGAGCTATCGGAGCTCGAAGCCAGCTCGCGGATGGTCTCGTGATACACATCGTTGAACGAATCGAGCGGAGACTCGTTGCCGTAGTGATGGTAATACCACCAGTAGCAGGGGTAGTTGTCGTAGAAATCGTCACTGTTGCGCAGGTCCGCAGGCACGGCTTCGGCCAGCTGTCGCAGCACTTCTTTCGAAACGCCCAG
>CALFDL010000141.1 GCA_937950415.1 uncultured Collinsella sp. | reverse complement strand
GCTGTGGTGGATGCCATTGTTGAGGCTGGGCGGATTGCTCCTTCTGCTTGTAATAATCATCCAACCCGTGTGATGGTGTTGGATACGCCTGAGCTTCTGGAGAAGGCTGCTGTTTGTCAGCCTCGGTTTGCTCGTGATGGGTCTATCTTTGGCGCTCCGCTTATCTTCCTTATTTGCAGCGTTACCGATGATGCTTGGGTGCGCCCGTATGATCAGATGAATTCCAGCGAAATCGATACATCCATCGTTTGCGATCAGATGATGATGGAGGCCACCGAGCAGGGCCTGGGAACGTGCTGGGTATGCCATTTTAAGCCTGAGGTGGCACAGGAGCAGTTCAATCTGCCCAAGGGCGTCTATCCCTATCACATGCTCGTCTGTGGCTATCCCGCCGACCACATCGCCGATCCCGAGCATCGCGAGGCCCGCACTATTCCCCTCTCCAACTTCCTCCTCAAGTAGTTTTTAGACATACCTTAAAATCTACCTTTTACCACGCGCCCTTCGCCGAGTTCTGTCCTATCGCATGCAGAGCTCGGCGTTTTGTTTCCCAACCCGTATACAGCCACAAAAAAGGAGCCCGCAGGTGCGAGCTCCTCTTAAGGACACTAGATTGTAGCTCTGATGCTAGTCCAGGTCGTCGGCGGCAAAGTTGTCGATCGGGGCGAAGGGATCGGCCACGGGGACAACCGGGTCAGCGACGGGCAGCGGCTCGGCGGGAACAGTCACTGCAGGAGAAGCGGCAGAACCGACCGGCGTGGAGGCCATGAGGTCGGCCGGGAAGGAGTTCTGGGCATCGTCCATGAAGTGCTGGATGAGCTTAAGATACTCGGCCTTGAACTCCTCACGGGAAGCCTTGAGACGATCGATCTCCTCGAGCTCGGCCTGCTTCTCAGTCAGAGCCTGGCGGATAACCTCGCGAGCCTTGGCGTCAGCCTCGTTGCGGATACGCTCAGCGTTCTCGTTGGCATCGTTGACGATGGTCTCAGCGGTCTGCTGGGCAGCGATCAGGGCAGCGGAAATCTGGCGCTCCTGAGCGGAGAAGTCAGGGGCGGGAGCAGCCACGGGGGCGGCAGGAACGGCCTGGTCGGCGGTATCCCGAGCCTGGGCAAGCTGAGCCTGTGCATCGGCAAGCTGCTGCTCGGTAGCAGTCAGACGACCCTTAAGGTCAACGATCTTAGCGAGCATAGCGTCAACCTCGGAGGACAGCGTCTCCAAGAAGACGTCGACCTCGGCGGGATCGTAGCCACGCTTGGCCTCAGAGAAAGTCTGAGCCTGGATGTCTGCAGGGGTAATAGCCATAACAAGTCTCCTTTTTCATCGCCTCGGCGCTACACGCCCGACGTAAGTTACTAAGTCAGTTCTACACGAGTATACCTATAAGAAGCTGCAGAACCAGCCTCTGCACCAACTGCAACGCAATAATCGCAACGACCGGCGAAAAATCGATACCGCCCATCGGCGGGATGAAACGACGGAACAGGTTGAGCCACGGACCGCACACGCTATCGAGCACCGCAGCAATATCCTGAAGCAAACCACCCTGCTTCATGGGAATCCACGTCATAAAGCAGTAGACGACAATGAGCGTGGAATAGAAGTTGAACAGCGTGTTGACCAGCTGGACGATAGTGTAGATGTTGATGGGAATCTCCTCGTCTTGTCTTTACTTAAGGTAGCCGTCGGCACGAAGCTTCTTGAGATCGGAATCTTTGACCTCGCAGCCGGCGGGCAGCACCATGAACACGCGGTCGCCCACCTCCTTGACCGTGGCACCCAGACCGCAGGCAAAGCCGTAAGAGAAGTCCAAGACGCGCTTAGCAACTTCGGTGCGTACGCCCACAAAAATCAGTGCGACAGGCTGCTTGGTGCGAACGCGGCGCACCACGGTCTCCACGTCGTCATAGCTCTCGGGGCGCAGGACATAGGCCGGCAGCTGCGGCGTGGCGTTGATGATATTGCTCGCATAGGCCGAGGCATCGCTCGGTGCAGGCGCGGGCGCAGCGGCGGCACGGGCGCGGGTGTTCTCGGCGTAGCTCGACGGCGTGTCATAGGCACCAGGACGATAACCGCTCGCAACGCTGTCCTGCGAGCGCGAAGGCGGGTTATACGTCGTGGCATGACGGGAGTCATCGCCGACAAGCTGACCGGAGCGCGTATACACGGCAACCGACTCAGCTTCACCGCGGCGCGTCTGGCCAAGCAGGCCGTTGCTCGGCTCGTCTTGGGTGTAGAAGCCCTCGCCCGAAGCACCGCTGTAGCCGTTGCCCTGATAGCCATCGTCATAGCCGTCATCGTAGCCGTAGTCGTCGTCCTGGCCATAACCCTGGTCGTAACCCTGCTGGCCGCCCAGGTGCATCTTATTTTTAATCTCGTCAAGGAAGCCCATGGTTGTGTCCTCTCGCGGTTTAGTGCAGGCACCCCGATAATCAGTGCGCACTTCAGAGCCTTATTTTACTGCAAACTCCGGGCTAAATACTACCCTGCCCAGGCGAACGAGCGTAGAGCCCTCCTCAAGGGCAGGCTCAAAGTCCTCGCTCATGCCGCAGGAAAGCTCAGGCAGGTTCAAATCGGGATGCACCGCCTCCAGCTCATCCCTCAGCTCACGAAGCCCCGCAAAGGTGCGGCGTGCCACATCCTTATTCCCCCGGGGCGCCATAGTCATAAGCCCCTGTACGCAAATTCCCTCAAGTTCTGCAAGCTCACCCGCGGCGGCGCGAATCTCATCGGGCGAAAAGCCTCCCTTCGACTCCTCACCACTCACATTGACCTCGATGAGCACACGCTGGGGGCCGGCGAGCTCGCCTGCCTCAATCTTGCGGACAGCACGGCTCGAGATCGCCTGCGCCAGATGCAGCGAACCCACCGAGTGAATCAGCTCGGCTGAGCCCAGCACCGCATTGATCTTATTGGTCTGCAGGTTGCCGATCATATCGAAGCGCACCTCGGGCAGCTCCGGATGCTCCACCAGACCCGTGAGCTTGCGAACCAGCTCCTGCGGGCGGTTCTCGGCAAAATGGCGATACCCCGCCTGAATAGCGGCAACGGTCTCATCAACGCCAACAGTCTTGGAGACGGCAATCAGGCGCGCGGCATCGTGGGGACGGCCCGCGCGATCGAGCGCCGCATAAAAACGTTCCAGAATCTGCTCGCGGCGAGCGCGCATCAAGTCCAAATAGTTATCCATTGCCAATCGCCTCCGCTGACAGCCAAACAAGTAGTCCCATGCTAACGCAAGAGCGCGGCCTCGCATGTGCAAGGCCGCGCTCACTTAGGTATTTACAATCTTTCGACGAACGGGGTTACTTACTCCTCGTCGTCCTCGCCATCGTCCTCATCCTCAAGATGATCGAGCAGGTAGCGAAGACCCTCGCTGACCTCGTTAACGGGCACCTTGGCAACGTAGCGTGCATCGACGGCGGGCCTCATGATAACACCCTCGCCCGAAGGCACGCGCATGCTCTCGAGCTCATCCTCATCAGTGCAGGCGATATCACCGGCAGTCATACGCTGTCCGGTCAACAGGAAGGTCAGACGGCAGGCGGCATCGATGGAAATCGAGGCGATGCGATCGAGATAGCGCGATACCATGATGGCGCGGCGCAGGTCGTCATAGTTGCTGTCGTCGTCCATAAAATCGCCCGTGTCCATGCGGTTAAAGGTGCGGAAGAACTTCTCGTAGGCGGCGTGCACTGGCTCGTCCTCGACGGCCAAGTTGCAGATGATGGACATGTCGTTGGTGACGAGCGCAGAAAGCGAAGAGCCCAGCACCTGGTAGACGGCCTCAGCCTCGGCCTCGACCGTGCCGACAAGCTCCTTGGGCAGCGAGATGTCGGCCTTGATCATATGACGCGTGGCGCGGCAAATCTGGCGAACCTTATCGGTCATGCGCTGCAGGTTAAAGTCGACGTAGATAATCGTCTGCAGCAAGCGGAAGTCGGAGGCGACCGGTGACTGCGTGGCAATCAGGTTGTAGCAGACGGCCTCCAGGTTGGCGCAGCGTGCGTCAATCGAAAGCGTGCGCTTCTTGGTCTTGGTGGCGAGCTTGCGGTCGTCGGTCACATAGGCCTTCACGGCATCGTGGAGGGCCAGATCGACGGCCTCGTAGATGCTCAGCATCTCGTGACGGGCCTCGATGAGCTGACGGGAAAACAGTTTGCGCATGGTTCACTCCAATCAGTTGGGTGCGGTCATGCCGCCCGCACAGTGAATACGCACCGGACCAGATCCGATCGGCTTGGGACTAGTCGCACCGATCAGCCAAAGCGGCCGGTGATATAGTCTTCCGTCCGCGAGTCCACCGGGCTGGTGAAGATCGCGTCGGTTTGACCATACTCGATGAGCGTAGCGGGCTCGCCGGCAACTTCCTGCAAGAAGAACGCGGTGTAGTCACTGATACGAGCTGCCTGCTGCATTGAATGCGTGACGATGATAATCGTCATCTCGGGCGCCAGCTCGGCCATCAGATCCTCGACCTTAGAGACGGACGTGGGGTCGATGGCGGAGCAGGGCTCGTCCATCAGAAGGACATCGGGTTGCACCGCAAGCACGCGCGCGATGCACAGACGCTGCTGCTGACCGCCCGAGAGCGCCAAACCATCCTTGTTGAGCTGATTGGATACCTCTTTCCAGAGGTTGGCGCGCTTGAGCGATTCTTCCACGATGTCATCGAGGTCGCTTTTGCTAGTCACGCCCTGCAGACGAGGGCCAAAGGCGACATTCTCGTAGATGGATTTAGGAAACGGGTTGGGCTGCTGAAAGATCATGCCCACGCGACGACGGAGATCGACCGGGTCGACACCCTCGGCATAGATATCGTTGCCGTCGAGCGTCATGGTGCCCTCGACGCGCGTGCCCTCGATCAGGTCATTCATGCGGTTGATGCAGCGCAAAAACGTCGACTTACCGCAGCCCGAAGGGCCAATGAAGGAGGTGATGGCGTTTTTGGCGATGTTGAGGTCGAGCCCCGTCAGCGCATGAAAGTCACCGTACCAAAAGTTGAAATCCTTGGCCGTAATGGCCGCTTGCTCCAGCGTGGGAGCGGACTGATAAACGGACATGGGACTCCTTAACTAGCGACGCTTGCGCGACAGGAAGCGCGCAAACAGGTTGAAGGCCAGAATGATCACCATCAGCAAGAGCGCGGTGCCGTAGGCTGCGTTCATGTTGATGCCGTCGTTGGCAAGCAGGTACAGGTGAACGGTCATGGGGCGGCCGGAATCGAGCGGCGAGATAGGTAGATTGATGGCCTGGCCCATGGTGTAGAGCACCACGGCGGTCTCGCCAATGGCACGGCCGATGGCAAGGACAATGCCCGTGGCAATACGGCCAAAGGCAGAAGGAAGCACGATCTTGGAGACAACCTGCCACTTGGTGGCGCCCAGGCCGTACGCGCCCCAACGGATATAGCGCGGAACGGCGCGAATGGCCTCTTCGGTGGTGCGCATGACGATGGGAAGCATCAAGAGCGCGAGCGCCAGAGCGGCCGAGACCATCGAAAGGCCCAGACCCATAGCCTCGACAAACAAGGCGTAGCCAAACAGGCCCATAACGATGGAGGGCACCGAGGCCAAAGCGTCAGCAGCGTAGCGAATGAGCTCGACGACCTTGCCCTGCTTGGCGTACTCGGCCAGATAGACGGCTGCCAGCACAGCGATCGGCGTGCAGATAAGCATGGCGAGCGCCGTCACATAGACGGTCGAGACGATCGTGGGCCAAATACCGCCCTCGGCGTTGACGCCCTGGGGCCAACCGAAGATAAAGTCGAGCGAGATGTGTGGCAGGCCGTTGATGACCACGTAGGCGATGATAGCGACCAGCACCAGCGTGGTGATGTAGGCAGCGGCACGAAACACGCCAAGCATGATCTTGTTGGACAGGTCCTTGTTGATGCGGCCCTTCTTGCCGTGGGAAAGGGCACGCTTGATGCGCTCGCGCGACGAGGTCGTATCGACCGTCGTGTCAACGGAATCGGACATAGCCTACCCCCTCTTCTTCTTGGAAATCAGACGGACGATGCCCACCAGCGTGGCGGAGATGATAAACAGGACCACACCCATGCCGAACAGCGCCGAGCGGTGCAGACCCGAGGAATAGCTCATGTCGAGCGCAATCTGGCTCGTGAGCGTCGAGATGGGGCTCGCAATGCTGTCGGGAATAACCGGGGCGTTACCTACGACCATGAGCACGGCCATGGTCTCGCCGATGGCACGGCCCATACCCAGCACGATCGCATCCACGATACCCAGCTTGGCGGCAGGTAGCACGACCTTATAGATGGTCTGCCACTTGGTGGCGCCCATGGCATACGATGCCTCGCGAATGCCCATGGGAATGGAATTGAGAGCATCGATGGTGAGCGTGGTGATGGTAGGGACGATCATGATGGCGAGCACAAACCACGCCGTCAGCGCACCAAAACCAAGGCCGCCGGTCAGTTGTGCGATAAACGGGCGGATGATGATCATGCCAAAGAAGCCGTAGATGATGGAGGGTATGCCCGCCAGCAGGTCAACGGCGGGGCTGATGAGCTTGCGCACGCGCTTGCTGGCAATCTCGACCAGGTAAACGGCCGTACCCACGCCCAGCGGCACGCCCATGGCGAGCGCACCGACGGTCACCAGACCCGAGCCGGCAAGCAGCGACACGATGCCGTAGTGGCCCTCAGAGGGCGCCCACGTAAAGCTAAAGAAATCCGCCAGACCGATGTCGGTAAAGACGGGCAGCGCCGAGTACGTGGTAAAGACAAAAATCAGGATGACGGTAACGACCGCCAAGAACGCGCAGGCAAAGAAGATCCACTGCAGCGCCTTCTCCTTGATATAGGTGCTGCGCGATACGAGCGCCAGCTCGCGCTTCTTGGGCGCCTGAGCATTCTGCTCAGTCTGGGAGTTTTCCTGTGCTTCCATGCTACTCACTCCCCTTCTCGTCGTTGGTGACGGGAATAAAGCCCGCCTCGCGAATCTGCTTGTCCATCTTTTCGGACGTCACATAGTCGATGTAATCCTGCGCCTGCTGCGAAGGCGCACCCTTCACAAAGAAGTAAAGGTCGCGCGAGATGGGATAGCCGCCGCTCGCGACCGTCTTCTCGGACGCCTCAACATGATTGACCGAGACGGCCTTGACCGAGGTCTTGGCGTTGAGGCTATCGACGAAGCCCAGCGAAATGTAGCCGATGGCACCGCGCGAACGAGATACCACGTCGCGCACCTGGCCCGTGCCCGAAAGAACGGCCGAGCGGCGATCGAACGGGGTGCCGTCCATCACGATGGTGCGGAAGGCCTCACGCGTGCCAGACGCCTCGTCTCGGTTGATGACCTGAATCTTCAGGTCCTCGCCACCGACCTCTTTCCAATTAGTAATCTTGCCGGCATAGATATCGCGGAGCTGCTCGGTCGAGAGGTTATCGACGGGGTTGCCTTCGTTCACGATGACCGCGATACCGTCGTGGGCAATGACGATGGGAGTCAGGCCCAGATCCTGTTCGTCGGCATTGAGTCCACGGGAGGAGCTAGCGATATCGGCCGTGCCAGCGCTGACGGCTTCGATGCCAGCGGAAGAACCCAAACCGGAAACGAGCACGTCGATGCCGGTCTCCTCCTTAAAGCCCTCTGCCGCAATCTCGGCGATAGGAAGGCAGGTCGTGGAGCCGGCCACGGTAATGGAAGAGGTAGAAGATCCCGAAGAACAGGCGCACAGCGTAAGCGTAAGCACAGCGGCGCTCAGGACCGATACGATCTTTCTCATAGCATCACGCCGATCGCAGCATGGCGCCCACAGGTGCCGTCCTCGTTACGGTAGGAATAAAAGCGGTCGTTCTGACGCACAGTCGAAAGCTGGGTATCCACGATATTATCCGCGTCCACACCGGCATCTACCAGCGCCTCGCGAATGGCAGCGGAAAGATCGAGCATGCGAGGGGCACTCGCATCGATGCAAGAGAACTCGACGGCAAAGCGATCCATGAGTTCCTGGGATACCTCATATTCGTCAGCCAAGATATGGGGGCCGATATAGGCGGAAACGTCGCTCGCATCGCAGCCGGCAGCATCGCAAAGCGCCTGGCACGCCTTGGCAGAAATACGTGCAATCGTGCCCTTCCAACCGGAGTGCACCACGGCAAATCCGCCGGGGGCCACCAGCACCACGGGAACGCAGTCGGCAAAGCAGAGCAGCACGGGCACGT
>CALFDL010000140.1 GCA_937950415.1 uncultured Collinsella sp. | reverse complement strand
CGCGCCTTACCTTTCGGGTTCACCATCCATGGTGGGGCGCGTTTCTAACGAAGCCATAACGGCCGTTGGGTTCTTTTGGCGCCAACCCTTCTCGACCCGCACATCATGATTAATTTGTTTAAGGCAACAACTTTCCCGATCGATGTAATCACCGAATCAAAACGTGTACATCAGCCATCAAAGATGCCGAAAAATATCATATTTGGAGGCTGATGTACACAAATGCAGAATCCCGCACAACCCAGTAGCATCCTCCATATGTCTGGACTCTCTATGCTTACGCTGGATAGACATCGCCGGAACGGGTATAGTAGCGAAAGTTTTGTCGTTAACCAGCGGGGGAGTCCTGTGGGCATCAAAAAGAAGATCAAAAAGGAGCTTATCGGCACTTCCGATTACCCGTCGAATAAGATCTTTACGATCTCCAATTTCATCACCTTTACGCGCCTGATCCTCACTCTGGTATTTCTGTACCTGTTTGTGACGGATAACAACCGCGTCATCGCCATCGTTATCTACGCTGTTGCCGCCTCCACCGACTGGATGGACGGTCAGATCGCCCGCATGACCAAAACGGTCTCGTGGCTCGGCAAGGTCATGGACCCCATTTGCGACCGTGCGCTGCTGTTCACCGGCGTACTTGGACTGGTGGTCCGAGGAGAGCTGCCCATCTGGGTCTGCGTGCTCATTATCGGCCGCGACATCTATCTGGGCATCGGCACGCTTATCGTGCGTCATTATCACCGTCGCCCCATCGATGTCGTCTTTCCCGGAAAGATTGCCACAGCGCTGCTCATGACCGGCTTCTCGCTCATGCTGCTCGGTTTCCCCGTTATTGACGGCCTGCGCCTTTTACCTTCGACCTTCGCGGCCTTCCCGGGTCTCAACGGAAGCTCGGTGCCCCTCGGCATCTTCTTCGTGTATGGCGGCGTGATCTTCTCCATGCTCACGGCTGTCATCTACTCCATTAAGGGCGGAGTGGCCATTAAACAGGCTCTCGCGCATCCCGAGGACGAGGACATCGACTTTCTGAACCCTGAAATCGAAGACTGATTCATTGGGGTATGATTACGTACGGTTCATTATTTGCGGCACGTCCGCGATAAGTTAGGGGTTGTCATGGACAACATGGTTAACAATATGCCTCAGAATGATAAGACTGCTGACGCTACCTGCGTATTCCGCGTGCCTTCAAGCGACGTCACCGTTCCCGACCTCATGGCCAACGTGCGCATCACCGCCCCCGTTCTGTCCATCGTCAAGGGTCCGCAGACTGGTGCCGCCTTTGAGCTCGAGGACGACGTGACCACCATTGGCCGCGATCCTGCGAACGGCATCTTCCTCAACGACATGACTGTTTCGCGCAGCCACGCGCGCATTATCCGCGAGGGCCTCGGCGCTCGCATCGAGGACTTGGGCTCGCTCAATGGCACCTGGGTCGACGGTGCCATCGTCAATGCAGCCCCGCTGCACGACGGTTCTTCCGTCCAGATCGGTACGTTTACGCTCATCTACCACGAGAGCACGCCGGAGCGCATCGAAACCGGTGAGTAGGGCATGGCCGAACGCAACTATCTGAGTATCGGCCAAGTCGTCAACCTACTTCGAGGCGCATACCCCGATCTTTCGAACTCAAAAATTAGATTTCTAGAAGATGAGGGGCTCATTACCCCTCATCGTACGCCTAAGGGATACCGTCAGTACTCTAAGGAGGACGTTGATCGCCTGGAGGTCATCCTGCATTTGCAGAAGACCCGCTACATGCCTCTCAACGTGATTAAGCAGCGCTTGGAAAACGCCACGGACCTGTCAACGCTCGCCTACGAGGTGGGCTTGCTGTCCGATGTTCCGCTCAAGACGGAGCCCAAGGAGACTAAGCAAAAGCTGCATCCCATCGAGACCATTCCCGATATGCTGGGCGTCGAGATTTCGTTTATCCGCTCGCTCGCCGAGAACGACCTCATTCGCATCATCAAGAGTCCGCAGAATCGTGAGCTCGTCGATGGTCGCGATTTTCCGATCATCCGTTACTGCTCCGAGCTGTCGCGCTTCCATATCGAGCCACGCAACCTGCGTCAGTACGTGTCTTCCGCCAACCGCGAGTCCTCGATGTTTGAGCAGGTGCTCGTGAGCATGCTTGGAATGGATACCTCCGATGACGAGCGCGACGCCAAGCTCGAGCGTGCGTTTAAGAAGCTTCACGACCTGACGGAGGGCGTGCACACCGCGCTGCTCAAGAACCGCGTTTTTGAGTCGCTCAACGCCGTGGTCGAGGACGCCGACATCGATGCACTCGATGAGGAAATCACTCGCTCCGAGTCCACCAAAGCCAAAAACGAAGAGATAGCCACGCCGGCTTCGCACGAGGATTCTCTCGTAAAGCCGCTCAAGGTCGTCGCCCCTTCGCACTCCGGCACCGCCACGGCGGGCAAATAACCGCTGCCGCTTATCCGGCAACCCATTGAAAGGTCATGCAATGTACGACTTCGAATCTCAAATCGTCGACATCCCCGACTATCCCGAGCCCGGAGTCATCTTCAAAGACATCACGCCCCTCTTTGGCAATCCCGAGGCGCTCAAAGCCATGACCGATGCCCTCGCCGAGCACTTTGCCGGCATGGGAATCACCAAGGTCGTGGGTCCCGAGGCTCGCGGCTTTATGGTTGGCGTACCGGTGGCTGTAGCCCTTGGCGCCGGCTTTGTTCCCGCACGTAAACCGGAAAAGCTGCCGCGCGAGACCGTAAGCCAGAGCTACGAGCTCGAGTACGGCACCGATTCAATTGAGATCCATGCCGACGCTATCAGCTCTAAAGATACCGTGTTGATTCTGGACGACTTGGTCGCGACGGGCGGAACCGTCGAGGCAACAGGTAAACTGGTGCGAGATATGGGCGCAAAGCTTATCGGTTACGGTTGTATACTTGAGCTTGCGTTTCTCAACCCGCGCGAGAAGCTCACGCCGTCTGATGACGATGTGGAGCTCTTTAGCCTGGTGACGGTAGGCTAGCCGTTACCCTTAGTTACTGGAAAGGAAGCTACATGCGCACAGCAAACACGCACAAAAACATGGCACGCTGCGCTGCTACGGCAACCCTCGCTTGTGTTTTGGGCTTGGGCCTCGCGGCCCCTGCCTACGCCGATACCGCATCCGACCTTGCCGCTGCTCGTACGAAGCTCGAGCAGATCGGTACCCAAACTCAGCAGATTTACGATGAGCTCGCCACGCAGACGCAAGCGCTCGATCAGACTGCCGGCGAGATCACGCAAAAGCAGCAGGAGATCGCCGATGGTCAGGCCAAGCTCTCGACCTATGTCGCCGGCGAGTACAAAACCGGCGGTCTGAGCCTGCTTCAGGTTCTGACGGGTGTCGATGATCTGAGCGATATGCTCAACCGTCTGTTCTACTACGGCAAAGTTTCTGATAAGCAGGCTCAGACCATTCAAGAGGTCAAGGAGCTCAAACAGCAGCTCACCGATAAGCAGGCCGAGCAGGAGAAGAACGTCGCCACCACGCAAAAGAAGGTCGACGAGCTTAACGCCCAGCAGGCTGAAGCCCAGAACGTCGTAAATTCCCTGGATTCACAGCTGCAGGCCGAGCTTGCCGCCGAGGCCGAGGCCAATGCCGCGCTGCAGGCCGGCATCAACGCTAGCACCGCCGAGAAGGCCACGGTGAGCAACGAGACTGCCGGTACGACCGAGAACACCAACAACGGTGGCCAGACCAGCAATAACAACCAGGGCGGCAACACTCCGGCTCCTACGCCGACACCCGCTCCGACGCCGCAGCCCTCCACGCCTGCTCCGGCTCCGACGCCTTCTGCTCCGAGCCAGTCCGTCGATGGCGGTTCTGTTGTCTCGCGTGCATACAGCAAGCTTGGTTGCGCTTATTCCTGGGGCGGAATTGGCCCGAACAGCTTCGACTGCTCTGGTTTTGTTAGCTATTGCCTCACTGGTCGCTATTGCCGCCTGGGCACCACGGGCACCTTTATGGGCTGGACGCGTGTGTCCGATCCGCAGCCCGGTGACGTTGTGGTCAACTCGTACCACACCGGCATTTACATCGGTGGTGGTCAGATGATTCATGCTTCCGACTACAATACGGGTGTTATCATCAGCTCCGTTGCCGCCGGCATGAACAACAACTATATCTTCGTGCGTTACTAAGTCATCTTACACAGCGTGTGAATGTGGACCTCGTGGCTTTAAGTCGCGAGGTCCATTCTTTTTTTCTAATCTTGTACGGCTATCTAGTATTCAAAACTAGATAGCCGTACATTCAGTTTGCAAGATGGCTATAATTGTTGAGGAACAATTAGAAAGGACCCTCTATGAGCTGGGCACTTATCTCCGATTCAAGCTGCAACCTCCGCGATTGGCAACCGACCGCACCCCATACCACCTTTGCATTTGCGCCCCTCAAAATTCGAGTGGGGGAGCGTGAATTCATCGATGACCTTTCACTCGATGTTCATGAGCTCAACTGCGCTGTTCAGGCGGAGACGAACGCTTCTTCGAGCGCTTGTCCCAGCGTAGGGGAGTGGGCCGAGCTCTTCAAATTGGCAGACAAGACCATCTGCATGCCGATCTCTGAGGGCGTGTCGGGCAGCTACAACGCAGCAGCCACGGCTCGCGATATGGTTCTTGCCGAGGAGCCCGACCGGCAGATTCATCTAGTCAATTCGCGCGCAGCTGGCGGCAAAATGGACCTCATTTTCTTGCTGTTCGACCGCTATCTTGCAAGCAATCCGGATGTCTCATTCGAGGACGCTTGCGCATACTTCGATAGCCTTGAGCAGAACAGCAAAATCCTCTTCAGCTTGTGCAATTACGAAAACCTGGCCAAAGCCGGACGTATCCCTAAGGCAGCCGGCGTCATTGCCAACAAGCTCAATATCCGCATTTTGGGCACGGCGAGTGAGGCCGGTAAAATCGAACTCGTCGGACACACGCGTGGCGAAAAGAAGATGCTCAACAAGATTATCGACACCATGGAAGCCGAAGGTTTTACGGGCGGCGAGGTCGTTATCGACCATGTCGAGAATGAGGCAGGCGCCCAAGCACTTGCCAGCCGAATTGTGGAGCGCTGGCCAGGCTCCAAGACTATCATCATGCCCTGTAACGGGCTAGATTCATACTATGCCGAAATGCATGGGCTCATTATCGGCTACGGCATGGGCGTGGCTTCGGGCCAATAACGTCCAACCAAGCAAAAATACGGGCGGGACAAAGTGGCAGATAGCCCTTTGTTCCGCCCGTTTTATACGTCGGCTAGTTATTAAACCCATTAAACTTTAGATAGCTCATCAGGTACGCTTTCGAAACGAAGGATGAAACCGCACTGCGCACAAGCAGCGACTCACGCGTTACCTGATGCGCCGTATCGGGAACCGGCGTCTGCTCGACGGAAAACGCCGAACGAATCGATGCCTCGAGCTGATCGACCACATAATCGAAGGCCGTCGGGGCATCGTAGCTCAAACGCTGAATGTTAAAGAGTGCCTGCACCGCAGCAATAGGTAAGACCTGCTTAAAGAGGCAGATAGCGATCAGGCGGGCAATCTGCTCGCGGCCATATTGCTTTTTGACCGGAGCAGGCACCAGGCCGACCTTCACATAGTTATTGATCATCGATGGCGTAATGACAGGCTGCTCAACGCAAATAGACAGCGGCTCCATCCACAGCGCAACATACTCAATGACCTGGTCGCGGTAGAGCGTCACATTGGGCAACTGGTCATAGCGCGGCAGACTCAACGTATTGAGTTTGCGCACGATATCGGACTGAATAAATGCATCGGGCAGCACAGTGGGCTGAATATCCTCAGGCTTAATGCTGACCGACGAATCGGACATCGGGATAACGCGTTTGGCGTGGTTCATAAGGATCCTCCGTTCATTAGCTATATTGTATTCTAGGTTATCTAGTTTTGCATACTATATAGCAGGAGAAGTAAAAGTGGCTGGACAGCACATTGATGCACCGTCCAACCACTTTGTTTTAAAGATAGCAACCTTACATAAGATATATTATCGTACTTATCCACGAAGAAATGCGTATGCGCTGGTTGCCGCTATGGCTCCATCAGAAACGGCGGTCACAACTTGGCATAAACGCTTGGAACGGATGTCGCCAGCAGCAAATAGACCTGGCGTGCGGGTCGCCATGGATTCATCAGTCTGAATGCCGCCATCAGGCGCCAGATCGACTAGATGCTCAACAAGCTCGGTATGGGGTTGCGTCCCGGTAAAGACAAAGATGCCAAACGAGCCGGGCTCAAATGACTCGGTATGAGTCTCGCCGGATGCATTGTCCTTAAAGGTAATCGTCGTTGGCATGGCTTCGCCCGATAGCTCCACAATACTAGTTTGGTACCTAACTGTAATATTGTCCTTTGCGAGTACTTTCTGAACAACACCATCGGGCGCACGGAACTGGTCGCGGCGCAGCACGATGGTCACACTGCTGGCAATGTCGGACAGGAACAGAGCCTCTTCGCATGCCGAATTGCCACCACCGATTACAAAAACCTGCTTGCCGCGGAAAAACATGCCGTCACATGTTGCGCAATATGAAACGCCACGACCGCGATACGTATCCTCGCCTGCGAAACCTGCCGGACGCGGCGTGGCACCCATGCAAGCGATAACGCTCGAGGCCAGCGTATCGCCCATATCGTGATGCACCGTAAACAACGCTGCATCGGCATCGTAATCGATACCCGTAACCATGCTCCATGTAACCTGTGCTCCCAGGCCCTCTGCATGCTGCTGAAAACGCTCGCCGAGTTCGGCGCCACTCAGGAGCGGGAAACCCGGATAGTTCTCGACCTCATTGGTTGTGGCGATCTGCCCTCCCGACATGCCCTGCTCAATCACGGTCGTCGTCAGGTTGGCACGCGCAGCATAAATGGCGGCAGCATAGCCCGCGGGGCCGCCACCGATAATCGCAACATCGATCGGCTTATCGGTAGTCATGAAGCGTCCTTTCGTCGAAACGTTGTCGTTCTTTGCGCTCATACCCAAATTTACGTGAACGTGACACTCATGCACTACAATGATAAATCCGTTTTACAAAGCTGAAGGGGAGTTATCGATGGACCAGGCGCAGACGAGTGACGACGCTCCCCTGCTCACGCACAGCACTCCCCAATCGGAGCAAACCACGCTCCTGGCTCAACAAAAACCTCTCGTGACCATCGTGCACGCCTCCGTTGGCTCGGGCCACAAGGCCGCCGCAAATGCGATTGCGCAGGCATTCGACCTCATCCGCGGCACCAATGGCATCCCCGAGGATATTGAGATTGAAGTGCTCGATATCCTTGATTTTGGACGTATTAAATTCGACGGCAATAAGACCGCGGCTTCTTTTACGGGAGCCACACGCCCCATTTACGACCTGACCTGGCGATATACACTTACGGGACATCTTCTCTGGGGTGGCGGAACGGCATGGTCGCGAATTATGTTCCCCGCCTTCAACGAATATATTCGTAGCCGCAGGCCCATAGCCGTGGTTGCAACGCACATCACGGCAGCCAATGTTGCCGTGGGTGCCCGCGTAATTACGGGTATCGATTATCCGGTCATCTGCGTACCGACCGACTACGAAGTCGAAGGGTTTTGGCCCCACAAGGACACCGACCTATTCTGCGTAGCCAACGAGTTTATGGCCGAAACGCTGCGGCCGCGCAAGGTTCCCGAGTCAAAGATCCGCATAACGGGCATCCCCATCCGAGCCGGTTTCGATTCAGATTACAAACGCGAGGATGAGCTGAGCAAGTTCAATCTCCCCATAGACAAAACCGTCGTATTGGTGATGGCCGGCGCCAGTTTGCCCCAACCATACGTGCGTTTCCGTGCCGCGATGGACCACACGCTCCCCTTCTTACGCAGCTTTGAGGACATGCACTTTGTCTTTTTGCCGGGCAAGGATAAGGAATACGCCGCCCGCCTCAAGACGCTCTTCGATGCCATGAAGCTCGAAAACATCACAGTTCTGGACTACGTGAACGACATGGCGGCCCTCATGCACGGCTGCGACCTGGCAATTCTCAAATCGGGCGGACTCACCGTCACCGAGTGCCTATGCGCACATCTGCCGATGATCCTGCTGGGCAAATCATACGGCCAGGAAAAGGCCAACACCACAATGCTCACCGGCATGGGCGCCAGCATGCA
>CALFDL010000139.1 GCA_937950415.1 uncultured Collinsella sp. | reverse complement strand
GACGTGCTGTCCTCTCGCGCATCGGCCAAGGCTATTGACCAGCGCGATTCCGCTTTTGCAGCTCGCTTGGCGCTTGGTGTGGCCGCCACACAGGGTATTTTGGACGAGCTGCTCGACCAGTTTCTCGATAAGCCTAAAAAGGTTGCGCCGCGCGTTCGCATGGCGCTTCGTATCTCGGCTTTCGAGATGCTCTATCTACATACGCCTGGGCGCGTTGCTGTAAGTCAGGGTGTTGAGCTGGTTCGCTGCGGCGCTAAGTCCGCCGCTGGCTTGGCCAATGCCGTGCTGCATAAGGTTGCGGACAATGTTGAGGACTTTGCCACGGCGTCCGATGTAGATGAGTCTGAGCGACGCCTGGTTCGTCTGTCGCGCCTGATGGGTCTGCCGCGTTGGCTGTGCGCTCGCATTATGGCATCGTTCGACACGCCTGAGGGTGCGCTTAACTTTGCCGGCAATCTGGCCCCCGCGCCGCTGGCCCTGCATGAGAACGCCTTTGCGACTAAGCTCGATTCGTATATCTCGCAGCTCGTCGCGCCTGTCTTCCCGGGCTGCCATGCCCCGGTTGATGCTCAGGTTACCGTTGCTTCGGGTGTGTTTGAGCGTGCTGCCGCGGTGGCATCTGATCTCAATGCTCAGCTCATCGCCACAGCTGCCACTCGCCCCGGAAGCTGCCTTGAGATTGGTGCCGGTCGCGGTACCAAGACCTATGTGATGATGTGTCAGGCCAAGCGTGCGGGCTATGAGCGTCAGCATACGGCGCTCGATCTGCATGATCGCAAGTGCGATCTGAATCTCGCTCGCCTGCATAAGGCCGGTATTCAGGGCGTTCGTACGGTTTCGGGTGATGCCTGCGAGCTTGATGAGGTGCTCACATCGTTTGATGCCATGCTTGGCAAGCCGGTTAAGTTCGACACGGTCTTTATCGATGCGCCGTGCTCTGGCACCGGCACCATGCGTCGTCATCCCGAGATCCCGTGGCGCCTAACCGAGAATGATGTGACGGCCGAGTTACCCAAGCTTCAGCTGACGATGCTTAAAGAGGCTTCTGCGCGCGTGGCCGCCGGCGGAGAGCTCATCTATGCCACCTGCTCGGTCTTCGACGAGGAGAACACCCAGGTCGTGGACGCGTTCTTTGCTTCTCCCGAGGGTGCCGGCTTTAACGTGGCGCCGCTTTCCGAAGCACAGATTCTGCAACTCCCCGAGTTCGATCAGGCCAAGAAGCTCGTTTCCGTACGCCAGAACGATCGAGGCCTCTTCCAAAGCGTTCCCGTAAACGCCGACTCCTACGACGGCCACTTCTGCGCCAGGCTGGTCCACAAGTAATGACTAAGTTGCGGTGAAATAGGGATTGAATAGCGGCTTCTGCCCGCCAAACAGCCCTTATTTCACCGCAACTCATAAGGAAACCTGGGTAGATAATTAGCCACCTATAGCGCAAAGAAACAGCCCCGCGATCGGTGTCGGTCGCGGGGCTGTTTGATTCCTAGTGGTTATGCGGGCAGTTGGCGCAGCAGCCACTCGTGGCGCTAGTGCTGGCGCCGCCGCTTCGCTGGTCGGTGTTGTAGAAACCGCTACCCTCAAATTTAATGCCGCTGGCCGAGAACGTCTTGGCCGCCGGGGCGCCGCAGCTGGGGCAAACGACCTCGGGAGTCTCGGACATGGGATGCTCAACCTCAAACACGTTGCCGCAGCTCGAGCACTTGTAATCGTAGCGTGCCATAATACTTCCTTTTCAGCACAAAGCGGGCAGATCGCTCTGCCCGCAAAAATTCAAACGTCTGTAACTGTACCCTATATCGGGGGTTTTATCACGCTTCGCCCCAGAATCTATGGTTGCTGCGCAGGAGCTGTGCTGTTTTGTTCTCGGCGGCGGCAATGTCCGCCTCGTCAGCCTGCCAAGTCCAGTTGCCCGTTGCCACGCCCGGAACGTTCATGCGCGCGTCGTCGCCAAGCCCCAGGATATCCTGCAGCGGCATCATCACCAGGGGAGCGTCGCTTTCCAGCGCGTCGCTCATCAGCTTGGCAGCAAACTCAACACCGCTCGGCTCGTCGCCGCCGGCAAAGGAACGCGTACACCAGCCAGCGAGCGTCGAGGTGTCGTGCGTCGACGTGTACAGAATCTTGCCGGGCGTGGGGTGCACGCCGCAGCGAACGTCGTAATCGCTAAACTCCAGCACGTCCATGCCGGGGAAGCCGCAGGTCGAAGCCATGGCGCGAACACCGGGCGTCAAATAGCCCAGGTCCTCGGCGATAAAGTTGAGCGGACCCAGCTCGTCATAGGCGGTCTGGAACAGGTCTTTGCCCGGGCCCGCCAGCCAGCGACCGTCGGCGCAAGCCTTGCCCGCGGGGATACTAAAGTAGCTGTGGAAGCCCAGGAAGTGATCCAGACGCACGCGGTCGTAGAGCGAAAACGCACGACGCAGGCGATCCATCCACCAGCTATAGCCGTTCTGCTTCATGTGGTCCCAGCGGAACGTCGGGTTGCCCCACACCTGGCCCTCGGGTGCAAAGTTGTCGGGCGGCGCGCCCGAAATCTCAATCGCCTTGCCGGTGTCGGACAGCCAGAAGTTCTCGGGCTCGCTCCACGCATCCGCCGAATCGTCCGAGACATACATCGGGATATCGCCGATGACCTCGATGCCCTTCTTGTGCGCGTAGTTCATGAGCTCGCACCAAGCCAGGTCAAAGCGGTACTGCATGTACGCCTGCAGCTCGGCCTCGTCGTGGAAGCGCTTGTCATCGATCAGATACTCGTTGTAGCGCGCGACATCTGCCGGCCAATCGTGGCGCGAATCGCCCTCAAAGTACTTCTTAACGGCCATGTAGACGCAGTACTTCTCGAGCCAATCGGCGTTGCGATGTTTAAACGCCGTGTACAGCGGGTCGGCATCCTCGCCGCCGCGGGCCTTCCAGGCCTCAAAGTCGGCGGCCAGCTCCTCGTGGCTTTCGGGAAGCAGGTCGATATTGCCTGCAAAGGCCGAAGGGCCGGCATAGGGGGAGCGGAAGAAATCCGTCGGGTTGACGGGGAGAACCTGCCAGTAGCGCATGCCCATGGCGGCCAGATGGTCGATAAAGCGACGCGTGGGCGCGCCGATTGTACCGGGCTTGCCGTCGTCGGTCGGCACCGATGTGATATGACACACAACACCCGCACCGTGATCGAGCGGCTCCTGCAGGCGCTGCTCGGCATGGTGATAGATGATCGACGAGCCCAGCGGATACAGATCGAGCGTGACCGTACCGTTGTGGATCTCGCACTCGTGACCACTGATCACATCGCTCGCGCATTCGCCGAGCGCCGGAATCGTCACGCGGTGTGAATTGCGCAGGCTGCGGTTGATGATAACCGTCGCAGACTCGCCGTCCTTGCCCGTACGGTTGTAAGCAAGCACCTCATCATTGAGCGCAAAGGCCTTAATTTCACCGTCGATCATAAACGGCAGCGCGCGACGCACAGCAGATGCGTTCTTGACGATCGCAAACGTATCGAAGTCGTGCAGGTTTTCCTTGGTCGGCATGGTGCGGCGATTGCCCGGATCGGTGAGACCCTCCAAGCCGTACTCGTCACCGTAATAGATTGAGGGAACGCCCGGGAACGTCATCTGCATGAGCGTCGCGAGCCAAAAACGGCTCTTGGCCAGCCCCATCGCGTTCTCGTCCAGGCGCCACTTGCTGCGCTCGCTCTCGGGTAGCTGCGACTCGTCGGGGCCGCCGCCGAGCACCGAGATGATACGTGGGCGGTCGTGGCTCGACAGCAGGTTGAGTGCGCAGGACAGGGCCTCACGCGGATAGTTCTCGCGTAGGGTCTCGATATCCTCGGCAGCTTGGTAGGCGTTTTTGTAGCCCATCAAAAAGCCGATGACCATGTCGCGGAAGGGGTAATCCATGGCCGAGTCGAGCTCGGAGCCTTGCAGATACCGACGCAGATGGCCATAGCTTATCTTGTTGGAGGCATCTTCCCAGACCTCGCCGAGAAGCAGCGCGTCGGGCTTTTCGGCAAGTACTGCCTTCTTAATCTCGGTCAGGAAATCGTCCGAAAGCTCGTCGGCCACATCCAGGCGCCAACCATGGGCACCGGCACGCAGCCATTTACGGATCACGCCGTCCTTGCCCAGGAGCCGCTCGCGCACCAGCTCGGAGCTCTCATTGATGGCGGGCATATTACCTACGCCCCACCAGCAGTCGTACGAGCCGTCCTCGTGGAAATAAAACGCATCGCGCCACGGCGAATCTTCGCTTTGCCATGCGCCCACTCCGGGGTAGTTGCCATAGCGGTTGAAGTAGATCGAGTCGTCGCCCGTATGGTTGAAGACGCCGTCCAGGATGATGGAAATGCCGAGCTTCTCGGCCGCCTCGCACAGCTCCGTAAAGTCCTGCTCGGTGCCCAGGATCGGGTCGATCTTGGTGTAGTCGCCCGTGTCGTAGCGGTGGTTGCTTGCCGCTTCAAAGATGGGGTTGAGGTAGATTGCTGTAAAGCCCAGCTCGGCGATACGAGGCAGGTCTTCCTGGATGCCCTTGAGCGAGCCGCCGTAGAAGTCCCAGGTCTTGATGGAGCCGTCCTCGGCGCGCTCGTAAACGGGAGGCTCGTTCCAGTCCTCGACCATCCGGCGCTGGATTCCGTTGCGCGGTTTTTCGACCTCGGCCATCGTGCGCTCGCGCCAGTGCTCGTCGCGGGCATAGCGATCGGGGAAGATCTGGTAGACCATGCCGCGCTCGTACCACTCGGGTCGAACTTCGCGGTGCTTGTAGACGGTGACCTGGAATGACGGCACCTCGGCGTAATCGTAGGTTATACCTTCGCCGCCGGTGCGGCCCTGTGGTGCGCCCAGGCGAACCTCGGGCTGGCCCTCGATGTTGCAGATAAAGCTGTACCAAATAAGACAGGGCTCGGTGCACTCAAGCTCTACGGTAAATATGCCGTCGCCCTCGTGCGTCATGGGATACAGAGACTCACCGATTTCATCGACCCAGGTACGCAGGGTAAGCGTTGCCTGGTTGGGGTCGGCATCCTCCAAAATCACCGATAGCGAAACGGAAGTTCCAGTGGTCACAGCGCCAAACGGAGTACGAAACTGCGGCAGACGGCTGTTGTGAATCAATCTCATAATACGGTCCAGTTCAATAGAATCACGGCCTGCGGGCCATGGGCTTTACGCACAGGATGTAAGTATATCTGTTGTACACAGGCTGTATAAACAACATCCGTTT
>CALFDL010000138.1 GCA_937950415.1 uncultured Collinsella sp. | reverse complement strand
CTTACCGGGAAGGATCTCGGAAGCCATGGCGGCAGAGTGGGTCATACCCGAGCAGCCGATGGTCTCAACGAGGGCCTCCTCGATGATGCCGTCCTTGACGTTCAGCGTGAGCTTGCAGGCGCCCTGCTGAGGTGCGCACCAACCCACACCGTGCGTAAGACCGGAGATGTCGGAAATCTCCTTAGCCTGGACCCACTTGCCCTCCTCGGGGATGGGTGCGGGGCCGTGGTATGCACCCTTGGCAACGGGGCACATGTTCTCCACTTCCTGTGAGTACTGCATGCCTCTCCTCTCTATCGTGTTGGCGTCCCGTCTGGGGGCCGTGGCTGGCGATTGCCGGGCGACCCTTCGAAAGGGACATGACATGCAGCCCCTATAATACCGCGAAATGCACGGAATATTCGGCGAACGGCTCAGTTTTCGTAGCGAGATGCGCGGAACTTTCAATTGAAACGGTTTAACTCTATATTCTGTGGTCGTGCACTTCCGTAGAGGGGGTCCGTCTTGGGCAAGCTTTTGGTCAGCTTTTGTAAGCGTTGCAGGGGTTGACCTGTTGCAACGGTGCCGTTCGCCGCCTGTTTGCTGCCTTTGGCCGCGCGAGTGTATTGTTTTGCGTGAATGTTTTGATGGCACGCTTCAATCGTGCTGTATTGGATGGCAAGCAGATCCCGGCGAAGGGAGCGCCATGCAGCGCGTTTGGAGAACGGTTACCGGCTTTTACCATGTCTGTGCCCGCGGCACGGGCAAGCAGCTCATCTTTGAGGGCGATGAAGACCGGTGGGAGTTTTTGGAGCTGATGCGCGAGTGCTGCCGCGAGGAGGGTGTGACGGTTATCGCCTGGTGCCTTATGGGCACTCACGTGCATTTGGTGCTTGCAGATTACGAGGACAGGATGAGCGCGGCGATGCACCGGCTGCTTTTGACGCACGCGCGGCGGTTTAATAAACGCGCGGGGCGCACAGGCCATCTGTTCCAGAACCGTTTTGACCGGCGCTCGCTCGATACCGACTGGCAGGTGATGGAGGCTATTCGCTCCGTACACGCCGATCCGCAGGAGGCGGGCGTTGGCCTAATCGAGCGTTATCCCTGGAGTAGCTTTGCGGAGTATTTATGCGCTTACGACGGTGACGCGGCTGATGTCGCGAGGGGATTTTCTGATCCTTCTTGCGTGCTTGAGCTTTTTGGTTCTGCCGAGGGCTTTATTGCCTATTCGCTTTCGACGCCCGACGGCGGCGAACCGGCGCTGCGCGATATGAAAGAGACGGAGTGGGAACGCCACGCCTTTGCCAACAAGTTGGCGAAGGAGCTAGGGGTTCCGCTCAACGGGGTTAAAACTGCACCGCCGGCGCAGCGCGATACCGTTATTGTTGGATTGAACAATGCCGGCTTTACGGTGCGCCAGATTGAGCGGTATACCGGGATTGGCAAAAGTACCGTCTCTCGTATCGTGCGCGCCCGCGCGCGAACGGCGATGCGGGCTGGCGGAAACGTGATGTAAGGTCGCCTGTTCATCGCAGCTGGGGTCGTCCATACGCCGCAACCAGCGTTCAAAAGCTTGGTACGGTAACTGCACTTCTTAATATGCATAGAACAATCGTCATCTTGCATAAAATAACGGCTCGGTCCGGGTTTGCCCGTGCCTACCCCCGTCTGCGCCGTGCAAAAAACGGAGTTTTCAGCATCGTGGTGCTGTCGGCACTGCCGCAATCTTGCAACATACGGGTCCCGAAGCTATTGATTCCCGCCGTTGCGCCCCCGAAGCACGTGCCTGCGTCCCGTCAGACCGCGATGCTTGTTCTAAAACACAATATATATGCGCCTAAAGACGTTGATTAACGCTTTGGATGCGTATACACACAGCTTGGCGTGCTGAATACTCGCAAAAATGCACGTCGCACCCTATGGGACCCGTCTGCGGCAGGCGCGAAGCGAGTCGGAGCTCAGCAGAACGGGGCTTGGCGCATTGCTTGGCGGGCCCGGGGCCCTGCCGCAGGCCTTTGGTGCTGTGGAAAACGCCCGTGCTCGCGTCTGGCTGTGTGGCAAATGTCAGACGGGGCGCCGGACGCGCGGACTTTGTGCGTTCGCGCTCATTAGGTAAAAACAGAGCCGCCCGTATCGGGCGGCTCGGCAATCAAAAACCTTGGATTCGGGGCATAAACTACTGGTTTGTTTGCCCCTCGAGCACGCCGTCGAGGGTGCGCCAGGCGAGCTCGGCGCATTTGACGCGGGCGGGCATGTGCGAGATGTCCTGGAGCTGGGCGGCCTCGTCCAGGTCTTCCAGGTCGTCCTCGGAGAGCTTCTCGCCGCGGATCATGGCGAGGAAGAGTCCCGCCAAGCGACGCGCCTCCTCGACGGTCTCGCCGGTGATGAGATCGGCCATGATGTCGGCACTGGCCTGGCTGATGGCGCAGCCGTGGCCGGTAAAGGAGGCCTCCTCGATCACGTTGTTCTCGACACGCAGCTGCAGAGTGAGCTCGTCTCCGCAGCTGGGGTTGATGCCGTCGTGCTCGTGCGTGGGAGCATCCATCTCGTACTTGTAGTCGGGGTGCGAGTTGTGCTCCATAAATGTGGTGGAGGTGTACAGATTACCCATTGAACGTGCTCCAAACGTGATGCAGGCCGGCGATGAACTTGTCGATGTCGGCCTTGTCGTTGTAGAAGGCCACGCTGGCGCGGCAGCAGGCAAGGTTCTCGACGCCCAGCCAGGTGAGCAGCGGCTGTGCACAGTGGTGACCGGCGCGGATGCAGACGCCGTCCATGTCCATGATGCTCGCAACGTCGTGCGGGTGGATGCCGCGGACGTTAAAGCTCACAACGCCGTGGTGGTTGTCCCAATAGATGGAGCCGATGATCTGGACAAAGTCGAGCTGCATGAGCTCGCCCATCAGGTAGTGGACGAGTGCCTGCTCGCGTGCCTGGATGTTCTCGTAACCCACCGTGTTGACCAGGTAGTCGAGTGCCGCACCCGTGGCGAAGATGCCGGCGGCGTCCTGCGTGCCGGCCTCGAATTTCTCGGGAACGGGCGCCCAGACGGCGTCCTGCTCGGTGACCGAATCGATCATCTCACCGCCGGTAAGCACTGGCGGCATGGCGTTGAGCAGGTCCATCTTGCCCCACAGCACGCCGATGCCCATGGGGCCCATAGCCTTGTGTGCGCTAAAGGCAAAGAAGTCGGCGCCCAGGTCGGCCACATCGACCGGCATGTGCGGCAGCGACTGTGCGCCGTCGACGACCAGATAGCCGCCGTACTTGTGCACGAGCTTGCCGAGGTTCTTGACCGGGTTCTCGACGCCCAGCACGTTAGAAACCTGACCCACGGCCAGGATCTTGGTCTTGGGGCCCACCTTGGACAGAACCTCCTCGGTGGTGAGTTGACCGGTCTTGGTGGGGTAGAGGTAGACGAGCTTGGCGCCGGTCTCGCGGCAGACCTGCTGCCACGGAATCAGGTTGGAGTGGTGCTCCATGATGGTGATGACGACCTCGTCACCGGGCTCGAGCACCGTGGGTGCAAAGCTCTTGGCGACCAGGTTGAGCGACTCGCTCGTGTTGCGGGTGAAGACGATCTCGTTGGCCTGTGAGGCGCCGATGAGGTCGGCGATCTGCTGGCGGACCTTCGCGATGGCGTCGGTTGCCTCGACGGACAGCGAGTACAGGCCGCGCAGGGGGTTGGCGTTCATGCGCTGATAGAAGTCGCGCTCGGCGTCGAGCACACAGGCAGGGCGCTGCGCGGTGGCGGCGCTATCGAGGAAGGCGATCTCGGGGTGCTGCTGGAAGAGCGGGAACTGCGCCTTGTAGGGGCTGGTCTCGATGTCTACGGTGGGCCAGCCGCGCGAAGCCTCGTCGCTGGCGTCGAGTTCCATAGGCTCCGGTGCGGTACAGGTATCGCATTTAACGTGCTCGGTGTCGATCATGCGAGCTCCTCTTCAAAGTTGTCGATCAGGTTGTTGCCCAAGCGGACGACGGCTGCGCGGGTGCGCTCGTCGGTGGCGGAAAGCGCGGCGTCCTCCAGCTTGGCGCGGATGAACAGGTCCTCGGCGGCGTTTTGGTCAAGGCCGCGGCAGGCGAGATAGAACAGTTGCTCGTCGCGGACGTGGCCGATCGTAGCGCCGTGGTTGCCGGCGACGTCGTCCTCGTCGCAGAGGATGACGGGGACGGTTTTGTTGTCGACGCCCTTGTTGGCCAAAAGCACCGTCTCGCGCTCGGTGCCGGTTGCACCCTTGCAACCGTGCACGAGGTCGATGGTGCCGCGGTAGACCTTCTTGGACGTGCCAGTCAGCACGCCGTTGGCGTCGATCTCGCACTCGGTCTTACGACCGCGGTGGCGCAGCTCGTAGTTAAAGTCGCGCACCTGTTCGCGGGCGCCCAGGTAATCGGTATCGATGGTCACCTTGGCGGTGTCGCCCAGCAGGTCGCCGGCGAGGCCGGTGGCGCTGGCACCGGCACCCAGGACGGTGTGCTGCACGTTGACGCGCGCGCCCTCGTCCAGGAACAGGCCGGTGTCGTCGAGCGCGATCCAGCTATCGTCGAGCGTCTGCGTGCAGGTCACGTTGACGGTGGCGTACTCGTGGGCGCACACGCGTAGCACGGAACCCACGACGCCTTGGCCGGCAACGGGGGAGTCTAGGGCAATAAGCAGATCGAGCGTCGACTGGGGACGGGCGACGACGTCGATGGCGGCGATGGCCGCGGCGGCATCGACACCGCTCACGCGCACGGTAACCGTGACGTGCTTGTATGCGGGCACATCGATGACGATGCGCTTGGTAGCGTGCTCGGCCAAGTAGGCGTAGGCAGCCTCACCCATGCCGGTTTCGAAGGCCTCAGCAGGGGAGAGCTCTTCCTCGAGCTTAATGGCGCCGGCCTGGTAGACGGAGGTTGCGGGCACGTCGAGCTCGGTCTCGGGCGTGATGCGGGCGCGGTCGGCGGCATCACCGGGGGCGGAGGCACGGCGCTCGGGGAAGCGCTCGGCCATGGCGTCCATGGCGGCGTCGAACGCGTCTGCCACGCCGGTAAACTGCTCGTCCAAGCCCTCGACCTCAATGGTCTCGGTGGGAGCGGCGGCAAGCTCGTTAGAGAGCTCGAGCTTGGTCTGATTCATCTTCAGCCAGCCCCAAGTGGCAGCCGGCATCGCGTTGACCTGCTCGAGCGTGGTAGCAGCGGTGTTGGTTTCCTGTTTCATTATCCGATCGCTCCTTCCATCTCGAGCTTGATCAGGTTGTTCATCTCGACGGCGTACTCCAGCGGCAGCTCCTTGGAGACCGGGTTGGCAAAGCCGTTGACGATCATGGTACGGGCTTCTTCCTCCGAGATACCGCGGCTCATCAGGTAGAACACCTTATCGTCGCCGATGCGGCCGATGGTGGCCTCGTGGCCGATGTCGACGTTCTTGGCGCGGATGTCCATGGCCGGAATAGTGTCGGAGCGGCTTTGGTCGTCGAGCATCAGCGACTGGCAGCTCACGGTTGCCTTGGAGCCCTCGGCCTTGGGTGTCGCCACAATAGAGCTGCGGAAGGTCTGAATGCCGCCACTCTTGGAGATGCCCTTGGTCTCGACGGTTGCCGAGGTATCGGGTGCGTTGAGCACGACCTTGCAGCCGGTATCGAGGTTCTGACCGGCGCCGGCAAAGGTGATGCCGGTAAAGCTGGAACGGGCGCGGCGGCCGTTGAGCACGCTCATGGGGTAGAGGTAGCCCACGTGGCTGCCGAAGGAGCCGCTGATCCACTCGATGTCGCCGTCCTCGTCCACGCGCGCACGCTTGGTGTTGAGGTTGTACATGTTCTTGGACCAGTTCTCGATGGTCGAGTAGCGCAGGTGCGCACGCTTGCCCACAAAGAGCTCGACGGCGCCGGCGTGGAGGTTTGCCACGTTGTACTTGGGCGCGGAGCAACCCTCAATGAAGTGCAGATCGGCATCGTCTTCGACGATGATGAGCGTGTGCTCAAACTGGCCGGCGCCCTTGGCGTTAAGGCGGAAGTAGCTCTGCAGCGGGAAGTCGAGCTTGGTGCCCTTGGGCACGTAGACAAACGAGCCGCCCGACCATACGGCGCCGTGCAGGGCCGCAAACTTGTGGTCGGTGGGCGGGATGAGCGTCATGAACTTCTCGTGGATGAGCGGCTCCCACTGCGGGTCATGCAGGGCTTCCTCAATACCGGAGTAGACGATGCCCATCTTGGACGCCGTGTCCTGCATGTTGTGGTAGACGAGCTCGGAGTCGTACTGCGCGCCGACGCCCGCCAGGTAGCTGCGCTCGGCCTCGGGGATGCCCAGGCGCTCAAAGGTATTCTTGATGTCGTCGGGCACCGACTCCCAGTCGTGCTTTTGATCGGTGTTGGGTTTGACGTAGGTGACGATGTTGTCCATGTCCAGGCCCTCGATGGAGGGGCCCCACGTCGGGTCGGGAAAACGGTTGAAGATCTCGAGGGACTTTAAGCGCAGGTCGAGCATCCACTGCGGCTCGTCCTTCTTGGCGCTGATCTCGCGCACGATGTCGGGCGTGATGCCGGCGTCGAGGCGCTCGAATCCCTCCTCGCCATAGGTGAAGTCGTAGAGGCTGCGGTCGATGTCCGCGACCTCGGTGCGGTTCTTGGTCATTGCGTCGCCCCTTTACGCCTGCTGCTCGGCAGCGGCGGCCTCGGCCTGGGCGCGCTGCTCGGCGGCCTCGCGCTCGAAGGTCTCAAAACCGTTCTTGTCAATCCAGGGGATGAGCGAGGCGTCGTCCTCGCGCACGATGTGGCCCTTGACCATAACATGGACGCGGTCTACATCCAGGTGCTCCAGGATGCGCGTGTTGTGCGTGATGATGAGCATGGAGCCGTCGCAGCTCTTGCGGTAGGCGTCCATGCCGTGGCTGACGGTGGACAGGGCGTCGACGTCTAGGCCCGAGTCGGTCTCGTCGAGGATGGCGAGCTTGGGCTGCAGCAACAGGAGCTGGAGCATCTCGACCTTCTTCTTCTCGCCGCCCGAGAAGCCCACGCCCAGCTCGCGGTTGAGGTAGGCGGTATCCATGTTGAGCTCTGCCGCGAGCTCCTTGACGCGACGGCGGAACTCCTTGCCCTTCATCTCCAGGCCGGGGCGGCCGGTGATGCTGGCGCGCAAAAAGCTCGACAGCGGCACGCCGGGGATCTCGACCGGTGCCTGGAAGCTCAGGAACAGGCCGGCGCGCGAGCGCTTGTCGGTGGTGAGTTCAGTGATGTCCTGGCCGTCAAAGACGATGCGGCCGTCGTTGACCGTGTAAACGGGGTCGCCCATGACCAGGTGGCCGAGGGTGGACTTGCCGGCGCCGTTGGGTCCCATCAGCACGTGGGTCTCGCCGGCGGCGACGTTGAGGTTGACGTTGTGGAGGATGGTCTTCTCGTCCACGGAGGCGGTCAGACCTTCGATGGAAAGCAGCGGATTTGCGCTCATGCTGTCCCTCTCTGTATATGGTGTACTCATAGGTGTACTAAACCCTAGGAATCTTCTCGGAATAAAGTTACTATGGGTTCGGCGTTAGTCAAGGGAAAACCCGACTAATCCACTCGACTTTTTAGATGTGGGACATAATAATCAGGCTTGTTTGCCCCGCGTGCATAAGATTTGGGACAAACAAGCCTGGTATTTTGTCTCGGCTACGATGAGAGGGTAGGTATGCTCATTTCTTCTAAGGGCCGCTATGCCCTCCGTCTGATGATCTATATCGCAGCGCTTGGTGACGCCGAGGGCAAGATTGCCCTTCGCGAGGTCGCTGACCGCGAGCATATTTCACAAAAGTATTTGGAGCAGCTGGTTCGTCCGCTCATGAAGGCGGGCCTGCTTAGGAGCGTGCGCGGTAAGGGCGGCGGCTACATGATGGCGAAGGACCCGGCCGAGGTGCGCGCCGGCGACATCCTGCGTGCCGTCGAGGGCAGCACGGCTCCGGTGGCGTGCGATGGCATCGACAACAGCTGCACCCGCAGCGATTTGTGCTCGACCGTCAAGTTCTGGCGCGGTTTGGACGACGTGATCGAAAAGTACGTCGACGGCGTGACGTTGGCCGACCTGGCCGCCGTCCCCGAAATCAACTTTGACATTAAGCTGTAGGGGTGCAAATGGCATCTCTCGACAAGGTGTACAAGCAAATCGAAGTTTTTGCTCGGGAATGTGACGCCGAGAAGGTCGTGTTGTTTGGTTCTCGTGCTCGAGGCGACAACTTGCCCAAGAGCGATATTGACATCGCCGTAGCAGGTTGCCGGGATTTCGGCCGTTTCTCATATTTGATCGAGGAACATCTTGATACTCTTTTAGATGTAGATGTCGTCAATCTCGACGAGTCCCTCTCGCAGCAATTGCTCGATGAGATTGCCAGGGATGGTGTGATTCTGTATGAAAAAATATGAGAACTTTGTTAGCGCCTTGGCGAATCTTGAGGATGCGCCCAATCAGGATCTCAACAATGATTTTGTTCAGAGTGGATTGATTAATAAGTTCAATCTTCAATTTGAACTGAGCTGGAAGCTCCTTAAGCGTCTGCTCGAGTATGAGGGCGCCACGCTTGCCGCGTCGGGGTCTCCTCGTGCCATCGTGAAGGAGTCGTACCGATTCTACGACTTTATTGATGAGGCGGCCTGGCTAGACATGCTCAGAGACCGCAATACGAACGTCCATATCTACGACAACAAGCTCGCTCAAGATTTGATTCAGCGCATCTTGAACGTCTATATCCCCGCTTTCTGTCAGTTGAGGGACGGGCTGATGGAGCGATACGGCGAGCTTCTGATGGCGCCCGACGACCAGTTTGTTTAATTCCTTAAGATTTCGCGGAGGGTTGTTGCCGTTTACCGAGGGGTTGTTGTGCAACAACGGGCGAGCTGCAATACTTACTCTTATCTTTGCAAACTGCACTTTAACTATACCAATGCAGGGAGGATCTTATGCAGCCCAAGCATTCTGCTATTGTCGCGGGCCTGACGCTGGCGCTTTCGTTTGGCGCCATTTCCGCGCCGGCACCCGCCGCTGCCGAGGAGCCCACGCCGGGCGTTGCCTCGGATGCCACCGATATCGACAAAGGCCTCTACACCCAGCAGTCCTTCTCGGGCGTGCTGAGGTCGGTCCAGGGCGTTTCGTTTGTCAACGTGACTCCCGAGATGAAGTACTTTACCAAGTACGAGAGCCATGGCAACTACAACCAGGGCTTTTCGTACGGTGACGGCTATAACGCGCTGGGTTATTACCAGTTCGACCGTCGTTGGTCGCTCATTCCGTTTATGAAGCAGGCCTACAACTACAACCCCGAAAAATACAGCATGCTCAAGGATGCGATTGATCGCGGCGGCGAAATTTCCAGCGCGAGCAATGCCATGTACGAGAACGGCCAGCTCACCGAGTTGGGCCGTATTGCGCAGGAGGCCTTCCAGGGCGCTTATAACACCGACCCTGCTGAGTTTTCGGCTCTGCAGGATGCCTATGCGTACAACTCGTACTATGCGGTGACCGAGGCGTGGCTCAAGAGCGGCCTGGGTATTGATATTTCGGGTCGCGCCGATTGCGTCAAGGGCATGGTGTGGAGCATCACCAACATGTGCGGCACCGGTGGCTGCAGGGACTTTTCCGCTGGGCGAATCTTTCCAACGATATGTCCGACCGCGAGTTTGTGACGGCGCTCTCCAATAGCGTGGTCAACAATGTCGCCACTAAGTTTTCGAGTCAGCCCCAGTATCATGAGGGCTGGAAGAACCGCTACCGCAACGAGCTGAAGGACTGCTTGGTTTATATCGCTGAGGACGAGGCTGCCGCTGCGACGCCCGTGCAGCCCGAGCCCACGCCGGCGCCCTCGCCGACGCCTGATTCGAATGACGGCTCGAGTGACGATGCCAACGATGACAGGATGGATGCGCCCTCGACCGATGCTGACGGTAATGGCTCTGCTGGTGGCACTATCAACGACGGTTCCACCTCGAACGGCTCCGATTCGAACGGCTCTGCTGCGGGCGATTCGTCTTCAAGCTCTGCCGGCAATACGGGCAGCGCCGCCTCTGGTTCGACCGACGCTGGTTCCTCTGACTCTTTCACTGGCTCGAGCGATTCTTCCGCCGATACTGGTTCTAGCAATGACTCTAACACTGGCGCCGCTTCTGA
>CALFDL010000137.1 GCA_937950415.1 uncultured Collinsella sp. | reverse complement strand
CAACGTGGTCGGCTCCGAAAGGGATGATCCTGCGCTGGCGCCTACGACATTCCCCAAGGCACATTGCCAAGCTCCGTGCCGACAACGTCTAGCAGAGTGCCAAACGCGAGATCAAGCGCCGCTACAGGGTCGTGCAGTCCTTCCCCTCGAGGGAGTCGATGCTGCGCCTGACGTGCGCGAGCCTCATGGAGACCGAGGGGCAGTGGTCCCAGCAGCGCGTGTTCTCCGAGGCCTCGGCCGCCGGGGCCTTCGCCGAGCCCGCGGACAGGCCGGCCCCGACAGAGGGGAGGCGCCGCGCGCTCGGGCGGCGCGCCAGGGAGATAGTGGACGAGATAGTCGAGAGGCACGGTCTCAAGAAGGAGTAACATCGGGATTTGCAGCGACGGACCTCAGGACGCTCTTACACCACGTCTGCGCGCGCGACCCAGGAGGCTTCGAATCGTTGTCTTTGCGTCTAAAAGTGCGGCCAAAAATATACGAATCTGAACTAACTGTCCACAACCCTCCGCCAGCCTCTCATCCCAAACCAAATCAGCCAACGTACGTCATGGCAATCCCCGGTAGGTCCCCGGGTGCCCCGCGGCGCGCCCGGGGACCGCAGGGACGGGAGCAGCTATACTACTCTCAGTAGTTAAGGGTCGCGGATCCGCCGCGTCACCGCTCTCAACAGGAGGTCTTTGTTTATGGCAGATCAGAAGCCGGTTGTCGGGATCATCATGGGCTCCAAGTCCGATCTGGGCGTTATGGAAGGTTGCACCGCCGAGCTCGAGGCGCTGGGCGTGCCCTATGAGCTCGTCATTGCGAGTGCGCACCGCACGCCGGCGAAGGTCCACGAGTGGGCCTCGACTGCTGCCGACCGCGGCATCAAGGTGATTATCGCTGCTGCTGGCAAGGCTGCTCACCTGGGCGGTGTCGTGGCTGCGTTTACCCCGCTGCCGGTTATCGGCGTGCCCATGAAGACGAGTGACCTGGGCGGTATGGATTCGCTGCTGTCGATGGTGCAGATGCCCTCCGGCGTGCCCGTTGCCTGCGTCGCCATTAACGGTGCCAAGAACGCCGCCATCTATGCCACGCAGATTCTGGGCGCTTGTGACCCCGAGTACCGCAAGGTTATCGAGAAGATGAAGCAGGAGATGGCTGACGCCTAGGCGCCCCGCCATCCTATTTGCAGCATAAGGAGAGCCATGTCCGACTATCAGGGAAAGCGTTTTTCGGCTTCTCGGATTCCCGATCCAGCCAAGTCGGGAGCAGCCCGCGTGCCGCAGCAGGGTCGGATATCCTCTCCTCAGCAGCCGCGTGCGCCGCGCCCCGTGACGCCGGCGACGCATCGCCGACAGGATACGCCGGCCGCGTATCGTCCTTCGTCCTACAGCACGGCCAAGAAGCCGCCCCGGTCTTCGTCGCACGCCGCGCCGCCGGATTACGCCGAGCCGCCTCGCAAGAAGCGCCGCTCCGTCATCCCCATCCTACTCATCATCATCGGCATCGGTCTGATTGTTGCCGCCGCTGCCATCTTTATCAATGCGCAGATTGGCTACAAGCAGGCGAGCGAGTCGTATCAAAAGATCGAAAAGCAATATGTGAGCGACAAGGACGCCAGCGGCGTTCCGATTATCGACTTTGATGCGCTTGCCCAGACAAATCCAGAGGTCGTGGGTTGGATTTATACGCCGGGAACCAATATCAACTACCCCGTGGTGCAGACCAACAACAACTCCAAGTACCTCAATACGCTGTTCGATGGCACATCCAATGCGTCGGGTGCCATCTTTTTGGATAGCGACGATACCGCACCGGGCATGGTGGACCAGCAAACCACGATTTACGGCCACCATATGAACGACGGTTCGATGTTCAACGTGATTTCGGACACGACCGATCAGGCGACATTCGACAGCATTGAATATGTGTACTACATCACGCGCGACGCAACGTATAAGCTGCGCCCGCTTGCGACCAAGGTGGTTGAGGACACGTACGCCAAGGCGCGCACGCCCAACTTCGAGGGCGATGATGGGCTGACGAATTATCTGTCCGAGATGCTCGATGGCGCCTCTGCCGCGGCAAGCGACGCGAGCGATCGTGCAGCTTCGGCAACCAAGGTCGTGACGCTTGTGACCTGCCGCTCGCTTTCACTGAGCAACACGCGCGCCGTCATGGTGCTCACGCCGGTCGAAGAATAAATTAGCTGCTTGAGCAATCAAAAGGGAGAAATAATGCTAGAGAGTGGCAAATCGATGCCTTCTGTCGATACTTGGCTGCGCGAGGCCAAGGCTGATGCTTCGGCGTCCGGGTGCGGCATGTATCTGACACATAACGGTGTGGTTCGCGCGACGCCCAAGTCCGAGGTGCGCGGGGTCGAGACCGACGGCGTGGCGCCTGGGCACAAGGTGGGCGGTATGGCGTTCGGCTTCGATGCGGACAAGGTACGAGCCGCCATCGAGGCCACGCGCGCGATGCCGGGTATCGGCTATGTGCGCGTGTGGCTGGCAAGCGGCCAGCTTGCCGTGGGCGACGACATCATGCTCGTGCTCATCGGCGGGGACATTCGCCCGCACGTGGTCGATGCGCTGCAGGCGCTTGTCGGCACCATTAAAAATGAATGCGTGAGCGAGGTCGAGCGCGAGGCATAGGCTTCTCGTCGATAGAAGGCTCGTTTACAAAAAATGCCCGCCGGTACGTGTGATACCGGCGGGCATGTTGCGTTTTGGGTGCGCTGGGCGCTACACGCGCGTCGCATCCTTGGGGCTCATGGTCATGCTCTGGAAGCGGTTTTCCATGTACTCGTTGTCGAAGTACTTGCCATAGAACTGCGCGACGGGAATATCCGGCTCCGTGCCGTTGACGCGCTGGTACCAATAGTCAAGCGACTGCAGCGTCATAACACCGTCGACCAGCATGATGATGGTGAAGATGACGGTTGCCGAGTAGCGGCTCTTCCACGGAATCATGTTGATGAGCTTGAGCAGCCTCGGCAGCAGCAGCTTGA
>CALFDL010000136.1 GCA_937950415.1 uncultured Collinsella sp. | reverse complement strand
CTATTTATTCAGTCCAAGTTTCGGGGTGCAGTTCACAGGCACCTTTGTGGTGGTTCAGGTTGTCTCAATCTGTAACACCTGAGTTGCTAAAAGCGGGCCTGGTGTTACAGATTGAGATTTTCGGCTGGGGTGCCCGCGGTTTGTCTCGATCTGTAACAGGTAGACCCTTATTTGCCGAGTAACTGTTACAGATTGAGATGAACGGCCGGCTGCCAGCCCCTTTGTCTCGATCTGTAACGCCTAGGCCCAAAAATGACCGCTAGATGTTACAGATCGAGACAGTAGGGCACCGGGGCCGAAAACCACCACGAAGGTGCCTGTCCCCTTCGTGGTGGTGTGTGCCCTTGAGGTGCATATTAATGAGCGTCCCTACAGGATTTCATCCGGGCTGGCGGGTTTGGTTGATTTGGGGATGCCGAGTTTGGATGAGGTGAGATCGTCAACGTTGCCTTTGATTCCGTCTTCGGTGTAGACGGTGACCATATAGGTGCTGTGCCCGAATTCGCTCTTGTCGCGTATCGCCCAGGCTTGCCAGTAGGCTGCTCTGCTTTGACCTTTGATTTTTCCGATACGGCGGAGCTCCGTTCGCTTTAGCTTCTGGTTGTTATCGATGGATCGGTCGATCTCGTCGGTGAGTCCGCACTGCTCAATCAGCTTGTCGAGGACTTGGTTCATGTGGTGCTCGCTGGCGTTTGGCGCGTAGTCATAGGCGAGGGTTACGGAGGTAAGCGACTGGTCGTCGAACAGACAGTTCGCCGCCGGAGGTTCAAGGCTGAAATGAGGAGAGCATCCATCAATCTGACCGAGCAGCGGTAACTTTGACTGCCAAATTCCGGTGGGAATCATTTCTTCGTAGAACACGCCGCGGCAGATAAAGGAGAATGAGGTGGCGCGCGAACCGGCGTCGACCATCCCGCATAGATCGAAGGGCGAGGCGATACCAAGGGAAAAGGGCGCGACGACGATAAGGAAGAGTATCAAGATGGAAACAGCGAGAATGATGATGGCGTTACGGCCAGCGGAACGAGGCTGAGGCTGCTTCATATTGCGCTCCTTGAGACGAAGGGCTGTCAAGGACGAGACGATAAAAATGAATATCCTCGGATAGCAATTCAATTCTAACCCCATAACGATCAAGAACAACAATATCGAATTCGTTAGGGCTGACTCTCTTTCTTGAATACTGTCTGTAGGCGGTATCATTAGCTCAACAGACATGGGTCATGTTGCGAGGTGTTTTGCCGTGAGACGTTCTGTCCGTATTGGATTGATTGCTTTGGCGCTGGTTGCCACTGTGATTGGCATGGGCGTTGTTGGCATGTCGTTTCTGCCAACTGCGGTGACGGAGCCCGTGGTCAAGCCCATAACTCAATCTGTTGAGTTCCTGACCGGCGATACCAAGCCCGATACGATTACCGTTGATTTCGATGAGCAGCCGGCGGTGCTGGGGATTAGTAATTACCCGCTCATCCAGCTTGGAGCTATGCGCTACACCATGGATGAGGGTCTGATCGACAAAGCATCTGAGTTACTCAAGGGTAAAACCTTTAAGCGTTGGTACGGATATGCGTCCTATCGGGCAAAAGCGAACGACA
>CALFDL010000135.1 GCA_937950415.1 uncultured Collinsella sp. | reverse complement strand
AATCCAAGTTAGACCATTTCAAATGGTTCGATGTCTGCCCGGATGCGACACTGAAGTGAGTGTCCATCCTCGCAGTATCCGGTTCTCAAGGTGCACGCCTGCGCCGGTTCCCGGTTCCACCGGGCCGCGCGGCAAGGAGATATATTGCCAGACCGGAGGGGCCCCGGGGGCGGGAATCGCGCACTCCATATTTTGTTCACAAATGAATAGATCCCTCAGTCGCGTCACTGAGGTTAAAACTGAAGCATTGGCTTCTGATATTGGCGATGACCAGCTGTTTTACGAGTATTGAGACATCGGTCATCTCTGGAGCGCTACTTTACTCCAAAGGCATCAGCTATTTGTTTCCCATCGGTAAAAGGCGGGTTTTGTTCGCCAAGCGTTCTTATATATAGATAGATACGGGTTCGAACCCATGAAAGGGCGACAAAAAAGACGGCCAACCGAAGTTGACCGTCTCAACAATCTTTGGGTGGGCCGTCAGGGGTTCGAACCCTGGACCTTGGGATTAAAAGTCCCCTGCTCTGCCAGCTGAGCTAACGGCCCGCGGGTGGCATTGTACCACGGTCTGGGACTATTCCCAACTCCATTGGCCGTTCTGGAAAATCACAACTTCACGTCCATCAGGTGTAATGCCCGTAATATCGATGTCGTCCGTGCCGATCATAAAGTCGACATGCGTGCTCGAAACGTTGACGCCATGCTCCAGGAGTTCCTCTTTGGACATATCGTATCCGCCCTCGATACACTCGGGGAAGCCGACACCCAGCGCAAGGTGGCAGCTGGCGTTCTCGTCATAGAGCGTGTCATAGAACAAGACACCGCTTTCACGAATCGGCGTGTTCTTGGAAATGAGCGCGACCTCGCCCAAATGAGCAGCGCCCTCGTCAGTTTCGATAATGCTTGCCAGCGTCGCCTTACCCACGCGGGCGTCATAATCCACCACGCGACCGTTCTCGAACTTAATCCAAAAATCGTCGACCTTGTTGCCGTGGTGAATGAGCGGCATGGCGGAATAGACGATTCCATCAGCGCGCATGCGATCGGGCGACGTAAAGACCTCCTCAGTAGGAATGTTGGGGAAGAAGGGATGACCGTCGGGCGTCTCGCCTTTGCCGCCGGCCCACTCATGGCCCTTCGTCATGCCGATTACCAGATCGGTTCCATTCGAAGCGGTATAGCGCAGGCAGTCAAAACGGCTATCGTTGAGGAAGCGCAGATTCTTTTCGAACGCAGCGTCATGGAGTTCCCAATCGCTCTCCGGGTCCTGGCCATCGGCACGAGCGGTGTGCAGAATCGCATTCCACAGCTTATAGATTGCAACCTCATCCGCATCACCCGAGAACACCTCGCGCGCCCAGGCAACGACCGGCGCACCGGCGATGCACCACGGGTTGATGTTGTAATCCAGTCCGCGGCGGAACACCTTGCACTGCGTGTTCCTCGCCTTGGATGCGGCGGCGGGCTTGGCGGGATCGATGCCCTTGAGAGCCGCGGGGTCCGCACCCTCGATAAAGATAAAGCAGGCGCCGTCCTGGGCAAGGGAATCCAGCTGCAGGCGCTTCCACTCGGGCGTCTGCTCAAAATAGCTTTTCTCGACATGCTCGTAGGTGAGCCTTGTCACGGCATCGTCGGCCCAAATGACCGTTACGTGGCCAGCACCGGCCGCATAGGCCTCCGCGACCACCACGCGGGCAAACGGCGCGCACTCGACCGGGGACTGAACGACAACCTCCTGGCCGGGCTTGACGTTTACGCCCTTGCGGACAACCAGGCGCGCGTAGTTTTTAATCTTGGGCTCCAGGGCCTTCATGCCCTCCAGAGCTTCTTCGACCGTCAGGGCAGCTCGAATCATGTGCCACTCCATCTATCTATAGAACAGTAAAAAGGCGCGCCGTAAAAACGACGCGCCTTATATCTTAGCGATAAGTATGAATACAAACGCTACTTCTTCTTGGAGGCCTTCTTGTCCTCCTCGGCAGCAGAGCGCTCGATAAGAGCGTTGAGCTTGTTATCGGACATGCCCTCGGCCTGCGAGCGATACATATTACGCAGGGGACGGATGCGCACGAAGTCGTAGATGAAGTCGCCCAAGATGATGACATAGGACAAAACGATGCCGACCATCTGGATGGGGCTGGACACCACGCCAGCGGGAGCGAAGTACAGCGAAGCCCAAATTGCCACGACGAGCACCATGCCGATGGCGAGCACGATCCACCAGATGCGGCGGCGCTTGGTGTAGTCCTCATCCTGCTTAAGAAGGATATTCGACACCGTATAGATGCGATCCTCCTTGGCGCGCTGCTTGGCCTTGCGGGCGCGCTTTTCCTCCTTGGAAAGACCCTCCAGGTTCTCACCCTTCTCGAGCTCTTTGCGGCGGGCCTTAGACGAAGCCGGCACGACGCGAACGGAGCTCGCTGCCTGGCGAGCGGGCTTGGCGGATGCGGCGGACTTGCGCGCAACCCCGGTAACCTCGTGGGATTGCGTGCGCTTGTTCGTGGCGCTACGGGTACTCACTTATGCGTTCTCCTTCATGCTTGTGAACTGGGAGCCCGTGATGATCTGGAAGGCCTCGCGATAGCGCTCGGACGTGCCATCGATGACCTCGGCGGGCAGGTGCGGAGTCTCCCCCGTCATATCCCAGTTGGCCTTGAGCCAATTGCGGACGAATTGCTTGTCGTAGCTGGGCTGAATCTTGCCCTCCTCGTAGCTGGCGGCAGGCCAGAAACGGCTGGAATCGGGCGTGAGGCACTCGTCGATCAGCGTGACCTGGCCATCGATGACACCGAACTCGAACTTGGTGTCGGCGATGATGATGCCACGGGTCGCGGCGTACTCGGCGGCAGCCTTGTAAATCTTGAGGGACAGGTCGCGAATCTGCGTGGCGATGTCCTCGCCCACGATCTCACAGCAACGCTCGAACGAGATGTTCTCGTCGTGGTCACCGATCTCGGCCTTCGTGGACGGCGTGAACAGCGGTTCGGGAAGCTTGGAAGCCTCGGTCAGGCCCTCAGGCAGCTGGATGCCGCAGACGGTGCCGTTCTCGTCATAGGTCTTCTTGCCCGAACCGGTCAGATAGCCGCGGACGATGCACTCGACAGGAATCGTCTGGGCCTTCTTGACCAGCATGGCGCGACCAGCGAGATAGTCACGATACTCGGCAAACTCCTCGGGGAAATCAGCCGGGTCGATGGAGACGAGGTGGTTGGGAACAATGTCGGCAAATTTATCAAACCAGAATGCCGAGATGCGGTTGAGCACCTCTCCCTTAAACGGAATCTCGTCGGGAAGAATGAAGTCGAACGCAGAAATGCGGTCGGTGGCGACCATCAGCAGGTTTTCACCGGCATCGTAGATATCACGAACCTTGCCACGGGAATCCGGACGACGCTCCATCGTTGTCACGTGAGTCACTCCTTACCAAAATACGACAGTAATGCGGGCTCTTTCCCGCACGTTTTCGCAAACCCGGAGCGGCAGGGACGAAACCCCTCCTTCACCGAATAGCGAAAAGCTAGTGCTCCATTGTAGTAGATGCCGCGTCCGCCGTGTGCTCGCGAGGCAGATGAATCGTAAAAGTCGTACCCTTTCCAAGCTCCGACTCCACGGATATGTAGCCGTGATGGCGCTCGACGATCTGCTTGGTCACGGCAAGGCCCACGCCCAGGCCGCCCGCCTCGCGGGCACGACTGGCATCAGCGCGCCAAAAACGACCGAAGATGCGCGACAGGTCGTCTTTGGCAATACCGATGCCGGTATCCGAAACGGCAATATTGACGTGCTTGCGTTCGCTGAGCACCGACACCACGACCCAGCCGCCCTCGGGGGTATAGCGCATGGCGTTGCTCAGGAGGTTGATGACGCACTGGGTGATCATATCGGGATCGGCCTCGACGACATCGTCATGGCCCTGGGTTTCATCAGCAAAGCGCAGACGCAGATCGCGGTCGGCGAACAGGCGCTCCTGGCCATTCACGATCGAACGCACGAACGGCACCATGTCTACCGGTTCAAGATTGAGCGGCGCGGTGCTGTTTTCCATACGCGACAGGTCGAGCATCTGCTGCACCAGACGGGCCAGGCGGCGCGTCTCGGAGGCAACCGTCTCCAGATGTTCGTTGTCGGTGGGATATACCCCATCCTGCATGGCCTCGACCGTTGCGAGCATGGCCATAAGCGGGGTGCGAAGCTCGTGCGCGACATCCGAGGTCAGGCGCTTCTCGTGCTTCATGTCCTTCTCGAGCGAGGTGGCCATCTCGTCGAAGGTCTCTCCCAGCTGATCGATCTCATCGTCGCCGCGCAAGCCCGTTCGAGCGGACAGATCGCCGTCGCGTATTTGCTTGGCCGTGCTGGTAATGCGATGGATCGGCTTGGTGAGCATGCGCGACATGAGCGCTCCGATAACGACCGAGATGCAAATGGCCACAACCGCGGCGAGCGCCATGGCGTTAAAGGTCTTCTCCCTAAACGCAGAATCCGCTTTGGTGAGCAGGGCGTCGGAGCCGATCGCCCACAATTTGACCTGTCCGACATGCTCACCGGAGGACGTTACGATCTCGACATTGGCAACGCTGTCCGATCCGGTGGGTGCAGAGGAGACCGGGCTATGCGATGCCCTCTTACCGCTCGTGCCGTCGGTCGTCGCCTGATTTTCGCGCACATCGGCGGTCGCGCTTGCCGAGGGCCATGAATCGTCGTAGACGATAACGCCCTTTTTATTGACGACCTGCATGCCAAGATCGTCGGACACCAGGCTCGATGTCGCGACCGTACGCAACTCTCCCGCGGTCCAGTTGCCGTTTTCCTCGTACGATGTTGCAAGCTTTTCGGCAGCGGAATTGGCGATCTCGACGATATTGGAGCGCGTGTAATCCGTAAAAACCGTACCCCATACAACGGAGACGACGCCCACCAGCACCAATACCGTCATGAGCGATGTCAGGGCAAAAGCCAGGGCCATACGCGAGGGATAGCTCATCGTCGGCCGGGAATCGGAACGAGGCGTGTTCCAACTTGCCTTGGAACCCGCCTCGCTCTCCTGCTTGTGCTTTTGTCCGATTTCAAAGCGCGCAGGTGTCATATGCGATTACCTTATTTCTCGTCCGACTTATCGGTCTTGGTCGGAGCCTCGAAGCGGTAGCCGACACCATGGACGGTGTAGAGCCACTTGGGCTTCTTGGGATCGTCGCCCAGCTTGGCGCGAAGGTTCTTCACGTGGCTGTCGATGGTGCGCTCGTAGCCCTCAAAGTCATAGCCGAGCACCTTCTCGACCAGTTCCATGCGGTTATAGACGCGACCGGGGTGACGGGCAAGCGTGGTGAGCAGCTTGAACTCAGAAGCCGTCAGATCGACTTCCTTGCCCTCGACCAAGATCTTGTGGCCCGAGATATCGATGACCAGATCGCCGAAGTCGAGTACCTCGACGGCGGGCTCGTCGGCCTGATGGGCACGGCGGAACAGAGCGCGAACGCGGGCGACGAGCTCGCGCGGCGAGAACGGCTTAATCAGATAGTCGTCGGCGCCGAGCTCAAGACCGATAATACGGTCCTCGATCTCGCCCTTGGCCGTCAGCATAATGATGGGGACGTCCGAGGTATCGCGAATGGTGCGGCAAACGCGCTCGCCGGGAATCTTGGGGAGCATAAGGTCGAGCACGACCAGGTCGAACTGATGCTTCTCGAACTCCTCGATCGCGGACTGGCCGTCGCCGACGCCCACAACCCAGTAGCCTTCGCGCTCGAGATAGGCAGCGACGGCGTCACGGATTGCCTTCTCATCCTCGACCAGCAGAATCTTTTTTGCATCTGAAGCCATAACACGGCCCCCCTGTCTCAATTAGCTAAGAACAAGCCCATTTTAACGCACCTGAGCCCGCCGGATGCCGCTATGACGCGGCAGCTCGGCGGGCGGTACTCACAATTACAACGCGTTTATTCCCCTGTTGGCGCCTTTTTAACCCCTCTAAGCTTAAAGAGAGAATAGACGTGCAGTGACCGTCTCTGGTATACCCTGGCTGTTGCGCACCGTGGCGTACGTAAGGAATGAGTCCGATTTTCCCGCCGTAGCTGGATAATCGCCATACTCCAAAGCGCGGTCGGGCGACAGCAGCGAGCCATAGGTCTTGGCAGAGGTGTCGATCAGGAAATGCGACGCCTGTACCTTAACAAGGTGTTTATTCTTCTTGCCAGCCGCACATGCGAGCGGCTCGCGGGACAGGAAGAGGTACGGCCCTCCCTCATTACCGATATACGTGCCCATATTGCCCAGGCTGCCCACGCCACTATAGGCCGCCTCGATAGAAAACACGAAGGTATCGCCCATATATACGGCCTCGAAAGGCGAGACTGACGAGGGAAGGACTAGCTGGGCACGTTTGGTGTTGTTGCCGTCGGTCAGATCGATTGCCGTTATGCCGTAGTAGACGCCCTCGTCGTTGCGGACACGCGGCGAGATGGTCAAAATGCCGTCGCTCGCGCGCGGGGCCGATGCAAAGCGGCCCGTCGATTTCCAAATTACCTCGGCCTTGGATTCATCAAGCGAGCGACGATAGCAAAACGAATCACTACTCGTTTTATTGCCGCCTGCCGAAGGCATTTTATACCAGATGACTGATGCCCCGAACGCCGTAAACAGCGGCGGATCGTAGTCCTTGCCACCTCGATCGAGCTCAACCACGTCGCCAGAGAGCGAAGCGCCCGACAGATTTTGAGCGTAGAGCTTCCACGATGAATTGGCAAAGTTCATCTCAACCCACGCGAATACGCCGTCGCCGGCACGGACATCGTAGAATGCATATCCCGTGCCCTCGATAGGATCCTCGATTAATGTGGTAAGCGAGCCATCGCCCAGGTTGAGCACACCGAGCGTGTTGGCGTGCAGTGCCGATGCGGGCGCCATCATTGCCGCGGCGTAATCGCCGTCGCAGTAGTACAGCAGCGTACCCAGAGGCAGCGTCCACGACGCCGCCGGCTCAAGATCGATGTCGACTGCCTCGTACTCATCCGTAATCGAGATGATTTTGGAATCATCCTTGATAACCTGCGGCTCGCCGGCGGCATCATCGCTGGTGCCCGTTTTTTTCGAGCATCCGGCAAGCACCGTGGCAGCGCCCGCGGCAGCCCCACCGAGTACAAAGCCGCGACGCGATATTCCGTTCTTGATGTGATCGGCGATACCCATTAGGCGATCTCGGTGCGAGCGGCCTCGATAGCGCGTGTAAGCTGGTCGGCGCAGGAGGTCTTTTTCATACCGCAGGTATTACCGGCGAGAACCTCGATTACGCGATCGGCAGGAGCGCCCTCGACCAGCTTGGAGATAGCCTTGAGATTGCCGTCGCAGCCGCCGGTAAACTCAACGCCCATCACCTTGTTGCCGTCATCGGAAAGATCAAGGTGAATATTGCGAGCACACACGCCCTGAGGCTTGTAATCAAACGAAATCATGCGATCCCCTCTCAGAATGTTATTCGAGACGACTATTATCCCCGTCTTTCCCTAAATGCAACGAGGCGCTTTGCCGGCAACACACATTACCAGCAAAGCGCCCTAAAAAGCTAACGTTATGCCCGAACCTACTCGAAGCTCAGCTGCTCCAGACGATCAAAGACCGTGTCGATACGGGTGAGGAAGTCCCACGGATCAAAGATCTCGTCGAGCTTCTCCTGACTGACGGTGCAGCGCGGGTCGGCCTCGAGACGCTCCTTAAAGGTGGGGCCGGAGACACAATCCTGTACCTCGTGCCAGGTTGCCATAGCGTTCTCCTGCACAATGGCGTACGCGTCCTCGCGGGTGATGCCCGTGTCGACGAGGGCGAGCAGTACCTTGGAGGAGAAGATGAGGCCGCGGGTCTTATTGAGGTTGGCCATCATGCGGGCGGGATACAGTTGCAGGCCGTCGATAACGCGAATGAGGCACTGGAACATGTGGTCGAGGGCGATGAAGCTGTCGGCCTGGGCGACGCGCTCGGCAGAGGAGTGCGAAATGTCACGCTCGTGCCACAGGGCGACGTTGTCGAAGGCAACCTGCGCGTTGGCCTTCACGACGCGCGACAGGCCGCAGACCTTCTCCATGGTGATGGGGTTGCGCTTGTGCGGCATGGCGGAGCTGCCCTTTTGACCCTTACGGAACGGTTCCTCGGCCTCGAGTGTATCGGTCTTCTGCAGATTGCGAACCTCGGTAGCGATGCGCTCACAGGTGGCCGCGGTGGTGGCGAGAACGCCGGCGAGGTAGGCGTGATGATCGCGGCTAATAACCTGCGTGGACAGCGGGTCGTGAACCAGGCCCAGGTGCTCGCAGACATATTCCTCGACAAACGGCTCGATGGAGCTGTACGTGCCGACAGCGCCCGAGATGGCACCAAAGGCAACGTTCTTGCGGGCATCCTCAAGACGGTCCAGATCGCGCTTGAGCTCCCAGGCCCAAGAGCCAAACTTCATGCCAAAGGTCATCGGCTCGGCATGGATGCCATGAGTGCGGCCGGCGCAGAGCGTGTTGCGCTCCTCGAAGGCGCGACGCTTGCAAATCTCGCCGAGCTTCTTGACGTCCTCGATGATCAGGTCGCAGGCCTGGGTGAGCTGGTAGCACAGGGCCGTGTCGCCCAGATCCGAGCTGGTCATGCCATAGTGAACCCAGCGGCTGGGCTTGGGGTCGCCCTCGGGAACATCGGCATCGATGTATTCCTTCATGTTGGTCAGGAAGGCAATGACGTCGTGGCGCGTGACTTCCTCGATCTCATCGACCTTCGCCTTCTCAAAGTTGGCATGGTCGCGGATCCACTGGGCCTCGTCTTTGGAAATACCGATCTTGCCGAGCTCCGCCTGGGCCTCGCAGGCCAGAACCTCGATTTCCTGCCAAATGGCGTACTTGTTCTCGAGGGAGAAGATGTGTCCCATCTCCGGGCGGGTATAGCGATCGA
>CALFDL010000134.1 GCA_937950415.1 uncultured Collinsella sp. | reverse complement strand
GGGGGAAGGAGAGGGATCTGTAAATCCAAGGGGAAAGGTCATGGATCTTCTGATCCCGATTTTTTCACTGGTTATCTGCTGCGTTATCGGCATGATGTTCGTTGGCGGGTTCTGGGATCCGGAAGCCGAGGGTTACGGCGACCTTGCCCTGGCGTTTGGCAATACCGATGCGTCGGTTGGCTTGCCATGGGGTTCGATCATCGCGCTTGTCTTTACCTTCGTCTACCTGCTGTGCCGTCGCGTCATCAGCTTCGGCGATGCGGCCGTTTGCATCGTCGACGGTTTCAGGGCGATGGTTCCGGCGCTGCTCATCCTTACCTTCGCGCTCACGCTCAAGCTCGCGACGAGCGCGCTTGGCGCCGACGTCTTCGTTGCCGGTCTCATGGAAGGTGCCGCTGCCGGCCTGTATAGCATGCTGCCGGCGATCATCTTCCTCGTCGCGCTGGGCCTGGCGTTTGCGACGGGTACGAGTTGGGGCACCTTCGGCATTCTCATTCCAATCGTCATCCCAATCTTCGCGTCCCAGCCCGAGCTGCTCACGATTGGCATTTCGGCGTGTCTGGCTGGTGCCGTTTGCGGCGATCACTGCTCGCCCATCTCGGACACGACGATCATGGCGTCTGCCGGCGCGAACGTGAACCACATCGTGCACGTGCAGACGCAGCTGCCCTACGTGCTCACAGTCGCGGTCATCTCGTTCGTGTGCTTCGTCATCGCCGGTTTCGTGCAGAACTGGGTTATTTGCCTGATCATCGGCATCGTGCTGGTGGTTGCCGCGCTCTTCGTCCTGCGCAAGACCGCCGGCAAGCGCGTCACCGAATAAGACAGCTTAGCTTGGTCAGACCAAACTGTCTCATTCAAGGATGCTGACACTTTCACCGAGCGCTCTGTTCAGGCTTTTGGCATCCGCAAGAACGCGAGCATGTCCGCGCAGGTGAATGCCGCACAACTGCTCTTTCCCAGAAATGACGTATCGTTGGTGATGAAATAATCGGCCTTGCTTGTCTCGACAGCGGCGAGAATGAGGTTGTCCTCGAAGTCGCCGTGTAAATCGTGCATGTGTTCGGCCACATGCGGATTAATGGGCCGGGACAGGGGGGGGACAAAGCGGAGCAAATGGATAGGCCGTCTGTCCCACTCCGCAAAATAATCCCAAAATGTGCATTGACAATAAGTTAGCTAAGTCTAATATATAGTTAACATTTGCTAACTATGGAGGTTGTTATGACGCTGTCTGATATCGAGCCCGGGTCAACGTGTACGGTTGTGCGTTTGCGCGACGAGGGCGCCACCCGTCGTCGCATCATGGACATGGGCATTACCAAGGGCGCGCAAATCAGGGTGGATAAGGTCGCCCCGTTGGGAGATCCCGTCGACTTGACCGTGCGCGGCTATCACCTGTCGCTACGCAAGTCCGACCTCGAAAAGATCGAGGTCCAGGCGGTCTAACCACTCGGTAAGACGATGGGCTGGCTACCCCCTTATGCCAGGCCATCTTTTTACACTGCTGTTAGTTGTTGCTAACAAATGAGACAGTTGCTCAGAGCATCTGTCTCATTCGGAATCAAAGGCGTGGAGAGGAAGAAAGCACGACATGGAAACGACCATTGCGCTGGTGGGCAACCCCAACTCAGGTAAGACGACGCTGTTCAACCAACTTACCGGCAACCATCAATACGTGGGCAACTGGCCCGGCGTGACGGTGGAACGAAAGACCGGCCATCTCAAGAGCGACAAGAACGTCCAGTTCGTCGACCTGCCGGGCATCTACTCGCTATCCCCGTACTCGAGCGAGGAGGTCATCTCGCGCAATTATCTGGTCGACGGCCGCCCCGACGTCATCATCGACATCGTCGATGCGTCCAACCTCGAGCGTAATCTCTACCTGACCACGCAGCTCATGGAATTCGGCGTGCCCGTGGTGGTCGCGCTCAACCAGATGGATATCGTGAAGAAGCGCGGCTACACCATCAAGTCCAAGGAGCTCTCCGAGCAGCTTCAGGTGCCGGTCGTCGAGATTTCGGCACTCAAGGGCGACGGCCTCGAAGACCTGGTCGCCACTGCCGTGAAGGCGGCGCGCGAGGGCATCGCCCCGCAGCCGGTCCGCTTCGCGCCCGAGCTCGAAGCCGCCCTCGCCAAGATCGAGAACAAGCTTCCCAGCGTCATGCCCAACAACATGCGCCGCTACTACGCCATCAAGCTCTTCGAGCGCGACAAGGAAGCTGTCGAGGAAATCGGCACGAAGGTCAACTGCGATGACATCATCCTTGAGGCCGAGGCGCTCTTCGACGACTCGTCGGATGCCATCATCACCAACGAGCGCTATGGCTATATCGAGGGCTTCATCAAGCGCGTCCACAAGCGCGCTGTTTCCGGTGCGACCATCTCCGAGAAGGTCGACAGCGTGCTCACCAACCGCATCCTCGCGCTGCCGATTTTCGTCGTGATCATCACGCTCATCTACTACATCTCCATCAGCACTGTCGGTACCTACGCGACCGACTGGGCCAACGACGGCGTCTTCGGTGACGGGTGGTACCTCGACCCGGTGGCAATCGTGTCAACCGAGGGCACGGCGCAGTCTGCCCTCGACGCC
>CALFDL010000133.1 GCA_937950415.1 uncultured Collinsella sp. | reverse complement strand
CCGGCCATTCACAAGGCCACGACCGGCCCCGAGATCTGGGAGGACACCGACGGCAAGGTCGACATCTTCGTCGCCGGCGTTGGCACCGGCGGCACCGTGACCGGCGTGGGCGAGTTCCTCAAGGAGCAAAACCCCGAGATTCAGGTCGTCGCCGTCGAGCCCGCCACCTCCCCGGTGCTCTCCAAGGGCCAGGCCGGCCCGCACAAGATCCAGGGCATCGGTGCCGGCTTTGTGCCCGACGTCCTCGACACCCAGGTCTACGACGAGATCATCCCCGTCGAGAACGACGACGCCTTTGCCACCGGCCGCGCCGTGGGCCACAAGGAGGGCGTGCTCGTGGGCATTTCGTCCGGCGCCGCCGTGTGGGCCGCACTGCAGCTGGCCAAGCGCCCCGAGAACGAGGGCAAGACCATCGTGGCGCTGCTCGCCGACACCGGCGAGCGCTACCTGTCCACGGCACTGTTCCAGGACTAGAGCTTCTCGTTCTCAGAACGGGTCCAAGGCACGCCGGTCTCCCCTCTCTTCTGGCAGCCTGAGCTCATCCCAACAGGGTGTCCCACAGGACGCCCGAACTTGCTACAATGTCTGCGGCGCGGAACCAGCCTCCCGCGCCGCTTTTCTTTTTTGGCCACATGCCACCAAGGAGAACCTCCCCATGCACAACAAGCGCGTGCTCGTCGCCATGAGCGGCGGCGTCGATTCCAGCGTGACCGCGTATCTGCTCAAAAGTCAGGGTTACGAACGTGTCGGTGCCACCATGCGCCTCACCTGCCCCGCGCCCGACCCCGCAACAGGTATGAGCAAAGTCGATCGCGACATCGCTGACGCGAAGGCCGTCGCCAAGCGCATTGGCATTCCCCACCATGTGCTCAACTTGCAGCAAACCTTCGACCGCAACGTAATCGAGCGCTTTGTGAACGCCTACCAGGAGGGGCTGACGCCCAACCCGTGCATTATCTGCAACCGCCACATTAAGTTTGGCGCGTTGCTGGATGCGGCGCTGAATATGGGCTGCGACTACATCGCCACGGGCCACTATGCCAAAACGAGCCAGGCGCCCGACGGCACCTGGCAGCTGCATCGCGGCGAGGACCCCAAAAAGGACCAGAGTTACTTTTTGTATTCGCTCACGCAGGAGCGCCTGGCGCACACGATCTTTCCGCTGGCAGGCCTAGACAAAGAGCGCGACGTGCGCCGCATAGCCGCCGAGCAGGGCTTTACCAACGCCCAGAAGGCCGAAAGCGAGGACATCTGCTTTATTCCAGACGGCGACTACGCGGGCTATATCGAGCGCCGCTGCGGAC
>CALFDL010000132.1 GCA_937950415.1 uncultured Collinsella sp. | reverse complement strand
ACGCTTGAACTGAGAAGGGGGAGGCCTCGCGGCCTCCCCCTTTTTTTGCGTTTACGGGCTTTTGTCTCACATAGTAGCTGTGTTTTATAACCCTCGTTTGTCGCATCTTCTGTGAACGGGCTACAATAACTTAGTCTGTGCGATATGGAGGTGAACATGGCTGAAGCTGGTATCGGCGTTGATATCGTCGAGATTTCCCGTATGAAATCAATTCTTGAAAAGACGCCGTCGTTTGCTCGGCGTGTGTTTACCGAAGAAGAGCGTGCGTATTGCGATGCATCATCGCGTCCCGCTGCTCACTATGCCAGCCGCTTTGCTTCGCGCGAGGCGGTACTTAAAGCTCTCGGCACGGGTTTTACTCAAGGCGTTGGTCGCAAGGATGTTTCGGTTACGCGTGATAAACTCGGCAAACCGAAGGCGCTGCTTTCGGGCCGTGCACTTGAGATCGCTCAAGAGCTGGGTGTTGTTGAGGTCGCTCTTTCCATTACGCTTACAGGAGACTTGGCCGTTGCGAATGCCATCGCGATTACCGAAGATGCTCGGCCTAAGCCAAAAGAGGAAAAGGTGAGTACCAAGAAACGCGTAGCGCAGACATTTAAAGAGGCTCGCTCTGTTTTAGATGAGCTTGAGCAGCTGCAGAATTCAGCATTGACGGAGCACCTGGGCGATGCTTCGCAAGATACGCTAGGAGCATAGATGAAACCGGTTTTGAGTACCGAAGAAGTCGTTCGTCTCGAGGATATCATCGAACGCGAAGGGACTTCGAAGGCCGAGCTTATGGAGCTAGCGGGTGAGTTTGCCGCCAACGAGGTCTTGAAGCTCAATCCCGATCGGGTTCTCGTTCTGGTCGGTTTTGGTAATAATGGCGGCGACGGTTGGGTTGCCGCCGATATCCTGAGCCACAAGGGTGTGGACGTGGATATCGTTTCTCCGGTTGAGCCGGATGAGATTCCTGCTGCTCTGGCACGTCATGTTGCTCGTCGAACTGCCGGCCGCGATGTGCACGTTTGCGTCGGTCCCTCGCGTGACGAACTCGAGGTTTTGATCGATAAGGCCGATGTTGTTGTCGATGCCATTTTTGGTACCGGTTTCCACGGGAATCTGCGTGCGCCGTTCTCCATTTGGATTCCTACGGTCAATGAATGCGCCGATTGTGTCGTATCCATTGATGTCCCCTCGGGCCTGAATGCCGAGACGGGCGTTGTTGATGACGACTGCATTCGTGCCGAGCGCACGATGACGATGATTGCGCCCAAGATTGGCCTGTATAGCGCTGATGGCCCTGAGTATGCTGGCGATTTGATCTGCGGCAATCTTTACGACCGTCTTGACGAGGTCATCGATGATGTCGACCACGCCGCCGAGATTGTCGAGCCCGGTGACTTAGTTGATTACTTTGCTCCGCTACCATCGAATATCGATAAGTATTCCCGTGGCTCTGTGCTTATTGTCGCCGGATCTGCGCAATATCCTGGTGCTGCCATTATGGCGGCCAAGTCTGCAGCTCGCGCGGGTGCTGGTTACGTGGCAGTCGCGGCTCCTGACGCCTGCGCCAATCTTATTCGCATGGCACTTCCTTCGATTCCCGTCTTTGCTATTCCGTCTGATTCCCGCGGCTCCTTTGGCGCCGCTGCGCGCATGACTGTGTGCGAGATTGCAAAGAAGTACAGCTGTGTACTGTGCGGTCCCGGTATGACGACATCTGCCGGCGCTATGCAGGTGGTTTCGGGCTTGCTCGAGCTTGATGTACCGCTAATTTTGGACGCCGATGCACTCAACTGCCTTGCTAAGATTGCCATTGACGGTATTGATAGTAACCCCGAGATGTATCGTCGCGAGCAGCCGTTGGTTATGACGCCGCACTATCGTGAGCTTTCGCGTCTGGTTGCCGGTGACGAGGTGAACGACCTTGGTACTGCGATTGCAGCCGCGCAGAAGGTTGTCTGGGCTGCAGGCTCCGACAATCTGGTGGTCATAGCCAAGGGGCCGACGACGGCTATCTGTGGCGTTGAGCGCGTGCTGCTGCCACTCTCGGGTCCGGCTTCTCTGGCAACTGCCGGTTCTGGTGATGTTCTCGCGGGTATTTTGGCCGGCACGCTTGCCACCATGCGCGACGAGATGGATCGTTGGGAGCTGCTGTATTCGTACGCCGTCGCACTTCACAGCTACGCCGGTTTTGCTGCGGCGACGGAGTATGGTGAGAAGAGCGTTATCGCGACCGATCTTATCGACTTGATCGGTCCGGCCATGGAACTGGCGGCAAAGGATGCGCTCGAAGATCTGGGAATCATGGACGAAGGGTCGGATGACTAATCATGAATAAAGCCGATTTGACGCGCTGGTCCTGGGTCGAGATCGACCGCGGGGCGCTCCGTCGCAACACGAGGGCCTATAAGAACTTGCTGAATCCACGTCAGCGCCTGTGCTGCGTGGTCAAGGCCGATGCTTATGGTCATGGAGCTGTTGAGTGTGCCAAGATCATGTATTCGGCCGGTGCCGACATGTTTGCCGTGGCGACGGTCAACGAGGGCGTTGGGCTCCGTCAGGGCGGGATTACTAAGCCCATTCTGATTCTAAGTGAGCCGCCTATCGAGGCTATTCCTGCATTGCTCGAATTCGATATCATGCCCTCGGTCTATACGTCCGATTTTGCTCTTGCGTATGGCGAATGCGCCGTCGCGGCGGGCAAGGTGGGCAAGTACCATCTTGCCATCGAGACGGGCATGAATCGTATCGGCGTTCACTACACACAGGTGCTCGACTTTGTACGCGGCATCAGTTTCCATCGCGGCATCCAGTGCGACGGCGTATTTACGCACTTTGCCACGGCCGATGAACCTTCGGGTTGGGACTACAAGCTGCAGTGCCAGCGTTTTACCGAGGCCGTTCAGGCCATTAAGGACGCAGGTTTTGAATGCGGTATCGTGCATTGTGCCAATACGCCGTCCTCGATGCTCGATTCTTCAATGCACTTTGACATGATTCGTGCCGGCATCGGTTTGTATGGTCTGCAGCCATGTGAGCTGAGTGGTCGCGTGATGCAGCTTGATCCCGTCATGAGCGTCCACGCGCGTGTGACGCGTGTGGCGCATCCTGCGATGGGCGAGGGCGTGGGCTACGGCTTTACCTACCGCGTACCGCGCACGCGCGTTCAGATCTGCACCCTTCCGATCGGTTATGCCGATGGCCTTTCGCGTACGCTTTCCAATCGTATGGACGTGCTGTATCGCGGCGAGCGTGTGCGTCAGGTGGGCAATATCTGCATGGACCAGTTTATGGTCGCCATTCAGTCCAACCCGGCGCATGAGATTCCCGAGGCCGAGTACGGTGACGAGATGATCATTGTCGGCCGCGATGGAGATGCCGAGATTACCATGGACGAGATGGCGCGCCTACGCGGCACGATTAACTACGAGGTCGCTTGCGGCTTTGGTATGCGTCTCGACAAGGTCTACGTGTAGGAGTCGCTATGGGCGTCATGCACATTCCCGGCCATAGCCATCAGGCGCCGCGTGAGGTCGCACTCGAGGAGATCGAGGCCGTTCTGGGCGATTGTCACCTTTGCCAGCTTTACCAGTCGCGCCACAACATCGTGTTTGGCGTGGGAAACCCCCGCGCTCGCGTGATGTTTATTGGCGAGGCGCCGGGCCGTAATGAGGATTTGCAGGGCGAGCCCTTTGTGGGGGCGGCAGGCGAGGACCTCAACGGCATTTTGTCGCTGGCGGGGCTCAAACGCGAAGACGTCTACATTGCCAACGTGCTTAAGTGCCGCCCGCCGGGAAACCGCAATCCGCGTCCCGAGGAAGTGCTGGCTTGCTCGCCGTTTTTGCGTGAGCAGATTCGAAGCATCTGGCCTGATATTATCGTGACGCTCGGCAATCCCGCGACGCACTTTGTGCTTAAGACCGAGATCGGCATTACTAAGCTGCGCGGCAGGTTCCACCAGATGGGGCATTTTGTAGTAATGCCCACGTTCCATCCGGCAGCGGCGCTGCGCAATCCGGCGTGGCAGGAGCTGCTGGAGGAAGACTTTAAGATGCTGGGCGACTATCTGGAGCGACATCCCGCGCCAGAGGACGCCTCGGAATAATAAGGAGCATATATGTCCCTGGAGCGCCTGGGGGTAGGTACTTATAAAACGACTTGCGCTGCCGATACGGAGTACTTTGGCGAGCTAATTGCACCGTGCCTTGAGGACGGCGATGTGCTCATCCTGACCGGTGGCCTGGGAGTGGGCAAAACTCACTTTACCAAGGGCGTCTCGCGCGGGCTGGGCGATGGGCATATGGTTACGAGCCCTACGTTCGCGCTCATGGCCGTTCACGATCAAGGTCGTATTCCGCTGTTTCACTTTGATCTATACCGCCTGGAGCATGCCTACGAGCTCGAGGATACAGGCATTTTCGATGTGCTGGGCTATGAGGGTGCTTGCCTGCTGGAATGGGGCGAACAATTCCAAGACGAGCTGACGGATGAGTATCTTTCGGTGACGCTCAAGCGTGATGAGGGCGACAGTGATGTGCGAACGATAACGCTCGAGGCGCACGGTGACCGCGCAATGGAGCTTTCCCATTTGATTGATAAGGCTGTACAAGATGAGCTTGCATAACGACAACGCGCTGGTGGTGGCGCTCGATACCTCGACCGACATGCTTGCCTGCGCGGCAAGCTGGATTGATGGGCAGACGGGCGAGACGAAGCTCGTGAGTGGCGACCACATGTGTCGCCGTCACGCCAACGTTGAGCTCGTGAATACCGTTGATGGCGTGCTGGCTCAAGTCGGTCTGGATCGCAGCGATGTTGGTTGCTACGTGGTCGGCCGCGGCCCGGGGTCATTTACGGGTGTGCGCATCGGCATCTCCACTGCCAAGGGCCTCGCGCGTGGTGCCAATGTTCCGCTGCTGGGTGTGTCGACGCTTGACGCTTGCGCTTGGACGGCGTGGAAGGCTGGCGTGCGCGGCAAGCTTGGTATCTTGGCCGATGCTATGCGTGGTGAGGTATATCCGGCGCTGTATATGCTGGTCGATGAGGGTCCCGAGCGTCAATTTGAGCGCGAGCACGTGGTCAAGGCCGCCGTGGCGCTCGATGAGTGGCGCCAAGCAGCGGACTGGGACCAGGTTCAGCTGACCGGTGACGGTCTCGTGCGCTATGGCAAGCTGCTGGGTGAGGACGAGGCCGCCCGCTGCGTGGAGCGCGACCTGTGGTGGCCTTCGGGCGAGGGCTTGCTGCTCGCGCACGCTGCGGGTGACGGCGATCCGGCTCGCGTCCTGCCGATTTACACGCGCCTTTCGGATGCCGAGGAAAACGAGCGCAAGCGTCTTGGTCTTGCTGAGAGTGCACAGAGCGAAATTACGGGCGTTGCCGATGAGCTCGCCGGTCGTCATCTGCAGTTCCGTCCCATGGGCGCGGCGGATGCCGAGGGCGCGAGCGCGCTAGAGGCTGCCTGCTTTGAAGGTGCCGGACACGAGGCGTGGACGCCGGGCATGTTCCTGTCCGAACTGGGCGAGGACGTCGCTGCGCCGCGTAGTTGGTGGGTGGCACACGACGACGGCAAGCTGCTGGGCCTTGCCGGCGGTATGGTCGTGGACGGTGATGTGCAGATTCTGGATGTCGCCGTCGACCCGGCACATCGCCGTGAGGGCATTGCCCGCAAGCTGCTGTCGCATGTGAGCTATGATGCCCAGATGCTCGGCTGCACCACGGCTTCGCTCGAGGTCGAGGACGGCAACGAGGGAGCGATCGCGCTTTATAACGCTCTGGGCTTTACCGAGGCAGGACGGCGCCGCGGCTACTATGGTGCTGGCAAGGATGCCATCGTCATGACGGCCCCTCTTCCCCTGGTGCTTCCGGTCGACAATGCCTCGCCCGAGCCGACGGCGGCAGAGCAGCGCGTATGGCCGCTGCCTGCGCCTGGGCGCTCCGAGGGGGAACGTGCCGAAATTGAGCGCCGCCGCCTAGTGCTCGCTATCGAGAGTTCCTGCGACGAGACGGCCGTGGCGATTATCGATGCGGATGGCAATATGCTGGCCAACCAGGTGTCGACACAGATTGATTTTCATGCCCGCTTTGGCGGCGTGGTGCCCGAGATCGCCTCGCGCAAACACGTTGAGGTGATTGTGAGTGTCGTGGATGCGGCGCTCGAGGATGCCGCAGCATCGCTGGGCCTTACGGGCGGAGCCATTGCACCAAGTGAGCTTGCCGCCGTGGGCGTGACACAGGGTCCGGGCCTGGTGGGCGCCCTCGTGGTGGGCGTTGCCTTTGCCAAAGGCTTTGCCTACGCTGCCGGTAAGCCGCTCGTATGCGTCAACCATCTGGAGGGGCACCTGTTTGCCAACTTGCTGGCGCAGCCCGACCTCAAGCCGCCGTTCATCTTCACGCTTGTCTCGGGCGGGCACACCATGCTCGTGCACGTGAAGGCATGGGGCGACTACGAGGTACTTGGTGAGACACTCGACGATGCTGTGGGCGAGGCCTTCGACAAGGTAGCCAAGGCGTTGGGTCTGGGCTATCCCGGTGGCCCCATCATCTCCAAGCTGGCCGAGACGGGCAATCCCCGCGCGATCGATTTTCCTCGCGCGCTTAACAGCAGGGGGGACTATCGCTTCTCGCTTTCGGGCCTCAAGACGGCGGTGACGCTCTACATCGAGCAGGAGACCAAGGCCGGGCGCACGATTCACCTGCCCGACCTAGCGGCTTCGTTTGAGGCGGCGGTCTTTGACGTGCAGTACAAGAAGGCCAAAAACGCCCTGCACGCCACCGGGTGCAAGGAGTATTGCATCGGCGGCGGTGTCTCGGCCAATCCGCATCTGCGCGAGATGATGATCAAGAAGCTCGGGCGCCAGGGCATCCGCGTGACGGTGCCGCCCTTGTCTGCCTGTACCGATAACGCAGCCATGATCGCGGAGGTCGCCCGCCGTAAATTCGACCGAGGCGAAATCTCGCCGTTCGACGTCGATGCCGATCCGAACATGACGCTGTAGTCGTACGGGTGCGGTCCCCGGCGCTGCCCGGGCGCCAACGGCCGCATATGAACTTTCCTGCTCTACAGTCCTGCTCACGACGGAGGCCACTTAATGTGCTCTCCGTGCGAGCAGGACTGTAGAGCAGGAAACCTTGTATACGCCCGCTCGCTCCCGAGGGGCATCTCTCATGCAAAAACTTTTGTTGAGTAAAGTCCGAGGTCAGTGGCGTTTTATACCGAGAATTTCAAAAAAGTTGAAAATTCATTACAAATTTGCGTTGACTTTAGGTAACTAAAGTTTCATACTGCTTTTCATCCACTGGGGGATGTGAACACGCACGGATCGTTCGCATCATGATTGAAGAGGATTTCTTAGACATGTTCACGCATCAGCTAAACATTATCAGCGTAGTAATTATCTGATGCGGGTTAGCACATACAGCTAGCCCGTACGATAACGGGCGGCTGATGAAGATGAGGGCCGTCGAGCGCAACCGACGGCCCTCATTTTTTATGTCTAGGAAGTTCTTTTTAGAGGAGGAAATGTAATGAACGGAGTTTTGCTCATGGTTGTGGCCGCGGCGGTGCTCGCCTGCGGCTATCTGGGCTACGGCCGCTGGCTGGCCAACAAGTGGGGCGTTGACAAAGAGGCCCTCACGCCGGCCAAGCGCATGAAGGACGGCAAGAGCTTCTCGCCCGTCTCCGCGTTTACCGCGTTCTCGCACCAGTTCAGCTCGATTTGCGGTGCTGGCCCTGTCACGGGTACGATCGTCGCCATGGCCTTTGGCTGGCTGCCCGTCGTGCTCTGGGTCCTCGTCGGCGGCATCTTCTTTGGCGCCGTCCACGACTTTGGTGCCCTGTACGCTTCGATGAAGAACAACGGCAAGTCGCTCGCTCAGCTCATCGAGAAGTACATCGGCAAGACCGGCCGTCGCCTGTTCCTGCTGTTCTGCTGGCTGTTCTGCATCATCGTCATCGCCGCCTTCACCGACATGGTCTGCAAGACGTTCATGTTCACCCCGGCCGTTGACGCTTCTGGCGCCGCTACCGGTGCCATCGACTTCACCAAGTCCTATGCCGCTGGCTGCGCTGGCACCATCTCCATCCTGTTCACCTTCGTTGCTATCGCCTTTGGTTGGGCCCAGAAGAAGTTCAACCTCACCGGTGCCGCCGAGTTCGTCACCGGCGTGGTCCTCATGGTTCTCATGTTCGCCGTCGGTATGCAGTTCCCGGTCTACCTGGATAAGTTCCAGTGGTTCGCCGTCGTCATGGTCTACCTGGTCTTCGCTGGCGCTATGCCCATCCAGATGCTCAAGACCCCGCGTGACTACCTCACTTCCATCATGATGATCGTCATGATCGTCTGCGCTGTCCTCGGCATCGTCGTCCTGGGCGTCAACGGTCAGGCCACCATCACCGCTCCGGTCTTCACCGGCTTCTCCACTGCCTCCGGCATGATGTTCCCGGTCCTGTTCGTTTCCGTCGCTTGCGGTGCTCTCTCCGGTTTCCACAGCCTCGTTTCTTCCGGCACCTCTTCTAAGCAGGTCGAGAAGGAGCAGGACGCCGTCAAGGTCGGTTACGGCGCCATGATCGTCGAGTCCTTCGTCGGCATCCTTGCCATCATCGTCGCCGGCATCATGTTCTCCGATATGAACACCGCCGGCACCGGCGCCCTCAACGCCGGCGTCGCTTCCACCCCGTTCCAGATCTTCGCCGCTGGCATCTCCCGCGGTATGCAGGCCTTCGGTGTTGACGGCACGCTCGCTACCGTCTTTATGACCATGAACGTTTCCGCTCTGGCCCTGACCTCGCTCGATGCCGTCGCCCGCATCGCCCGCACCTCGTTCTCCGAGTTCTTTGCCCAGACCAACGACGCCCTGGCCATCGAGTCCAAGGCCGGCTACATGAAGGTTCTCGGCAACCCCTGGTTCGCCACGGTCGTCACCCTGCTTCCTGGTCTCGCCCTTGCCTTTGGTGGCTATGCCAACATCTGGCCGCTCTTTGGTGCTTCCAACCAGCTGCTCGGCGGTATGACCATGATCACCCTCGCCGTGTTCTGCAAGTGCACCGGCCGCAAGGGCTGGATGCTCTACGTGCCCGTCGCCTTCCTGCTCTGCTGCACCTTCACCTCGCTGGTCCAGAGCGCCATGGGCTGCATGGCCGCTGTCCAGGCTTACGGCTTCTTCGGCACCATCCCAGCTACCGCCACCACGGCCGCCGTCTCCGTCGCCGCCACCAAGGGCCTGCAGCTCGTTTTCGCCGTCCTGCTGATGGTCTTGGGCCTCATCGTCGCCGTCAACTGCCTCAAGGAGTTCTTCGGCAAGGAGGCCGGCTCCATGCCTGACGAGGAGCCCGAGTGGTCCGAGATGGGCAAGGCCGAGTACGGCCGCGCCGCTGCCGCTGAGGCTCCTGCCGACGCCGAGGCCGCCAAGGCCTAGTCGGTCGGACGGGTTGGATCTCCCATTTATTTGACTCGGAAAGACCGGGTCCGCAATCAAGCGGACCCGGTCTTTTTTCTTGTGAGAGCAGGTGGTGCAAGGGCGTTCTCGCAGATGTTTTGCGTGGATAGGCTCGTGCGTTGTACCATATGGACGTATATGTGTGCATATGAAAGGGGCCCCGTGGCCAAGACGGTATATTCCGATAATCAAAACAATGTCGATGCTCTGGCTGAGCGCCTGAGCAGCCAGACGTCGCTTTCTGCTGAGCGTGCCAAGCTGGTTGCCTACGACCTGCTTTGCCGCAAGGCGCTCAAGATTAAGTCGAGTGCGCTGGCGCAGATTTTCCGCTCCGTCGATAAGGAATGCGACACCAAGGCGATGCGCGATGAACTTATCGAGGCAAATATCGTGACCAAGATCGAGGGTAGCGGCATTAACGGACGCCCGGCGTTCTATACCATCAATGCTGAGATCCGCGATGCCCAGGAGCAGCCTGCCGAGTCCGTCGAAGATTTTGTCGTCGAGGATTCCGCTGACGTGCCTACTGTGGAAGAAGTTGCTCCGCGTGAGCATGTCGATACCGATGAGTTGCTCGATGAGAACGTCGTGCGTGCCTTTACGGCCAAGGCAGGACGCGGCGGTTTTGGCGGGGGTGGCAAGCGCGATGCGCAGCGCCGCGCCCAGCAGGAGCGCTTCCGTCGCGCCGTTGCTCAAAAGGATGAGACGGATGCCGAGGCTGTTGAGAACGAGGTTGCTGCCGAGTCGCAGAAGCCCGCGAAGGAGCAAAAGCCCGTGGAGGCCCAAGAGCCCAAGCGCCGTCGCGGTGCTCACTTTAAGGCTGCACAGCAGGATGCCGCGCGTGAGGTTGAAGAGTCTTCTGAGGTTGCAGACGATGTTGAGGAGTCTGCCAAGAAGGCTCCGGGTTCATGCCGTCCCGGGCGTGGTTTTGCGAGGCGCGCGTATCCCGTAAGGCGTCAGGAGAAGGGCGAGCCGGCTTCGACCACTCAGGACAAGAAGGCCGAACAAACCGAGAAAACCGTTGAGCCGGCGGCTCGCGAACAGAAGCCTGTTGAGCCGCAGCTTGAGGTTGATGCCGAGGCCAAGGGCGAGCAGCCTACTGATGAGCAGACGGAGCAGGGCGCGTCGAGCAAGCCTCGCCGCCGTCGCCATCGCGGGGGCCGCAGTTCCCATGCCGAGACTGCAGCCGGGAAGACCACGCCGCAGGACGAGGATGCGAAGGCCGAGGTTTCTTCGGGGCAGCCTAAGCGCCAGCCGGCGAAGGAGAGCAAGTCCGATCGTCCGCAGAAGCAGGCGTCTATGCCGAAGCGCGAGCGCAATTCCCAAGGCGATTCTAAGCGCAAGTCTCAGAAGAAGCCGGAGTCTGCCGCAGCAGATGCTGCTGCCCAGCAGCCCGAGTCGGCCGTCCACGGCGAGGTATCGGCGTTTGCCCTTGCCCGCGTTTTAGGCAGGCAGCTGCTCAAAGTTGTCCCTACGCCTACGGCGCTCTCTAAGATCAAGGAGCAGCAGACACAGATCGTAAAGGTCGAGGGCAAGGACGGCAAAAAGGCTCCGCAGCGCACTCAGCACAACGAGATGTCCAACCGCAAGATTGCCGAGGAGATTGCAATCATCCAGGCTTGGATCGAGCAAAACCGAGGTGCCGATACGCCGGTTGCCTCGCGCCGCCAGCGTGCCTACCAGATTTTTAACGACGAGAAGGCTTTTGACGGCAAGCACGGCGAGCGCCTAATTCGGCGTATGACCGAAAAGGGCATCAGCATGCAGGCGATTAAGGTCGCCCCCAACCGTCCCGTGCACTTTACGGGTTTCTTTACGCTGGGCGCCGACAAGCCGTTCATTATGGTCGAGAACCTGGACACCTATGACGAGATCGTCAAGCTCCTGCGCGGCCGCAAGCATGCCAAGCTCTTTGGCACCAAGGTGGGCGGCGTGATCTTTGGCGGCGGCTGCAAGGCGAGCGTTTCGCACGCTCTGGATGATTATCTGGCCGAGATCGGCTATCGCTTTAACTATGTCTATTACGTGGGCGACATCGATCGAGAGGGTGCGCGCATTGTCGAGCAGGCCCGTAATGCCAATGTCGTTGAGATTCGCCTGCATGCCGGTATGTATCGCGCCATGCTCGCCGAGCACAAACGCCGCGTGAAGGCCGGCGGCGAGTGCGAGCCCGCGGCTGCCAACCAGGGCGTGCCAC
>CALFDL010000131.1 GCA_937950415.1 uncultured Collinsella sp. | reverse complement strand
TGGCCTACATCATCGCCGTCAACCCCGCGGTGCTCTCGGGCGCTGGCATCGATGCAGGAGCGCTCGCCTGCGCCACCTGCCTGGGCGCCGGCATCATGACCATCTGCATGGGTATCTTCGCCAACCGCCCGCTCGCCTGTGCGTCGGGCCTGGGCATCAACGCCATGATCGCGGGCATCGCCACCACCATGTGCGGCGGTGACTGGCACGTGGCCATGAGCGTTATCTTCCTCGAGGGTGTCGTTATCTTGCTGCTCGTCCTGTGCGGCCTGCGCGAGGCCATCATGGACGCCATCCCCGTGGTCCTGCGCCACGCCATCTCGGTTGGTCTGGGCCTGTTTATCGCCATGATCGGCCTGTGCGACGCCGGCATCATCACCGCTGGTGCCGGTACGCTCGTCGGCCTGGGCGACATCACTTCTCCCACCTTTATCGTCGGCATCATCTCCATCGTCGTGACGGTTGCCCTGGCCTCCCGCAACGTGCCGGGCTCGCTGCTCATCGGCATCATCGTCGCCGTTATCGCCGGTATCCCGCTGGGCGTCACCCATGCGCCCGAGGGCCTCATCGCACCGCTCGACTTCTCGACCTTTGGCGCCCCGTTTGCCAGCACTGCCGACGGCAACATGGCTATTGTGAAGGTTCTGACCGACCCGATGCTGCTCGTCGTGGCCTTCTCGCTGCTCATGAGCGACTTCTTTGACACCATGGGCACCGCCATGGCTGTCGCCAAACAGGGCGAGTTCTTGACCGAGGACGGCAATGTCGAGGACATCCGTCCCATCCTGGTCGTCGACTCCGTGGCCGCTGCTGCCGGTGGCTTTATGGGCGTCTCCTCCATCACCACCTTCGTCGAGTCCACCTCTGGCGCTGCCGACGGTGGCCGCACGGGCCTCACCTCCGTCACCACCGGCGTGCTGTTCATTCTCGCCGCGTTCTTCTCCCCCATCGTCACCATCGTTTCCAGCGCCGCCACCTGCGGTGCTCTGGTCTACGTCGGCTACCTCATGATGAGCGAGGCCTCCGAGATCGACTGGTCCGATGTCTCGCAGGGCTTCCCGGCGTTTATGATCGTCGCCGGCGTGCCCTTCACCTACTCCATCTCCGCCGGCATCGGCCTGGGCTTCATCGCCTACGTGGTCGTCGCGCTCTTTAAGGGCGAAGCCTCCAAGATCAAGCCGCTCATGTGGATTGCCGCCCTCGCCTTCCTCGTCTACTTCTTTGTGGCGTAACGGCAAGGACGCTAAAGTAAAACAACAAGGCGCGGAGTCGCAACGAGCGGCTCCGCGCCTTTCTTTTAAAGCAAGGCAACACGTGGGCACGCGGTTTATTGTTTCCCGAAATTTTTTGGACATTTTGCCCTCCAAACGGCACTATCGCCGGCAACATCCAGCAGATACGCTGAACCTAGCCGTATAGGCCCTATGAGAACGGGAGTAACCATGGCAGCCTTGTTCACGACCCCCAAACGCAATGACACTACTGCCGGAACCCATGTTGCCGAACCCGACGTTCGCCGTCGCATAGGACTCGCGCACGGCAGCTGGCGCCGCGTGACGCGCCGCATCGTCGTAGGCGCCGTGTGCGCGCTCACGGTGAGCTCGCTGCTCATGCCGAGCGTCTCGCTCGCGGCGGAATGGGTCAAGGTCGGCGAAACCAAATACAACGCCGGCACTGCGGCGGGCGACGAGACCGGCACCTGGTCGTGGGACGGCGCCGACGACTTGAAGCTCAACAACTATAACGGCGGCGAGATCCAGGCCGCAGGCAAGCTCAACGTGAATTACTCGGGAACCAACATCGTCACTGCCGAATGGATCGAAAGCATCAACATTTCTCATGGCACTAACGAGAATGCCGAGCTCAATATCCAAGGCGACGAGGGCGGCACGCTCAGCGTGACATCTACTGAGGACGCTATCCTCTCCACGGGTAATATCAACATCGACGGAGCCGGATCCGTCAACGCCACGAGCACTGGGTTTGATGCCATCAATGCCGGGGGTGATCTCGCTATCAAAGGTTCGGGCAACGTCAACGCCACGGGTGCATCGGATGGCATCAGGGCAAACGGCAATATCACGATTGACGACAGCGGAGCCGTTACCGCCAGGGCTACCAAGGACAAGGGTATTGGAACCGACAAGAACCTCACCATCAAGGGTGGCGGCACAGTCGAGGCAAGCTCAGCCGATGGTGAGGCCCTTTGGCGCGGCGGCAATATCAACATCTCGGACGGCAGCCAGGTCAAGGCAAGCTCCGAGAAAGACGCTGCCGTCGAGGCCAAGGGCAGCCTCGCAGCCACAAACGCCTCCCTCAACGTAAACGGTGTTGAATATGGCGTCTATGCCCACAAGGGCATCACCCTCGATCATGCAAACGTGACGGTCCGTGCAAGTAAAGGCAGATACGGTGGCGCCAACGCCCTCTTCACCTACCAGGACGACATCGTCGTCAAGAACGGCTCCACCGTGGACGCGTTTGCGGAAGGCGAGGTTTCGGCTGCATTCTCCACCAGAAACGATCGACCCAACGAGGAGGGTGGCCACATCTACATCAGCGACTCCGTTGTCAAGGCCATAGCCCGCTATGTCGAGAACGGCGACGGCCCCATCCCCTACAGCGAAAACCAAGGTGGTGAGACGAGCCCCGAGCCCCAAGGCGAGAACATCGGCATCATCGCCCAGACCAGCGAGGGCGTCACACCCGCAGTCATCTCGATCATCCGCAGCAAGGTAACGGCCGAAGGAGATACAGCGGCAATCTTTGCCCGTGCCATGAGCGCTGACGGCAAGACAATCGGCACCATCAAGATTGAGAACGCCGCCATCCAGACGCCCGAAGGCGGCAAGGTCATTGACTATCGCAAGCTCCGTGACGGCATCTACGAGGCAGGCCAAGCCATCGGCACGGGCGACGCCACGGTCGACTCCCTCTATATCAAAGCAGTCGCCAAAAGCACGACCATCGCACCTCCCGAGGTAGCCAAGCCGGAAGACCCCAAGCCCGACGAGACCAAGCCCGCAGAAAGCAAGCCCGCGGAGTCCAAGCAGAACCCCAAGCCTGAGGGCTCAAAGCCGACCAAGGCCGTTGCGGCTTCAGCCACGAAAGCCAAGACTACCGGCGTGCTCGCGGCAACCGGCGACATCTCGGGTGCGGCCATCGTGGCAACCGTCCTTGCGGGAACAGCCGCTATCGCCGCAGGCGCCGTGGTGAGCCGCAAGCGCTCATAGACAGCTTTGACCTTTAACGCACGGGACGGCACCCACAGAAGTGCTAGCCCGCACACCGTTTAGCAACGCCACCGCCGAGCTCCCCTCCGGCGGTGGCGTTTCCTGTTTGCGCCCGCACGACGCGCGCGAATGTTCTTGATGCTGCCCAACCGGTATACGCTGGCGTGCGACAATTGGGACTGCCGATATCACAACACTGAGAGAAGCCCGTCATGGAAGCGCAAAAGCAGATAACCGTTCATTCGGAGCATACGGAAAGCGCACCCGTCATTTACCTCCCCGTGGTCATGGGCGACGGTAGTGATGTTTATAACCGCTGCCAAGAGCTCGACTGTCCGCCGTTTACGCTCGTTGCCATTGGCGGGCTCGATTGGAATCGCGAGCTGAGCCCCTGGGCATGCGATGGAACTGTACGCGATGCTGAGCCTTTCGGCGGTCAGGCTGCCGGTTTTCTTGACGAGCTGCTCGACCAGATACTCCCACAGGCCGAGTCATCGCTTCCCCAGCCGCCCGTTTGGCGCGGCATTGCCGGTTACTCGCTCGCAGGCCTTTTCGCGCTTTGGGCCCTCTGGCAAACCAACGTCTTTGACCGCGCCGCGAGCGCATCGGGGTCGCTGTGGTTTCCCCACTTTGTCGATCGCGCCAGCACGGAGCCGTTTGTCAGCAACCCGCAAGCCGTCTACCTGTCGCTCGGTAAAAAGGAAACCAAGACGCCCAACCGCATGATGCGACACGTGCTCGACGACACGCGCGCGATGGAAGAGTCACTCGTCGAGCGTGGCATTCCAACAACGCTGGAGATCAACCCCGGCAATCATTTTGCGCAAACCGATTTGCGCATGGCCCGCGGCATCCACTGGATACTGACGCATTAAAAATGGCGCCCACGTGTACGCATGGGCGCCATTTTTTGATGTAGCTGGACGCAGCTGTTACTCAGCAGCTTCCTCGAGCTCAGAAACATCGAACTCAAAGTCGTTACCGGGCAGGATTGCGTTGAGCACAATGCCCACCAGCGAGCCCACGGCAAGGCCAGAAAGCGAAATCGTCACGCCGCCCAGCTCCAACACGATGGCGCCAGCAGTGCTGTAGGCAATGCCGAGCGAGAGCACGAGCACCAGCGCGGCCACCAGCACGTTGCGATTGTTCTGGAAATCGACCTGGTTCTCGATGAGGTTGCGAACCCCCACGGCGCTGATCATGCCGTAGAGCACAAGCGACACGCCGCCGATAACGCACGCCGGCATGGCGGCGATGACTGCAGCGAACTTGGGGCAGAACGAAAGCACGATGGCGCAGCACGCGGCAATGCGGATCACGCGCGGGTCGAACACGCGCGTCAGGGCGAGCACGCCAGTGTTCTCGCCATAGGTGGTGTTTGCCGGAGCACCAAAGAGCGAGGCCAGGATCGTGGCAAGGCCGTCACCGAGCAGCGTGCGATGCAGGCCAGGATCGGCGATGTAGTTGCGCTCGCAAGTGGAGCCGATAGCCGAGATGTCACCGATATGCTCGATCATGGTCGCAAATGCCAGCGGCATGATGGTGATGATGGCCGTCGTGGCCAGACCACTATCGAACTGCGGACCAAAGAGCGCAAACACGGTGTTGTCCCACACCACGGGCAGACCGACCCACGGAGCGGCCGCAACGCCCGAAAAATCAACTTCGCCCAGTGCTGCCGCAACGGCATAGCTCACCACGACACCCAGCAAAATCGGCACGATCTTGACCATGCCACGGCCCCAGATGTTGCAGATCACGATGACGGCCACAGCAACCACAGCGACAAGCCAGTTGGTCTGGCAGTTGGCGATGGCAGAGCTCGCCAAGATCAAGCCGATGGAAATAACGATGGGACCAGTCACCACCGGCGGAAAGAAGCGCATGACGCGCTTGGCACCAAATGCGCGGAACAGCGCCGCCAGCACCGGATAGAGCAGGCCGGCGCAGGCTACGCCCAGGCAGGCGTAAGGTAAAAGCTCCGTCTCGCCGTTGGGCGCAATCGCCGCATAGCCTGCGATAAAGGCAAACGATGAACCCAGGAACGCGGGCACCTTGCCACGCGACAGGAAGTGAAAAAGCAGCGTGCCAATGCCGGCGAACAGAAGCGTCGCCGAAACGGAAAGACCGGTGAGCACGGGCACAAGCACCGTGGCGCCAAACATCGCAAACATGTGCTGCAAGCCCAACACAAACATGCGCGGGCGGCCGAGCGATGACGCATCGTAGATGGCATCGGTGACGGCGGGCGTCGAAGACTGGGACATGGAAGTCCTTTCGAATGGAAGGGCGTCCGGGCATAGCGAATTACCTGCCCGAACGATACGATCCGAACCATTGTATGCGATGTAGCCCCAATCACGCCCGCCGCCCCGACGAACGGTAGCGCTACTTCCAGACGCGCTCGGCGATGCGCTTGACCAGTGCGAGCTTTGCCCACTGCTCGTCCTCGGTAAGCTTGTTGCCGATCTCGCAGCTGGCAAAACCGCACTGAGGCGACAGGTATAGGTTCTCGAGCGGCACATACTTCGCGGCTTCGTTGATACGCTCGACGATAACCTCCTCATCCTCGAGCTCGGCCGCCTTGGTGGTCACCAGGCCCAGCACGACCTTCTTACCGGGGGCAACATACTTGAGCGGCTCAAAACCGCCGGCGCGCGGCGTATCGAACTCCAGATAGAACGCGTCGACGTCCTCGTTGGCGAACAAATACGGCGCGATGGGGTCATAGCCACCCTCGAAGGCGTAGGTAGAGTGATAGTTACCGCGGCACACATGCGTGTTGATGACCAGGTCATCGGGCTTACCCTCGATAGCGGCGTTGTTGAGCGCCACGCCCAGCTCGCTCACCTTTTGCAGATCGACCGGGCTCATGCCGGTTTTGGCGACAAAATCGGTATCGCAGTAGATGCCCCACGTGCAGTCATCGAACTGGATGTTACGACAGCCCGCAGCGTACAGGTCGGCAATCACCGTGCGATAGGCGGCTGCGATGGCGTCGGCAAGCTCCTCGTCGGTCTTATAGACGGCGCGCAGGCTCTCTTGCTGACCATCGCAGCGATCGAGCGTGACCTCGGAGAACGTCTGGATCGGTGCCGGGATGGTCTGGCGCGCGACCTGGCCCTCGCCCTCGAGGGCTTTGACAAACTTAAAGTGTGCAACGAAGGGGTGGTTCTCGCCGCTGATGGGGCCGGTCACCACGGCGGTATCGGCCGTGGTCTCCTCGTCGTGGAACATATAGCCGGTGCGCGAGGTGCGGCGCTCGACACCGTTGAGACCCCACATAAAGTCGAGGTGCCAGTAGCTGCGGCGGAATTCACCATCCGTGATCACCTGCAGGCCGGTGGCCTTCTGCTTGGCCACCAAGTCGCGAATGGCCTCGTCCTCAACGGCCTTAAGGCCGGCGTCGTCGAGCGCACCCGCGGCATGGGCGGCACGGGCGTCCTTTACGGTCTGCGGGCGCAGAAAGCTGCCGACGATATCGGCGCGAAACGGCGCGTTCAGCTGGGTCAAAGTGCTCATAGGTATCTCCCTTTGCAATTGGTTGCCTTATCGAGAGAGAGTATGGGCGTCATCGCGGCTATCGTAAAATATGCATTTATATTTGTTTGCCATAGGAATTGTCTATATAACAAACAATAGGGATGCGGCTCGCACACGCGGTCCGCACGGGTTAGATATGCTGGCGAATTGCGTCGATATAGGCCCGGCCGTAGCGGGTGAGCGTCGTGTTCTTGCGCGTGATAATGCCGATCTCCATATACTCGTCCACATCGAGCGGAATCGAGATAATGCCGGGACCGTTGAGCTCATGGCTGATCACGCCCGAGCATACTGTATAGCCGTTAAGGCCCATGGCCAGGTTGAACAGCGTCGCGCGGTCGCGCACGCGGATGTTCTTGCGGCGTTCAAACGTCGAGGTCAGCTCCTCGGAATAGTAAAACGAGTTGTAGCTGCCCTGCTCGTAGGACAGGAACGGGTAGTCTTCCAGATCCTCGAGCGTCACGCTGGAGCGGCCCGCCAGCGGATGCTCGGCACACACGAAAACGTGCGGCGCGGCGCAGAAGAGTCCTTCGAATACGAGCTCGTTGGCCGCCAGCATGCGCTCGATAACCTCGCGATTGTGCTCGGACAGATACAGGATGCCCAGCTCGCTTTTCATGTGTGCGACATCCTCGATAATCTCGTGGGTCTGCTCCTCGCGCAGGGTAAAGTCGTAGCGCGCGGCATCGAACTCGCGAATCACGTCGACAAACGCATTGACGGCAAAGGAATAATGCTGGCAGCTCACGCTAAAATGCGGCACCTGCTCGGACGCACCTTTATATTTGTCCTCGAGCAGATCGGCCTGATCGAGCACCTGGCGCGCGTAGCCCAAAAAGGTCTCACCCTCCTCGGACACGATAACGCCCTTGTTGGTGCGCTCAAAGATGTGCACGCCCATCTCGTTTTCGAGCTCGCGGATCGATGCAGTGATCGAAGGCTGCGACACAAAGAGCCGACGCGAAGCCTCGGTGATGCTGCCGCATTCGGCAACCTTAACGACATACCTGAGCTGCTGGAGCTTCATAGTGGCCTCCCTAGGCGTTCGCGACGTGCGGACCCGCCGCATCTGCCTGGCGCATAAACGACGGCATCTCCCCCGTTGCGGCACAGGCGGCAATCTGATGCAGAGCCTTGGCAACTGCATCGTCTGCCGCGGCGCCGATATGCCAGCGCGCCGCAGCCGTGACGGCCTCGTTGGCATTCGCGACTGCAACGGAGTTGGGGACGGCATCAATCATGGGCAGGTCGTTATCGGAATCGCCGAACACGGCCACCTCGTCGGGCGTAAGGCCCAAAGCGCGCGCCAGTTCCAGCGCAGCGCAGCCCTTGTCCCAACCGGCCGGAAGAATGTTGAACAGGCGCACGCGATTGTTGGGGAACACGAGCGAGAGCTCCGGCACCTCGGCGGCAACGCGCTCACGCAACTCGGCGAGCTCCTCACGCGAGCGGGCGCTCCAGATATTGGCCTTGTATACCGGGGCATCGTCGACAACGGGGCGGCACGGGGCCTCTTCGCCCTTGAGCCACGCGTTTCCGCCCGACTCCATGGCGCGGCGCACGCGCTCGGGGTCGCTCGTCACGCAATAGGCGTCGTTGTCCCAAAAGTCATCGCCCAGGCTGTAGACCTTTAGATAGGTATCGTCGGTCTCTTGCTCGAGGTAGTCGGCCAGGCGCATCAGGGCGTCGTTGTCGGTTGCACGCGAAGCGACTACCTCGCCGTCGACAAACATCACCTGCCCGTTGCAAAACGCACCGGTCGAGAAGCACTCGGAGCGATTGCGGAACATCCAGCCCATCGCGGACGGCTGACGGCCCGAAACCGGGCCAAAATGCAGGCCCGCTGCCTGCATAGCATGAATGCCATCGATGGCATAGTCGCTGGCGCCGTCTTGTCCAGCGGGAATCAGCGTATCGTCCATATCGGTCAGCACAAGTTTAATCATAGGGTCCCCTCGGTCATTCTCATCCCGTCTATTGTACCGACCTGCCAAAAAGGGACAGGTTTATTTTGGCAGGTTTTATCTGGGAAAACGCATCGCCCCAGTTGGTACCTGCCAAAATAAACCTGACCCTTTTTGGCAGGTGCGCTAGTATAGGGGACAACAGATTCGATGCGGGAGTGCCGGCGGTGCAAACCACAAGGCTGAGAGGGCAATGGGCCCAATCCTTTGAACCTGTCAGTTAATGCTGGCGTAGGGAGCATGCCGCCTTTACAGGGGCGCTGTCTATGCACAGCGCCCCTTTTCTATGCCAAGGAGGCATGTGCAGTGATTGATTCGGAACAGCTTAAGCAACAGGTGGTCAAGGCCGTAGAGGCGATTCGCGCCACCAACCCGATGGCCGGCTCCATCACCAACACGGTGACGATTGACTTTGTCGCCAACGCGCAGCTCGCCGTGGGCGGCTCGGCCGCCATGGTCTATCTGCCCGACGAGGGCGAGGCGCTCGTTGCCGGCGGCGGCGCCATCTATCTCAATATGGGCACGCTCTTCCCCATCTACGAGCAGACGATTCCCCGCGCGGCCAAGGCGGCACACGATGCCGGCAAGCCCTGGGTGCTCGACCCGGTGGGCCTGGGCATCGGCAGTCTGCGCACCCAGTTGGTAAACGAGCTTAAGCAGTACAAGCCCGCCATCGTGCGCGGCAACGCTTCCGAGATCATCGCGCTCGCCGGCCTGTGGGGCCTTGAGGGCGAGGCCGCAGACCTGAGCCGTGTACGCGGTGTCGACACCACCGATACGGTTGACGCCGCCCGCGATGCCGCCGTGGCACTCGCCCGCTACACCGGCGGCGCCGTAGTGGTCTCGGGCGAAGTCGACCTGATTACCGACGGCACGACCGTAGCCAAGTCCCACGGCGGCAGCCCGCTCATGTCCAAGATCACCGGCTGCGGCTGCTCGCAGGGCGGCGTGCTGGCCGTATATGCCTGCGCCGCCGATCCGTTTACGGCAGCCGTCTGCGGCACCGCCGTCTACAACGTTGCCGGCACGCGTGCCGCCGCCGTCGCGGATGCCCCGGCGAGCTTTAAGGTCGCCTTTATCGACGAGCTCTACCGCGCGACCGCCCAAGACATCGCCGATAACCGACTCGAGCTGGAGGAGGCATAAGCCATGTCCGAGCCCGCAACCAATGCCGGCATGAACACGCTCGTCGCGGTGGCCATCGCCCCGTGCGGCACCGGCGACGAGCTCTCCGCCGAGGTCGCCGAGGTCGTGCGCGTCATTCGCGAGAGCGGCCTTCCCAACCGCACCACCTCGATGTTCACAGAGATCGAGGGCGACTGGGACGAGGTCATGCAGGTCGTGCGCGACGCGACCTTTGTGTTGGCGAGCAAGGGCATCCGCACCGAAGTCGTGCTCAAAGCCGATATTCGACCCGGATTTACCGACACCATGACCGGCAAACTCGAGCGCATGGAAGCACAGATCAGGAAACAGGAGGAAGCACGATGAGCATCCGCGACAACCTTGATATCTCGGCCTATCTGGTACTCGGCCCCGAAAACACGCTCGGGCGCCCCGTGGGCGATGTGGTGGCCCAGGCACTCGACGCCGGCTTTACCTGCATCCAGGTGCGCTCCAAGGTGGCAAGCGCCCGCGAGATCATTGCGCTGACCGGCGACGCCGCGCAGGCAATCGCACAGGCCGGCAAGACCGGTCAGGTCGCTTTGCTGATTGACGACCGCCTGGACTGCGTACTCGCCGCGCGCGAGCAGGGCATTGCCGTCGATGGCGTGCACGTGGGTCAGAGCGACATTCCCGTCGAGGTCTGTCGCAAGCTGCTGGGGCCCAACGCCATCGTGGGCCTTTCCGCCCGTTGCGAGGAGATGCTCGAGTACGTCAAGACCGCCGACATGAGCCTAGTCGACTACCTGGGCATCGGCCCACTCCACGAGACCGAGACCAAGCGCGACTGCGGACGCGCGGCCGACGGCTCTATCATCACCAAGAGCTTTGAGGACCTGGCCGCCCTCCACGTGGCAAGCCCCGTGCCCATCGTGGTGGGCGGCGGCGTCAAGACGGCCGACCTGCCACAGCTCAAGGCCACCGGCGTCGACGGCTTTTTCGTGGTGAGCGCCGTCTGCAGCGCCGATGACCCCTACGCCGCGGCCAAGGAGCTCGTCGACACCTGGCAGCAGGCGTAAGTCTAGGCCGAGCAGCTGATTCGCAGCCTCATATCTTCAGCAATGGAAAGCGCATCCCAGTTTGAGCCTCCATTCCGGGATGCGCTTTCCGCCGAGATGGCGGCAGCAGCCTCTACCCTGCCAGATATGCCTCCAGTTCCGGCAAGGTCGCCTCCGCATCGCGGCGACCAATCTGGTAGATGCGCTCAAGTTCATCGGGCTCGCGACACAGCGACGGCACCTTCACCGATTCGCTCGGACGCACCACAAAGATCTCGCCGGCAGCCTCGCGACGTGCCAGGTCATCGAGCGTGGCATTGTAGACCTCATGCCGGTGCTCAAGCGCTGCGACAAACTCCGGATAGTGACGGAACAAGCGCCGCAGCATGGGCATCACGCTGTTGGGCTGCTTCACAAAGCCCGCCGGCTGCGTGAGTACCACGATATTGCGGTCATACCCCTGCGCAAACAGCCACGCGCTGGGAATAGAATCAGCCACGCCACCATCCAGATACTTATGCCCGTCAATAGCAACGGGACGCGTCGCCACGGGAATTGCCGACGACGCCCGAATCCACTCGATATCGCGCTCGTCGCCATACGGCAGATCGTGATAGACGGCCTTGCCCGTCTCGATATCGGTACACACGCACGTAAATCGCATGGGACAGGTGCGATACGCCTCCAAGTCGATAGGATCGCGCTCGATAGGCACCTCGTGATAAGCAAAGTCGGCATTGTACATATCGCCGGTTCGCAGCCAGCTGGTCACGCTCGCATAGCGCTTGTCGGCGCAATAGGCCTTGTTATAGCGAATGGCGCGGCCGATCTGGCGCGATTTAAAGTTGTAGCCAAACGCCGCGCCCGCCGAGACACCCACCATATGGTCGCAAGTTAAGCCGTGCTCCATCCAAACGTCGAGCACGCCCGCCGTATACATACCGCGGTAGCCGCCTCCCTCGAGCGCCAGCCCCACCGTGCGCGTCGTATTTGACTGTGCCATGCGACCATCTCCGTCCCCACAAATTCAAACGGAACAAGTATACCCGTCAACATATACCGTCCCAGTCGCATTTTTATCGAACATCGCATCGTCGCGCTGCCGCTTGTCGAATAATAGCCGCCCACAGCATGTGCACCCATATATAATTGTGCACTGTTGTTTACACTACTCAGCTGTTATCAACAGCGAACATTAGCCGGCAAATTAACTCAACAACGCGGCAAAGCGGGGGCCTGGATACACGCAAAACGCCGAGCAACGACGCGTGTACACAACGAGCTCGCCCGACGCAATCCGCCCCGACCTCAGAAAGCCGCTTAGAACATGGATACTGTCAGCAATTACACCGAAACGCTCGAAAAGACCGTCCGTGACCTTCTCGAGCGTCAGGAGGATCTGATCAGGACGGCCTTTACCGACCAGCTTACCGGGCTTGGCAACCGTGGCGGCTTTGCCCGTTCCCTCGAGGAGCTCTGGGAGCAGGACGCCCCCGTTACCATGGCGTTCATCGATATCGACAATCTCAAGCACTGCAACGACGTCTTTGGGCATGACGAGGGCAACCGCTATATCTTGCAGGTAAGTCTCTATCTTAAGCTGTATATGAAGGCGGGCGAAGCGGCGTTTCGCATAGGCGGCGACGAGTTTGCCATCCTATCTACGATTGCGACCGAGGACGACCTCGCCGAACGTCTGAAACACTGCCGAACGGTTCTGCTCAAAAACAACGATTCCGAGATGCCCCGCTCGTTTAGCTACGGAGTGTCACATGCCGACCCCGCCCTGGGCGAAGCTTCCAATCGCATGACGCTCGATGCCGACCATCGCATGTACGACTACAAGCTACGTCATGCCATGCACCTCGATCGACGCAATATCACGCAAGTCCACGCCGACGACTTCGAAATAAGCGACCGCGTTTTCGACGCGTTTTCGATGCTTAACGAAGGCCGTTATTTCTTCATCGAGAACTTGGACAAACATCGCACCCTTTGGTCACAAGGTGCCTTGCGCGATCTTGGCCTTCCCTCGGAGCACATAGATAACTGTCGCGATTACTGGAAAACGCGCGTCCATCCCGACGACCTTGAGGCCTGCATCAACGACATCGACCAAGTCTACAACGGCACCAAGCATCGTCGCGTCATGCAGTATCGTGTGCGCAACGCCGTCGGCGACTACGTCCTTTGCCGTGCTCGCAGGTTTCGTATCGACGGCGACGGAAATGTCCCCTCGCTCTATGTCGGCGAGCTCGTCAACCACTCACTTGCCGAAACCGTCGACGCCGCCACAGGCCTCGGAACGCAGCGCATGCTGGCCAACGCCATCGACGCCTGCCGCCGCGATCGTTGCGAGACAGGGCTTATAGCGGTGCGCGTTCGTGGCACGACAAAGCTCAACGAGCTCTACGGGGCCGAGGCTGTCGACAACATGCTTGCCGAATACGCAGGCCGCATGCTGTCGATCACCCGCGGCAGGAGCCGGGTCTACCGTTCACGAAGCGTCCAGTTCGTCGTGCTCAGCAACGACCTAGACCACGAGGCATTCGAGCAACTGACCCGCCACCTTAAAGAGGCCGTTTTCGCTCCTGTTCGAATCGCAGGCGACACCATTACTCCCGTCTGCCTTGTCGTCCCGGCCTTTTACGAGCACTTAACCCATCAAGCGACCGCCGTTTTAGGCGAACTCGACCGTCGCCTTCGCACGGCCGGCGGGCTTGTTCCCAACGACAGCCTCCCTATACCCGAGGCGGAGCGCAAAAGCGCCATAGCCGAACGTATCGACTCGCTCACGGGCCTCTATCGACCCAGCGAGTTTATGCGGCGCGCCAACGCATTTCTCGAGGCAAGGCGCAACGGCACCTGGTGCATCGCCACGGTCGACATGGGCCACATGCGCCTGTTTAATGAATGGCACGGCCAAGCCGAGGACGACCGCGTGCTCGCCGATGTGGGCACGGTCCTCAAGGACATCGAGAATGCCGATATGGGCGTCGCAGGGTACTGGGGCCAAGATGACTTTTGTGTACTCATCCCCTTTAAGCACATCACCGTCCATCAAATCTACAACCGCGTTCGCGAGGCAGTAGCCAGGCATGATGACGGCGTAGGTTTCTGGCCGTCCATGGGCGTTTACCCCATCGACTCCAATGAGGAAATCACCATCGATGCGCAGGCAAAGGCCATGTTTACCAATCGACGCGCAAAAAACGACTATAAGGAGCGCATTGCCATTTTCCGCCCCACGGAGTACGAGCGCGAAGTCGCGTTCCACCGCACGCTGACCGAATTCCAGTACGCGCTGTCAAATGGTCGCATCACGTACTATCTTCAGCCCCAGGTCGATATGGAAACCGGCGAGATTATTGGCGCCGAAGCACTCACCCGCTGGATTGACAAGGACGGCTCTCTCATTTCGCCCGCAACGTTTATCCCCGCACTCGAGGAAAGCGGCTTTGTAGTGACGCTCGACAAGTTCATTTGGCAGGGTGTCGCCATATGGCTTCGCGAGCGTCTCGATCGTCGTCTTCGCGTGGTTCCGGTCTCGCTTAATGTGTCGCGCGTGGATATCCTTGCCTGCGACGTTGCCGAACATATGGGGGCGCTCGCCGCCCAATACAACCTACCGCCCGAGCTCATGCGTATCGAGATCACCGAGACGGCTTATACGGGAGAATCCGAGGCCGTGGATAAGCTGACCGCAGATCTGCACACCCGCGGCTTCTCGACCTATATGGACGATTTTGGCACCGGTCAGTCCACGCTCGCGATACTCAAGAACGTCAACGTCGACGTCATCAAGCTCGACCGCACCTTTGTGCCCACCGACCGCGATCAAGGCCGCAGCACGCAAATCATTTCATCGATGCTCGAAATGGCGCAGTCGCTCCATCTGCCCGTCGTGGTCGAAGGCGTCGAGACAAATGAGCAGGCGAACATGCTACGACAAATGGGCGCCCGCTACGCTCAGGGCTTCCTCTACTACCGCCCCATGCCGGCGAAGGATTTTGAGGCATTGCTCGATGGTGGCAATAACAACTGATACGTTCGCGCGCAAAACGCCACCGTCGAAGGGGGCATTTGTCTCCATTAGCTAACTTATATCCCCAATTCAAACCGATTTGGGGATATGATACAAACCATTGTTCTGCCCAAGGAGGTTATTCATCATGAACGAGTCATATCGCTTGGGCGAGCAATCGATTATTGCCTATCTTCAGCGACTTGCGAACGGCGTCTCGACCGCTGAACTCGATGTTGCCGCGCTGCCCGCTGGGCTACGCGCCGTTGGTGAGCAACTGCAAAAGACGCATGCTATCCTGCAACAAGAGCGCCAGCTGCTTGAGCGCAACGCCTATATCGATCCGCTCACCAACTTGGGCAACCGCGGCGGACTCGACCGTCACGTCGAGCAGCTCTGGCGCAAAGGCGACCCCTTCACCTGCGCCTATATTGACATCGACCATCTCAAGCATTGCAATGATAGGTTTGGCCACGCCGAAGGCAATCGCTATATTCTGAGCATCTGCCGCACGCTCTCCGAAACTATGGAGCACGATGAGATGCTGTTCCGTATCGGTGGAGACGAGTTTGTGCTCATCTCGCCCTCCGCAAACGAGATTGGACTCGAGCAGCGCTTGGAGCAGGTGCGTGCCAGGCTGATCGAGGCGAGCTCAGGTGGCAAGGCGCCCATGATCGGCAGCTTTAGCTTTGGCTGCTCGCGCGTCGATCCACTTGCCGGCGACACGCGTCGTCAGATGACGATGGATGCCGATCGCAAGATGTATCGCTATAAGCTTATGCATCGTGTGCAGCAACCGAAAGACGATGACGCGCCGCAACGCCCAATCGTCGATCAGCTTCCCTGCAACGACCGGGTGTTCCAAGCGATCTCCATGAGCTCCGAGACGCGCTATCCGTTTATCCTCAATCTCGATACGGGAGAATCGCAATGGTCGGTTAACGCCGTGCGCGATTTTGACCTGCCCTCCCAGCACCCTTTTAACTCACTCGACATGTGGCTCGCCCGCGTCCATCCCGAGGACCGCGACAACGTACGTGCCGAGCTCGACATGGTGATAAACGGCACGTGGCACTTCCACTACATGCAGTATCGCGTAATGGATGCCACCGGAAAATACGTGCTTTGCGACTGCACGGGCTACCGCTTGGACGGCACCGATACCGAGCCCGGCATGTATGTGGGCATTATCATCAACCGAAGCTTGGCAGATACGACCGATTCCGTGACCGGCTTGGGCGATATTCACGCCCTGGTCAACGCCATTGGCGAAATGCGTCGCGTGGCGCGCAAGGCTGGTTTGATCGCCATCAAAATCGACGATATCGCTCAGGTCAATGCCCGCTTTGGCTTTGATGCGGGCGACCGCGTTTTGGCAGAAAGCGCCGCCTGCCTCATGGAATGCTCGCGCGGCAAGGGTCGCCTGTTCCGCTCGACGGGGCCGACGTTCGCGGCGCTTTTCGACGACTTTGATCCCGAAGAGACCGACGCGATCGCAGAAGAAATCGAGCGGTTCCTGGGTTCTCCCGTGCTCATCGGCTCGCTTGAATATCAGCCACCCATTCGTGTGGCGACACTTCATCTGGACGCTGTCGATCGACAGCCCGTTTCCATTTTGAACGAGCTCAAAGCGCGGCTTATAGAGGCACCGCAAGTACCGGGCACCAAGCTGGACTAGCGTTGTGGGGCGCATGATGGTTATTTTCCGATCTCAGGCGAACACATTGAGCAAATAGGTCGTACCCACAGTTAGCCGAACGCCCCTGCAGTCCCTCCCGGGGCCCGGGGGCACCGTTTTCGATACTCTTGGTTTCCTTTACCCGATGCAAATAAGTGCTCAACAACATAAAACCTATCCCCCGCCACGGATATGCCGTCGAGTAAATCTGTTAAGCCAACCCTATCAAATTCTTTTGACAATTGGCTGTATTGGTCCATTTTGTCGTCCATCCCGCTTCCGCTGGCTATCGCCTCATAAACACAAACCTAACGAGCCGCATGAACGACAAAGAGGCCAAGCTGAACAGAAGTAGAACCAAAACTTCAAAAACACTGGTATTCCAATCGCGTACCCAGCCCTCTACCGCCCACAAGAAAAACAGCAGCCCCATCCATAACGTCACAGAAGAAATCAACTTTGCGTAAGGGCATATATCAATCCCGCTCTCCCTTTTTGTGACATCATATCCAGCAATTGAGCTGAGCCATCTTCCTCTTCTGTATTGGATTGAAAGAAGAATCAGGGCAATCGAAGTCATCAAGCAGACAGCATCCTCTGTTTCCATAGAACTTCCTTTGCTTTCCGTCCTAGCTGCGCGTTCACAATCGAATCAAACCAAGCGTGAATTACTCGATAGCAGCCGCCTTAGTATAAATCATAGCCTCCGCAGCAGCCCGCCTTCCAAGACCTCAAAGCTCACCATCGAGGGCGACCCGCCCAGACCCCTTACAATCTGCTCGCACGAGGCCCCGCACTCCAACATCCTCTGGACCGTATCCCGCACGTACCTGGTGAGCGAGCCTGCCGTGGGCCCTCGGAGCCGGCATCGCGCCCCACGCCATCCGCCCGCTCATGCGATAATCCTCTGCATAAGTCATCGACAGCAGAGGGAGTTTGTGATGAAGGTTCTTTTAGTCAACGGTAGCCCCAAGGCAAACGGCAACACCGCTCGCGCGCTTGCCGAAGTCGCCGAGCAATTGCATGCCGAGGGTATCGATACCGAGGTGTTCCAGCTGGGCGCCAAGCCCATTCGCGACTGCATTGGCTGTGGCCGGTGCGGCAAGCTCGATTACCGCTGCACCTTTGACGACGACGTGGTCAACGAGCTCATTGCCGCCGCCGAGCAGGCAGACGGCTTTGTCTTTGGCTCGCCCGTCTATTACGCGCACCCCAGCGGCCGCATCCTCTCGGCCCTCGACCGCGCGTTTTATGCTGGCAGCAAGGCCTTCGCGCACAAGCCGGGCGCTGCGGTCGCCGTCGCCCGTCGAGGCGGCACGTCGACCACCTTCGATGTGCTCAACAAGTACTTCACCATCAACCAGATGCCCGTGGTCGCCTCCACGTACTGGAACAACGTCTTTGGTGCCATGCCGGGCGAGGCCGCCCAGGACGCCGAGGGTCTGGCCACCATGCGCAACATCGGCAAGAACATGGCTTGGCTCCTGCGCTGCATCGAGGCAGGCAAGGCCGCCGGCATCGAAGCCCCTACGGCCGATCGCGAGCGCACCAACTTTATTCGTTAAGTCCAGCGGCGGTCGCCTCGATGTTCCATCAAAGTCAGCGAAAAGCCAGCTGATGAGGTAAGGTGCCTTGAAAGAGGAGGGCGCTGGGCTTTTGCCCGCGCCCGACGATTGAAAGGCAGATTGCCCATCAGATGGCTTTGCAGCGTCGAGGTGACCGCCGTTCGTTAGAACGGCGGAACTAAATGATTCAGATATTCGGGACTAAGAAGTCCTTCGACACCAAGAAGGCGCAGCGCTTCTTTAAAGAGCGCCGCATTAAGGTGCAGTTTATCGACCTTAAGGAAAAGGAGATGAGCAAAGGCGAGCTCACGAGCGTGATGCAGGCGGTCGGCGGCATCGACAAGCTGCTCAACCCCAAAGCCAAGGACGAGGAGACGCTCGCGCTCATCCAGCACCTCACCCCCAGCCAGCGCTTTGACAAGCTGCTCGAGAATCAGCAGGTTCTAGCCGAGCCCATCGTGCGCAACGGCAAAAAGGCCACCGTCGGTTATTGCCCCGATGTGTGGGGAGCCTGGGAGTAGCCTGTGTTATTTGCCGGCGCGTGGGTATAAGAGCAGGCGTTTGGCATATGATTTAACTGTAAGCCATGTCTAACAAAGGAGGGCACATGCCCAACAAACCCGTGAAGATCATCATGCTTACCGGATACCTCGGTGCCGGCAAGACCACGCTGCTCAACCACATCCTCGCTAACGACGGCGGCATCCGCGCCGCCGTGATCGTCAACGATATCGGCGAGATCAACGTCGACGCCAGCCTTATCGCCGACGGCGGCCTTTCCGAGACCGACGACCTCATCCCGCTCACCAACGGCTGCATCTGCTGCACGCTTTCGGACGACCTTGCTAACCAGCTGCAGGGCATCGCCGATTCGGGCAACTTCGACTACATCATCATCGAGGCTTCGGGCATTTGCGAGCCTATCCCCATCGCCTACACCATCTCGAGCTTCTGCGATGAGGCTAAGGTGGGCGGCGAGCCCAAGCTCGCGCTCGACAACATCGTGGCCGTGGTCGACTGCGCCCGCATGTACGACGAGTTCAATGGCGGCCGCGACCTGCTGGCAGAGGATATCGACGAGGACGACATCGAAAGCCTGCTCATCCAGCAGATCGAGTTCTGCTCCACGCTGATCCTCAACAAGACCGATACCGTGAGCCCTGAGCAGATCGCCGAGCTCAAGGCCATCGTGCGCAGCCTGCAGAAAGACGCTGTGATTGTCGAGGCCCAAAACGGCGAGGTCCCCATGGAGGAGCTGCTCGATACCGACCGCTTCGACTTTATGCGCGCCTACAACTCCGCCGCCTGGATCGAGGCCATGGAGCACCCCGAGGAGCACGACGACCCCGAGGTGCTCGAGTACGACATCGAGACCTTTGTGTACTCGCGCCGCAAGCCGTTTGACCTGCAGAAGTTCACCGATTTTGTTGAGCAGGAGTGGCCCGACGAGGTCATCCGCGTCAAGGGTCCGCTGTGGCAGACCGGCAATCCGGACATGTGCTACATGTTTGAGCAGGCCGGCCACCAGATGCGCCTGATGGAGAACGGCCTGTTTGTCGACTCGGCGCCCGAGGGCGAGAAGCAGAAGATCATCGACGAAAACCCCGAGATCATGCAGATTTGGGACGACGAGACGGGCGACCGTATGACGAGCCTGTGCATCATCGGCCGTCACATGGACAAGGATGCGCTCATCGCCTCCCTCGATGCCTGCCTGACCGACTGGCACCGCGCCTAGGTTTATCCAAGCGGGTATTTTTCCGCTTACGTAACCGCCAAACCACCACGAAGGTGCCCTTCGTGGTGGTTTTTCGTTCTGAGCCAAGGAGATTCATGTTCAACATTGTGCTGTATGCGCCCGAGATTCCGGCCAATACGGGCAATATCGGCCGCACCTGCGTGGTTACCGGCGCCCGCCTGCATCTGGTGGAGCCGCTGGGGTTTTCGCTCGACGACAAGACGGTACGTCGCGCCGGTCTGGGCTACTGGCAAAACTTGGACGTGACGACTTATGCCGGCTGGGAGGATTTCCTTGCGCGTAACGGCCTCTCCCCTACCGACGAGCGTCTGCATCTGCTGACCAAAAAGGCGCGCAGGACCTATGCGCAAAGCACCTACCGTGACGGTGACTACTTGGTCTTTGGCAGCGAGAGCTCGGGCATTCCCGAGCCACTGCTTGCCGCGGCGCCCGAGCGCTGCGAGCGCATCCCCATGTTGCGCGATTGCGACTCGCTCGAAAACGCCGACGCCTGGGAGGCCCACGAGGAGTCGCTCGGGCATACCGAGGACAGCCACGAAGCCATCCTTCGACAGGATATCTGCGGCAACTTCGTCGACCCGGACGACTACCGCATCAGCGCTCTCAACCTCTCCAACAGCGCCGCCATCGTCCTCTACGAGGCCCTGCGCCAAACAGGCTTTCCGGGAATGTGACAAAGGAGCTGTCCCTTTGTCACATTCAAGCGCCATATAGTTAAACGTAATTAATCGCTTTTAACTGAAATTAACTAAAATAAAATGAAGTTAACTCGAGACGCTGAAGGAGGGCACAGTGGAGTATCTCGAAAACCCGTTTACTCCTAGTTTTGGTGAGGTTCCCGCACATCTTGCCGGAAGGCAGGAGATCATTCGTGATCTGGACCGTGCCTTCTTGAGCCAGCGCAGGCGCCCAGAATTGACCTCGATCTTCTCAGGCGCGCGTGGAACCGGTAAAACCGCTCTCATGTCGTCGCTCGCGACAAGGGCTGAATCCCACGGCTGGATAGCCGTAAAGACGACCGCGCTCCCGGGAATGCTTGAGGAAATCGAGTTCGGGGCGAAACGTGCCACAGCCCATCTCATCGACCCGTCCAGCCACTTCGAAATCACCGGTCTCGGAATTGCACCGCTCGGCAGCATCGAGGTCAATCGCGTTCACGATGCCTCAACCTGGCGTTATCGCATGAGCGACATCATCGACCAGCTCAACGAGGCGGGCACCGGTCTGCTCGTCACGGTTGACGAGGTGGACCCGACACTCGACGAGATGATTCAGCTCGCAGCGACGTATCAGCACTTTGTGACCGATGGGAAACGCGTCGCGCTGCTCATGGCGGGACTTCCCAACAACGTATCGACGCTACTGAACCACAAGACGGTCTCGTTCCTTCGCCGCGCCCAACAATATCATCTGGGTCGCATTGCCGACTATGACGTGCGCGAGGCCTTGATTCGCACAATCCAGGAAAACGATCGCCTGGCAGATGCTGAGGGAATCGATAGAGCCGTTCGCTCGATCTCTGGTTTTCCCTTCCTATTGCAACTCGTAGGCTACCGTGCCTGGGATCTCACAAGCGATTCGAAGGAAATCTCGTCACGCGACTTTGACCTGGGAATCAAAATCGCGCGCGACGAGATGGACGACCGAATCCTCGCGACAACCTATCGGGAACTCACTGCAGAGGACAAGCGATTCCTCATCGCCATGCTCGATGACGAGGAAGAGTCCACCACCGCTGATCTTGTCGAGCGCCTTAAGCGTTCGCCACAGCAGGTCTCCCGCTACCGACGCCGCATGATAGATGCCGGCATCATCGGGGAACGAGGACGAGGGCTCGTCGCATTTGAATTGCCATTCTTCCGCGACTATCTCGCGGCTCAATGCGTGAAATAGGCATCAATGAGGCAAAGGGGCTGTCCCTTTGCCTCATTGTCTATAGGTAGCGGCCGGTGATGCTTGCGGAGCAGGCTGCGATGTCGGCCGGCGTACCGGCGCAGACGATTTGCCCGCCCGCGTCGCCACCGCCCGGGCCCATGTCGATCACGTAATCGGAGTTACGGATAAGGTCGAGATCGTGTTCGATCACGATAACCGTGGCGCCTTTGGCAACAAGGCCGTCGAACACATTCAGCAACACCTGAACATCGAGCGGATGTAGGCCGATCGTAGGCTCGTCGAACACGAATACGGCATCGTCCTGCACGCGTCCCATCTCGCTCGCAAGCTTTAGGCGCTGCGCCTCGCCGCCCGAGAGCGCCGGCGTGGGCTCACCGAGCGTAAGATAGCCCAAGCCAAGGTCGTGCAAGGTCTGCAAGCGCGTCTGAACTTTCTTGAGCCCCACCGTGGCGTCGATGGCCTCGTCCACACTCATGTCCATGAGCTGCGGCAACGTAAGCAGACTCCCGTCCTTGCCCTCGCGATGGATATGCGAGGCCGCGTCTGCATAGCGTGAGCCGCGACATGACGGGCAGACGATCTCGACATCGGGCAAAAACTGCACGTCGAGCGATATCGAACCCGTGCCATCGCACGTAGGGCAGCGCAAGGCGCCGGTGTTGTAGCTAAAGGCGCCCGCCTTGTATCCCGCCGCCTTAGCCTCGGGCGTACGGGCGAAGGCGCGACGCAGTTCATCATGGATGTCGGCATAAGTCGCTACCGTCGAACGCACGTTGGCACCGATGGGCGTAGCGTCAATCAGATTTGCACGGGCAATGCCCTCGGCATCGACCCAACGCACGTGCCCCGGCAGGCGCTCGCCGGCTGTCTGCGCCTTGAGTGCCGGAATGAGCGTCTCGAGCACCAACGTCGTCTTACCCGAACCCGAAACGCCCGTCACCGCGACCAAGCGACCGCGCGGGATATCGACTTCAAGCGGCTTGACGGTATGGATGGCATCTGTCGCCATGCGGATATGGCCCCGGTCGAACATTTCGTCGTCAGCCACCTGCGGCCGCAAGCGCTTGGGGTCTGCGCGCAAAAACGGTGCGATGCGGCTGCCCTGCGATTGCTCGACCTCGTCCACCGCGCCCGCGGCGATCACATTGCCGCCGCCTGCTCCGGCAACGGGGCCCATCTCGACCAGATAGTCGGCTTCCGCCAGTACGCGCGTGTCGTGGTCGACAACGACCACGGTGTTGCCGTCATCCACCAGATCGCGCATTACGCCCACCAAGCCGTCG
>CALFDL010000130.1 GCA_937950415.1 uncultured Collinsella sp. | reverse complement strand
GCAAGGTTTTCGTAGATTCCGCACGAGCCGGAAAGCACTTAATGTGCTTTCCGAGCGAGCCCAGGACCTGACCGAGCGAAAACCTTGCGCCCGGCCTTCGGCGGCGCGGCCGGATGGTGGAATTGTGTGCAGCCCGGTTTTCCGTTGACCGACGCCGGGGTCCCCGCCATAATACTTTCGGTTCACGCACGAATCCGCTGCCAGAGACAGCCGGTGCAAACGGGCATCGCCCGCGAGCTTAATGGGACATCCCGCCAGCCGAGGTGGTCGAGTAGATATGTCTTCTCGCCCCCGTCGCTCATGCAGCGCGGGGGCTTTCTTTTTGGACATGCCCCCGTCACGTCCTTGTGGCGGACCGTGCCCGGAAAGAATTCGAGGAGGTGTAATTCATGCCCCAGCAGTACAAAATCGACAAGGTTGCAGAGATCGAGTCCCGTATCGCCGAGAACGCTGGTCTGTTTGTCGTCAACTACAACGGTCTGACGGTTAAGCAGGCTCAGGAGCTGCGTCATCAGCTTCGCGAGTGCGGCGCCGAGATGAAGGTCTACAAGAACAACCTGGTCAAGATCGCCCTCAAGAACCAGGAGCAGCCCGAGCTCGACGAGATTCTCGCCGGCCCCGTCGCTTATGTGTTCTACGAGTCCGAGCCGGTCGAGGCCGCTAAGGCCCTTAAGGACTTCTCCGCTAAGTCTAAGGGCGTCCTTGAGATCAAGGGCGGTATCTCCGACGGCAAGGCCGTTTCCGCTGATGATGTTAAGGCTATCGCCGAGCTTCCCACCAAGGATCAGCTTCTCGGCCAGATCGCCGGTCTCATCTCCGGTTTCGCTCGCGACATCGCTGTCTGCGTCAACGGCGTTTCCTCTGGTCTCGCTCGTTCGATCCAGCAGGTCTCCGAGCAGAAGGCAGCCTAGTTGCTGTTTTCACCCGCGGCGGCAACGCCGCACCCCTGGCGCATTCGTGCCGTGTTTTAACTGATCTCCGTGCATCCGCACGGAAACCGAAAGGACTTAGAAATGGCTAAGCTTACCACCGATGAGATCATCGATGCTCTTAAGGAAATGACCCTTCTCGAGGCTTCCGAGCTCGTTAAGGCTATCGAGGACACCTTCGGCGTTTCCGCCGCTGCTCCTGCCGCTGTTGTCGCCGCTCCCGCTGCTGGCGCTGCTGAGGCCGAGGAGAAGACCGAGTTTGACGTCGTGCTCGAGGGCTTCGGCGACAACAAGATCCAGGTCATCAAGGCCGTCCGTGAGCTCACCAACCTTGGCCTGAAGGAGGCCAAGGAGGTCGTCGAGGGCGCTCCCAAGGCTGTTCTCGAGGGTGCCAAGAAGGAGGACGCCGAGGCTGCCAAGGAGAAGCTCGAGGCTGCTGGCGCTGCTGTCACCCTCAAGTAATCAGGCTTTCTCGCCAGATTTCTTTGCAGACGGGGTTCGCATTGCGAGCCCCGTCTTTTTTGTTTTTCGGTTCCTCGACGTCGGTTGCTCAAACTGCCATGTTCTGTGATTTGCGTCGCATCGGGTGCCCTGCCGTTGGGCAATAAAATTGCACCATTCGAGCAATAATTTGCGTTGACCTGCTGAAGAATTGTCTCTGCCTTGTAGCGACATATAGTTCCAGCGGTAAGATGCTTGGGTATCGCAATTTGGTCTGCGGCTGTGCGCCGCACGCACGGGGCGCTTTTGCGCCTGCGAAAGGATCTTTGAATAACATGAAGGCAATCATCCCCGCCGCCGGTCTTGGCACGCGTTTTCTGCCTGGCACCAAGTGCACGCCCAAAGAGATGCTGCCGGTGCTCGACAAGCCCGTCATTCAGTACGTCGTCGAGGAGGCGCTCGACCCCGAGGAAGTCGACGACGCCATCATCGTTACCTCGCCCGGCAAGCCCGAGCTGCTGAACTACTTCCAGCCCGACCGTTCGCTCGAGAACCTGCTGCGCGAGCGCGGCAAGAACGCCTATGCCGATGCCGTCGCCCACGCTGGCGGTATGCCGGTCGACTTCCGTTATCAGTACGAGCCCAAGGGCCTCGGCCATGCTATCCGCTCTGCTGCCGACGCCGTGGCAGGGGAGAACTTCCTGGTTCTTCTGGGTGACTACGTTGTGCCTAATCGCGACATCTGCGACAAGATGCTCGCCGTTTCCAAGGAGCACGGTGGAGCTTCGGTTATCGCCGTCGCTGCTTGCTCGCCCGAGGAAGTCAGCCGCTACGGCGTTATCGCCGGTGAGCGCGTCGGTTCGCTCGAGGGTGCCGAGGACGTTGCCGATGCAGAGCCGGGCGCTGTCTGGCGTATCGGCGGTCTGGTCGAGAAGCCCGCTCCCGAGGCTGCTCCGTCCAACCTGTACATTGTCGGCCGTTATCTGCTGAGCCCGCTGGTCATGGACCTGCTCGCTGATCAGCAGGCCGGCAAGGGCGGCGAGATCCAGCTCACCGACGCCATGGCCCGTTCGCTCGACCGCGAAGCCATGTACGCCGTCGTCATCGACCCGCTGTCGGGCTACGACACCGGCACTCCCTCTGGCTGGATGGCCACCAACGCCCTCATGGCTGCAAGCGACCCCCGCTTTGCCGATGCCTTCTGGGACGCCATCGACGAGCGCGGCGGCTTGATGCGCAAGTAAGCCTTCGGTCATCGACATTTACGGGCGTGGACCTCGGTTCGCGCCCGTTTTTTATAAGAGCTGCGATTGCTGGCTCTCTGTTCACAGAAAATATATGAACAGATGTTCGATACACATACATTTACCTGCGTGTTTTCTGTCGAAAAACTTTGCTACTCCAAAAACTCAATCGCGTCAAGGCTTTTCTTGCCCAACGGTCGGTACCTGATAAACTATTAGGTTGCGATAACTGGCGAAGCTATGCCTCGCCAATCCACCGAGCATTTCCGTGAAGGAGGAAAAACCTGGTGACCTACGCATACACTGCCACTGAGCGCAAGCGCGTCAGCTTCGGGAAAATCCCGGAGGCCATGGAGCTCCCCAACCTTATCTCTGTTCAAAGGGAATCCTTTGAGCGTTTTAAGGACGAGGGCCTTCGTGAGGCGTTCAAGGAATCCAGCCCCATCCAGAGCCAGAACCATGTTCTCGAGGTTACCTTCGGCGAGCATCAGTTCGGCGACCCTGCGCACACCGTCGAGGAGTGCCGCGAGAAGGACATGACCTATCAGGCCCCGCTTCTGACCGACGTCCGTCTCACCAACAAGGAGACCGGCGAGATCAAGGAGCAGCTCGTCTTCATGGGCGACTTCCCCATGATGACCGATCAGGGCACCTTCATCATCAACGGTACCGAGCGTATCGTCGTCTCGCAGCTCGTCCGCTCCCCGGGCGTGTACTACAGCTCCGAGATGGATTCGGGCAAGCAGATCTACAAGGCCCAGATCATCCCGTCCCGCGGTGCCTGGCTTGAGTTTGAGGTCGACAAGCGCGACCAGCTCATGGTCTCCATCGACCGTAAGCGCAAGCAGAGCGCCACGATGTTCCTGCGCGCCCTTGGCATCGCCGTCACCAACGACGACATCATCGAGCTGCTCGGCAACTCCGATGTGATCAAGCGCACCCTGGAGCGCGACACCGCCCTCACTCGCGAGGACGCCCTCATCGAGATCTACCGTCGCCTGCGCCCGGGCGAGCCTCCCACCGTGGACGCTTCCCGCAGCCTGCTCGAGGGCCTGCTCTTTAACCCGCAGCGCTACGATTTGGCCCGCGTCGGTCGTTACAAGGTCAACAAGAAGCTCAACCTCACCACCGAGGAAGAGGTCACGGTGCTCACCGACGAGGATATCGTCGCGACGCTGCGCTACCTGCTGTCCCTCGCTGCCGGCGAGCAGGGCTTCAAGGTCGACGACATCGACCACTTCGGCAACCGCCGCATCCGCACCGTCGGCGAGCTCGTCGCCAACCAGTTCCGTATCGGCATGAGCCGTATGGAGCGCGTCGTCCGTGAGCGCATGAGCTCCCAGGACATCGACGAGATCACCCCGCAGTCGCTCATCAACATTCGCCCGATCGTGGCCTCCATCAAGGAGTTCTTCGGTTCCTCGCAGCTCTCGCAGTTCATGGACCAGGCGAACCCCCTGACCGGTCTGACCCACAAGCGCCGTCTGTCCGCACTCGGCCCTGGCGGTCTTGCCGGCCACAAGTCCGGCTCCAGCCGCCGTACCAACGTGCCGACGGCCGTCCGCGACGTCCACAACTCGCACTACAGCCGCATGTGCCCGATCGAGACCCCCGAAGGCCCCAACATCGGCCTGATCGGCTCGCTCGCCCTCTACGCCCGCGTCAACGAGTACGGCTTCATCGAGGCTCCGTTCCGTCGCGTCGAGAACGGCGTTGCCACCGACCAGATCGACTGGATGACCGCTGACGAGGAAGAGAAGCACGTCATCGCGCCGGCCAACACGCCGCTCGATCCCAAGACCAACGAGTTCATCACGACCGATGCCGAGGGCAAGATCGTCCGCCCGCACACCGTGATCGCCCGTACCCGCGACTTCGACGGCTCCTTCGGTGCTCCCGCCGACGTGCCCGTCGAGGACGTCGACTACATGGACGTCTCGCCCCGTCAGATGCTCTCCGTCGCAGCCACGCTGATCCCGTTCCTTGAGCACGACGACGCCAAGCGTACGCTGATGGGCGCTAACATGCAGCGTCAGGCCGTGCCGCTGGTTCACCCCGCCGCTCCCTATGTCGGTACCGGCATGGAGCGTCGCGCCGCTCTGGACTCCGGCGAGGTCACCCTGGCCAAGAATGCCGGCGAGGTCATCTTTGCCGACGCCGCCAAGATCATCGTCAAGCATGCCGGCGGCATGGACGAGTATCACCTGGCCAAGTACCAGCGCTCCAACCAGTCCACCTGCATCAACCACCGTCCGCTCGTGCGCGTCGGTGACACCGTTGAGCAGGGCGAGCCCCTGGCTGACGGTCCTTCGACCGATCATGGCGAGCTCGCACTGGGTCAGAACCTCACTGTGGCCTACATGCCGTGGGAAGGCTTTAACTACGAGGACGGTATCGTCGTGTCCGAGCGCCTGGTGGCCGAGGACCTGCTGACGACCATCAACATCACCCGTCACGAGATCGACGCCCGCGACACCAAGCTCGGCCCCGAGGAGATCACCCGCGAGATCCCGAACCTCTCCGAGGACATGCTTGCCAACCTCGACGAGGACGGCATCATCCGCATCGGCGCCGAGGTCGGCCCTGGCGACATCCTGGTCGGCAAGGTCACGCCTAAGGGCGAGAGCGCTCTGACCGCCGAGGAGCGCCTGCTGCGCGCCATCTTCGGTGCCAAGGCCCACGACGTCCGCGATACCTCCCTTAAGATGCCTCACGGCGCTTACGGCCGCGTCATCGATGTCGTCCGCTTTAGCCGCGAGAACGGCGACGACCTGGCCCCCGGCGTCAACGAGCAGGTGCGCGTCTACGTCGCCCAGCGTCGTAAGATCCAGCAGGGCGATAAGATCGCCGGCCGCCACGGCAACAAGGGTGTTATCTGTAACGTTCTGCCGGTCGAGGACATGCCCTACATGGCTGACGGTACCCCGATCGACGTTATCCTCAACCCGCTGGGCGTTCCTTCGCGTATGAACGTCGGCCAGCTGCTCGAGTGCCACCTTGGCTGGGCTGCTGCCTGCGGTTGGGATACCGAGCAGGCCGACTCCGACAAGTACGTCCCCGGTCCGTTCTTCACCGCTACGCCCGTCTTCGACGGCGCCAAGGAGGACGAGATCGCCGAGGTCATCCGTCGTGCCAACAAGAACATGCTCAACAAGGCCACCGCTGCCTTTGGCGATCACATGCGCCCCGAGTTCGTCACCCAGCTTGACGAGCGCGGCAAGACTCGTCTGTTCGACGGCCGCACCGGCGAGGAGTTCCGCGAGCCCATTACCGTGGGTACGTCCTACATCCTCAAGCTCGGCCACATGGTCGACGACAAGATCCACGCCCGTTCGACCGGCCCTTACAGCCTGGTTACCCAGCAGCCTCTGGGCGGCAAGGCCCAGTTCGGCGGCCAGCGCTTCGGCGAGATGGAAGTTTGGGCACTGTACGCTTACGGTGCTTCCAACGTCCTGCAGGAGATCCTGACCGTCAAGTCCGACGATACCGTGGGCCGCGTCAAGACCTACGAGTCCATCGTCAAGGGCGAGAACGTTCCTGTCCCGGGTATCCCCGAGTCCTTCAAGGTTCTCGTCAAGGAGATCCGCTCCCTCGCGCTGGACATCGAGCCCATGCACGATGCCGACGAGGACGCCTCCGCCCCTGTGACCGCCGAGGAGACCTCCGCTCTCGACGACCTGGCTGCGCTCGCCGGCGTTGACGCCGACGTCGAGGCCGAGGATGCCGAGACCGCCGAGGCACCCGAGGCTGTCGCCGCCACGACCACTGATAAGGAGTAGTTGACTGTGGCAGATTTCGAAGCTACTGATTTTGACTCGGTAAAGATCTCCCTTGCCTCCGCCGACCAGATCCGTTCCTGGTCGCACGGTGAGGTCAAGAAGCCGGAGACCATCAATTACCGTACCCTCAAGCCCGAGAAGGACGGCCTGTTCTGCGAGAAGATCTTCGGTCCCGCCAAGGACTGGGAGTGCTCCTGCGGCAAGTACAAGGGCATCCGCTTTAAGGGCATCGTCTGCGAGCGCTGCGGCGTCGAGGTCACCTCGGCCAAGGTGCGTCGCGACCGCATGGGCCACATCGAGCTCGCCGCTCCCGTGTCCCACATCTGGTACTTCAAGAGCCCCACGAGCTTCCCGATGAGCCGTATGCTCGACATCAAGTCCAAGGACCTCGAGAAGGTTCTGTACTTTGCCAGCTACATCATCACCGAGGTTGACTATGAGGCCCGCGAGGCCGACGCCGACGACCTGCGCGAGGAGCTCGCCGCCGATCTGGAAGAGATCGATGCCGAGTGCGCCCGCCAGATCGAGTCCCTCAAGGAGCAGGGCAACCCCGAGAACTTTGACGAGTTCTCCGACGAGGAGCCGCTGACCCCCGAGGAGATCGCCTCCGGCATCGTCGACATCGAGGAAGAGTGCAAGGACGAGAAGCAGCTCCGCACGGACGCCTTCAACGCCTTCATGAAGCTCACCGAGCGCGACCTCATCTCCGATGAGCCGCTGTTCCGCGAGATGACCCGTTACTACTCCATGTACTTCAAGGGTGGTATGGGTGCCGAGGCCGTCCGCGACCTGCTCGCTGCCATCGACCTCCCCTCCGAGGCCGAGAAGCTCAAGGCCATCATCGCTGACGAGGATTCTCAGAAGCAGAAGCGCGAGAAGGCCGTCAAGCGCCTCGAGGTCGTTGACGCCTTCCTGAAGGGCGGCAACAGCCCCGCGAACATGATCCTGGACGTCATCCCGGTCATTCCGCCCGATCTGCGCCCGATGGTCCAGCTCGACGGCGGCCGCTTCGCCGCGTCCGACCTCAACGACCTGTACCGTCGCGTGATCAACCGTAACAACCGACTCAAGCGCCTGCTCGACCTGGACGCCCCTGCGATCATCGTGAACAACGAGAAGCGCATGCTCCAGGAGTCCGTGGACGCCCTGTTCGACAACGGCCGTCGTGGTCGCCCGGTCTCTGGCCGTGGCGGTCGCCCGCTCAAGTCGCTCGCCGAGGCCCTCAAGGGCAAGCAGGGTCGTTTCCGCCAGAACCTGCTGGGTAAGCGTGTCGACTACTCCGGCCGTTCGGTTATCGTTACCGACCCCAAGCTGCTGCTGCACCAGTGCGGTCTGCCCAAGACCATGGCGCTGGAGCTCTTCAAGCCCTTCGTCATGAAGCGCCTGGTCGAGCTTGGCAAGGTCGAGAACATCAAGGGCGCCAAGCGCGCTATCGACCGCGGTGCCACCTTTGTGTGGGATATCCTCGAAGAGGTCATCGACGGCCGCGTCGTGCTGCTCAACCGTGCACCGACCCTGCACCGTCTGTCCATCCAGGCCTTTGAGCCGGTGCTGGTCGAGGGCAAGGCTATCCACCTGCATCCGCTGGTCTGCTCGCCCTTCAACGCCGACTTCGACGGCGACCAGATGTCTGTCCACGTGCCGCTGTCCAGCCAGGCTCAGGCCGAGGCTCGCGTGCTCATGCTCTCTGCGAACAACCTGCGCTCGCCGGCATCCGGCAAGCCGGTCAACATCCCCTCGCAGGACATGATTATTGGTGTGTACTACCTGACCCAGGTCCGCGACGGTCTGCCGGGCGAGAACCACGTGTTCTCGAGCTTCGACGACGCGCTGCACGCCTATGACTGCCGCTCCGAGGTCGACATGCAGGCCAAGATCCAGGTCCGCGTGTCCGCTGCCGATGCCAACGTCATCAACGAGGACGGCACCCGTATCTTCCGCGTCAAGAACGGCAAGAACGAGTTCGTCGACTACGACGTCACCGGCAACAAGACCGCGCGCTTCGAGACCTCCATCGGCCGCATCATCTTCAACCGCCAGTGCCTGCCCGAAGACTATGAGTTCATGAACTACAAGATGGTCAAGGGCGATGTGGCCAAGCTGGTTGCGGACTGCTGCGATCGTTACCCCGAGGCCAAGGTCGGCCCGATCCTCGACGCCATCAAGTACTCTGGCTTCCACTACGCTACCCGCGCCGGCCTCACCATCTCGGTGTGGGACGCTCTCATCCCTGCCGAGAAGCAGGAGCTGCTCGATCGCGCCCAGGCCAACGTCGACCAGATCAACGAGTACTTCGAGGAGGGCTTCATCAACGAGACGGAGCGCCACATCGAAGTCGTTAACGAGTGGACCGCTTGTACCGATAAGGTTGCAGCGCTCATGCTCGACTTGTTCGACGAGGAGAACCCGCTCTACATGATGGCCGACTCCGGCGCCCGTGGTTCTAAGACCCAGTTGCGTCAGCTCGGCGGCATGCGTGGCCTGATGGCAGACATGTCCGGCGAGACGATCGACCTTCCCATTAAGGCGAACTTCCGCGAGGGCCTGCTGCCGCTCGAGTACTTCATTTCGACCTACGGCGCCCGTAAGGGCCTGGTCGATACCGCATCCCACACCTCGGACTCTGGTTACCTGACCCGTCGTCTGGTCGACGTGGCCCAGGACGTCATCGTCCGCGAGGAGGACTGTGGTACGCACGAGGGCGTCACCTACAACCTCATCATCCCCGGCACCACCGACCTCAACACCGACCTCGTCGGCCGTTGCTTCATCGAGGACGTCGTGGCCCCCGATGGCACCGTGCTCTTTGAGCAGGACGGCTACATCGAGAAGGTCGCCGACATCCAGAAGATGGTCGATGCCGGCCTCAAGAAGGTCAAGCTTCGCGCACTGCTCACCTGCCGCTCCAAGTACGGCGTGTGCCAGAAGTGCTACGGCTGGGATCTTTCCACCCGTCGTCCGGTCGCCATCGGTACTGCCGTCGGCATTATTGCCGCCCAGTCCATCGGCGAGCCCGGTACGCAGCTTACGATGCGTACCATTCACTCCGGCGGCGTCGCTGGCGTCGACGATATTACGCAGGGTCTGCCTACGGTCAGCCGTATGTTCGATATCGTCGGCAACGTCAACGAGAAGATTCTGGGTCGCGAGGCCGAGCTGGCTCCGTACTCCGGCCACCTCTCGATTAAGCCCGAGAAGTCCGAGTACGTGCTGACGCTCACCGACTCCGAGGATCACACCCGTGTCCTCGACGAGCGTCGCGTCCCCGCATCGGTGCGCTTTATGCCCGAGATCGAGGACGGCTGCGAGGTTCGCGCCGGCGACCAGATCACCAAGGGCTTCGTCAACTTCCGCAACCTGCGCAAGCTGACCGACATCGAGTCGACGATGCACACCTTCGTCGAGAGCGTCAAGGACGTCTACACCAGCCAGGGCGTTGACCTGAACGACAAGCACATCGAGGTGCTCGCACGTCAGATGCTGCGTCGCGTTCAGATCACCAACCCCGGCGACTCCAAGTACCTGCTTGGTCAGTACGTCGATCGCTACGAGTTCGCCGACGAGGTCGAGCGCGTTGCCCGTCTGGGCGGTCAGGCTCCCGTGGCCGAGCCCGTCATCCTGGGTACGCTCAAGGTCGCGTCCAACATCGACTCCTGGCTGTCGAGCGCTTCGTTCATCCGTACCGCCGGCGTCCTTACCGAGGCTGCCATCGAGGGCAAGGTCGACCACCTGCTCGACCTTAAGTCCAACGTCATCGTCGGTAAGAAGATCCCGGCCGGTACCGGCCTCAAGCCGTATGCCAACGCCAAGCTGACGTATCGCACGGCCGACGGCTACGTGGACATCGACGGCCCGGCTTCGCCCAACGCCAAGTCGCTGCCCGAGTGGGCTCCTGTGGAGCTCAAGGACCTGGACGAGCAGCTCCCGCAGCAGCTCGACTGGGCCGGCTACGACGAGTTCGGTGGTGCTGACGGTTCGTTCACCCGCAACGGCCATACCATCTCCGCCGAGAAGGCTCGCCTGTACCTGTTCGACGACCTGGGCGTGTCGCAGCGCTGGACCAACAAGTTCAGCGAGGTCGGCATCGAGACGGTCGGCGACCTGGTCGGCAAGTCCGAGGAGGATCTGCTGCGCATCGATGGCATCGGTGCCAAGGCGATCGAGGAGCTCCGTGACGGCCTCGAGGCCCACGATCTGCTCTACATCCTCGAGAACAACGACGACGTTGCCGACGAGGAAGACCTCTCGCAGCTGCTGCAGATGGTCTTTAGCCCCGACGGTCCGGACGACATCCTGCTGGGCACCTCTGCCACGCCGACGCATCACGCCGACGCCGACGAGGAGCTCCTGGGCGCCCCGATCGACGACAAGAAGGCTCCCGCCAACGGTGCCATCAACGAGGACATGGCTTCCCTCGACGAGCTACTCAACCAGCTCGTAGACACCGACGACGCCGAAGAGGCCAAGGACAACGACGAGGAATAATTTCCTAGTACGTTAACCGCCCTTCCAAAGACCCGCTTCCCAACAGGGGAGCGGGTCTTTTTCGTTGAAGAAAACCTGCCAATAAGGGACAGGTTTATTTTGGTCGGCTTTTCATGCTTGAATTTGAAACATTTCGCCCGACAAGAGCGTATCTATGGTGAGGGCCTCATCGAGAACCATTAATGTCACCGGGAGGTGATTATGGAAGAACAAGCTTTTAGACAGGCGGTCGAAGACCACCGGGATGTCGTGTTTCGGATCGCATTGACGTATCTGCGTGATCGCGCTGACGCCGACGATGTCGCTCAAGACGTCTTTCTTAAGTTGCTCAAAAGCGACGCGCAATTTGAAAACTGGGAGCATCTTCGTCGATGGCTTATCCGGGTCACGATCAATGAATGCAAATCGCTCTTTCGAAAGCCATGGAGGCGCGTGGAGGATATTGAGAACCTGGCCGATTCGCTTTCGACGGCGCAGGAGGAGACCAAGGCGGTCCTGTCAGACGTTATGCGACTTCCGGAGCGATTCCGTATTCCTATCGTGCTCTATTACTATCTGGGCTTCTCGACTTCAGAAATTGCCGAGTTACTGCATGTGCCAGCCGCGACCGTTCGAACGCGTTTAGCTCGCGGCAGGTCGAAGCTCAAGTTCATCCTAGAGGAGGGCGACCGTGAAATCCAACCAGATCAAGCAGGCCTTCGAGTCCGTCCAAGCCGATAGCGATCTTGCTGACCGTGTTCTTTATGCCGCTGCTGGCGAGCCGCTTCGCCGAAAGGGTCACGCGAAGCCTCTGTATGTTGCCGTAATCGGATGCCTTGCCGGAGTGCTGGCGACCGGAGGGGTCGCCTACGCTGTTGTCAATTCCAGTTATTTTGCCTCTGCCTGGGGAAACCATGGCAACGGAGAGTCCGTTACCTGGACAAATGGCGGCTCGTCGGGGACGAAATATACCTACACCAGAGAGTTTGGTGATGGTATCGCGCCCCAAAGCCTGGAGGGTGCAGTCCAGAAGGTCAATCTGTCCGTCGAGGGCAACGGCTATACGCTCGACATTCATGAGATGGCAATCGACGAGAACGGTTGCGGTGCTGTGACGTTTACATTGTCCAATCCGAATGGCGTTAACTACTACAAGCCGGCGGCAGAGCTTGGCGAACTTGTTCTCTATGGTGAAGAAGAAGGGGGCGTCAGTACACCCAGCATGAACTTCGGCGAGGAATGGGCTGATACACGCTGCACCATTGATAAAGACACATCAAGCGACACGGTCATTAACGGCACGATGTACTTTGCATCTTGGAATCGCGATCGAGATTTACGACATGCGGTCACCTGGAATATCAGTTGGACGGAGGCCAAAGGTGGGGATGCGAAGGTGATCGAGGTATCGACGCAAGAGTTTAACGTCGGAGCGCACGTCGATACAAAAGAACTCCGCTCCGATGACTCGCCTCTCGAGATCAGTCCGTTTTCCATCCAGACGCACATCGATGATCTGGGCCATGAAGCAGTTGATCATAAACTGACCGTCACCTACAAGGATGGGTCAGAGCAGATTATCGAAGATGACGACGCAGGGGCGTACAATTTCTATGTTTCGATGGGACGCAATAGCGGAGAGAACATTTGGGTGCCAACGAAGTTGATTGATGTCGACCAAGTGGTTTCAGTAACGCTCGAAGGCACACGCTGCACTTCAACAGGGGGCGCCGAAACGTCGGAACCCTTTACCATCGTCTATTCGTAAGATTTGGGGCCGCTTTCTACTAGGGGAAGCGGCCTTCTTTGCGGTAAATGGGCGGTTAGACCGCACGATATTCGCCTGCATTCCTGAAGTATGCGGCAAAATCTTGATGGGTCGACCACACCGTATATGCTCAAGCGCTCTACCTGCGGGTTTGTTATCGCAAAACCCCTGTGCGCTCAGCAAGTTCAAAATTTGCCGCATACTTCCGAAAGCGCCGCCGATTTCCCTATGACAGATGAGAGCAGATCACCGCCGGAGCGCGACGTTTCCCTAGATAAAACCGACCAAAATAAACCTGTCCCTTTTTGGCAGGGAACGTTGCCCCAACGAGCACGTCGGATTCCCGGACCG
>CALFDL010000129.1 GCA_937950415.1 uncultured Collinsella sp. | reverse complement strand
GAATTAGAATAACGGAGCGCCAGCGCGAACGCAAGAACTATTTTTGAAAAAGTTTACGAGCGTTATTGCGTATACATTTGAGGGCCCTCACAGCCCCATCATGAATTTAGCATGCGTCCTCTTCATGCCGTGATTCTCGTAAAACCGGTGAGCACCCAACCGTGCGGCATTTGAGGTCACCTCGATTACCTCGCAGCCCTGCTCTCGTGCACACGCAATGGCCCTCTCAAGCAGCAGTGTCCCGCGTCCACCACCACGGTATCCCTTGTCAACCACGAGCTCGCAAATCTCGGCCACGGGGTGTTCATGGTGAAGCTGCCGCTCGACGCGCACGTTCACAAACCCGACAACGTCATCCTCCTCGAGCACAAAAGCGAAAAATGGTTGACGGGCAAGCTGCCAGCCAAAACGCCTACAGAACGTCAATCGGTCAAATCGAGTGTCCTCAAGCTGGCACATGAGCTCGTACACCGCGTCGGAATCGGCAACAGTCGCCGTTCGAACTGTCATCTTTGGACCCCCTAAGCAAGCAGGCGTTCTTGGTCGAACAGCTGCGCAACGGACTCGCCGGCTTCATCCGGCGTGATGAAACGGGCCCCAACGCACTCGGGGGGTAATCGCTACCGCCGGTGCACAAGATTCCGTACTGTCGTGCAAGTCTAAAGGCCTCTTCGGTCGCAACGGCATCGTTATCGGGATGAAACGCCTCGATGCCCATCAGACCCGCCTTAACAAGTGCGGGGATAGCCCCCCACGAGTCCATCTGCTGGGGATGTGCGAGCACGGGCACGCCGCCCTGTTCGCGAGCAGCCCGCACAATTGCAAGTGCGTCGGGATAGGAAATGTCACGCTCGGCAATACCGCCGTTTTTAAATAACCGACGATACACGCGCTGATATTCGCCATCGCGATAGCCCAACCCCGTAAGCGCCTGCATGACGTGCTGTTTGTAGACACCAGTGCTTGCCCGCGAGACTTCGACCACGTCAGCCACCGATGCTTTTCGCCCGCAGGGGGCTATCCCTGTACGCTCGAGCGTCCATGCCTGCCACAGAGTGTTGGCAGTACGGCGGGCAAGCGTTTCGTTTACCAAGAGCTCAAGCGGACCAGATTCATCCGCCGTAGCCGCGAGACCGTAGCAAAGAATATGGATCTTGCGTCCGGTTTCCGCGTCAATGCAAGAAGCTTCAACACCCGCAATCACGGGAAAACCCATCTTGCGGGCTTCGGCGCGTACGGACGACAGCTGGCGCAAACTGTCGTGATCGGTAACGGCAATACCCGAAAGACCCCGCTCACGAGCCTCGGTAATCAATGTCTGCACCGATTGAGAACCATCGGAATAAACTGAATGCATATGCAGATCAAATGACCCCTGCACGGATCTATGTTCTTGCATCCGTCCCTCCTATGCCTGGACAAACCCACCAATCTGCATGTTGTACTCACGATCGCAAACGCCTTCCATAAACTCCAAATCATGGAAGATCCCCAGCATCGTAGTACCTCCGGCCTTGAGTTGCTCAATCAAATCGCGGACTCTGACCTTGCTCGCGTTATCGAGGCTGGCAGTCGGCTCGTCCAACAGTAATAGACGTGGACGACGCACCATAGCGCGCGCGATGTTGAGTCTGAGCTTCTCACCACCCGAGAACGTGTTGGGATACAGGTCCCACAGGGGCTTGGGGAAGTCGAAATGCTCGAGCATACGCGTCGTCTCCTCCTCAATCGCATCTTCATCGGCAAACGCCTCGGCGGCACTCGCGCGCACGATTTCACGGGCCGTGGTACGTGGCACGGCATCGAGGAACTGGGAGACATAGCCAATCTCGTAGTTGCGCAGATAGATCACACGACGCTCATCGAGCGTGGCAAGGTCGACCGGGCCAAAGGCCTCGGAATCGTACACGATGTGGCCGCTTTCCGGCAGATTCGTACGATAGATGCACTTGAGAATCGTTGATTTACCCGAGCCCGAGCGGCCGGTAACGCCCACGAACTCGCCCGGCAGCACGCTCAGCGAGATATGCTCACAGCCGCGCACGCGACGGTCGGCGGTATGCAGGGTAAAGCCCTTGGAAAGATCCTCGATCGCAAGGAGTGGACATGCATCAGGCTGAAAGGATTCGATTGAATCGCCCATTACTTGTCCTCCGATCCATCCGTATCCACCACGGCTGCCGGCACGCGGTCGGCGGTCTCGGCGATCGTCGCGGCATCGGTGGCAAAACGGGCAGACATGCTCGGCAGCGCCGGATACCACATGCGCGAAACCACACGGCCATCCACCAGCGTCGCCGTGATCACGGGATAGGTGCGCTGGCCTTCCTCAACCTCACGAATGACCAGAATATCGGCTTTCTTGCCCTCTTCCAGACTGCCAATCTGGTCGTCGGCATGCACGGCGCGCGCCGGGTTGATGGTGAGCATGGCAAACGCCTCTTCAAGCGGCAGCTTGAAATCATGGTGCAGGGCAAAGGCGCTCTGCAGCATTGCCGTGGGATAGTAATCGGAGCACAGCACGCTCGCCACTCCGTTGGACACGGCGTCGCGCGCCGAAAGATTGCCCGAATGGCTCTTTCCCAGCAAGATGTTGGGTGTTCCCATGACGGTCGACATGCCACGCTCGCGAGCAGCGCGCGCCACCTCTAAACTCACCGGGAACTCAGAGATCGTGCAGCCGAGCTCACGCATAAGGTCCAGATGCTCGACCGAATCGTCATCGTGGCTCGCCAGCGCAATGCCGTTTTCGCAGGCAACATCGGCAAGATATTTGAGCTGCTCAAAGGAAAGCTTGGGCGCCGCCTGCTGAGCGGCAACGATCTGTGCCGCTTCTTCATCACTCAGCTCATGATCGCCACGAACGCTCTTGCGCCAGATCTCGATATCGCGATATTGACCCTGGCCGGGAGTGTGGTCCATAAATGAAAGCTCGTCCACCTCGCCCGAGCGCAAATGCCCCTCAACTTGCTCAACCAGATTGACGTTATCGACCTCAAGACGCAGGTGCAGGCGATGACGAATCAGATGGGCGTTTCGCCCCTCGGTGCGTTTGCAGCCGGCGATAAGCGCCATGATTTTCTCGGTGTTCTCCCAGCGCCGGACCGGCTTGGCATCCATGATGTCCTGCGCATATGCCGAAAGCGAGTGATACATTGTGGTGATGCCATGGGCGATGAGCTCACGCTCGGCCTCGAACAATGCCGTCGAGAAGTCCATGAGCACCGTCGGGCGCGGCGAGATAACGGTCTCGATATAGTCGGAATGGATATCCACAAGACCAGGCGTGACATAGCCACCATGAGCGTCGATAACGCCGGCTCCCGCGGCGGTCGCATCGAATTTGCCTTGGCGCTGAATTGCGGCGATCCTGTCGTCTTCGACAACAAGCTCGTAGCCAAAGAGCAGGCGGTCGGGTTGAACAATGATTCCGTTGCGGATGACGTACATCGGCGAGCCTCCTAAAGAAGCGAATAGACGAGTTCTTGGGTGTAAGCGTGTTGCGGGTCCTGCATGA